>JAVBSH010000037.1:0-34232 GCA_031547085.1 Bacteroidales bacterium
TGATACGCCCGGAACTTACCGCATTACCATTGCCAATATGGCAGGCAACGTACTCTATCACACCAACGTTACCGACCTGATGGTAAACCCGGATATCAGCAACCAGCCTTCGGGCACTTACCTGCTGACCATCGACAATGGTAAAGAAAGGACAGTGATTAAGATCGTGAAACAATAAAAGCCCCATTCAACAGATCATCGAAATTCAAAAAAATCAAATAACCCTATCCTCTTCCGAACGTGCATAACGCACAGTCCTCTCCTAACCGGGAGAGGCCAGGAAGGGGGCTTATAACCTATTTTTATGAAAACATCATTTTTTTTAATTGTATTATTCGTCGCTGTGGTTGGTTTCGTTTCATGCGGAAACGATGAACCGGAAAAAAGCAAAGCGTGTGATATTATTTCGTTCAAAACCGACGGAACAGAATGGCAAATCAACGCGACCAACATCACCCGGCAATATTCTAAAGGGACAATAGTCGGTTCGCTTAGCCCCGAAATCGAAGTCTCGGACAACGCAAAAGTAATCCCGGCATCAGGTTCTTCCCAGGATTTTTCGGCCGAACGCGAAGTGGAGTATACGGTTACAGCCGAGGATGGCGTTACTGTTAAAGTGTACAAAGTCAAAGCAACGGTAGCGACAACGAAATGACAAATAGCACTTTTGTGTCTTTTCAGTATCTTTTTGCCACAAAGGCCCGAAGGTACAAAGTAATCCGAACGGGATGGCACAGGCGCAACTCACATGTTCGCTGGGGCCTGCCGTCGGGGCAAACATTAATTTCTACACGGGCGATATGTTTGGTAACGATACTTACCGGGGTGTTGGTTTCTCGTTTGCAGGACATGCCGACATGCAATGCTGAATGTTGCGTATGTTACCTTCAACCCAATGCTTAAATTAACCGTTCCGCCCACGGGTTTTTATTTCGATTAAAAGAAAAAAGAGGTAAAAATCCGGACAGCCGCTTTTACCTCTTTATTTTTTCACTTTTTCACACTTTTCTTTCCGAATTCATTATTTTCATCGCCAACCTTTTGTGTTCAAGCCTCGACAGACATGCCAGTCTTGTCACATTCAGGAGCCGCATCATGATCATCTAAAAATCCGTCTGTATTTTATACGGACATTTCACAAAAAAGGTTTCGTTTCTCCACAAAAGTGATTTTCGAACCATGGTTTTTTGTATTTTTGAAAAGTTTGCAAAATATCCGACCAATTGATTCCAACAGTATCCAATATCCGACCATTAATATTTTGTATCATGAAAACGTTATATTTTAAAATAATTTGCCTTGCAGGGATGCTGTTTTGTTGTTGGGTTACCGTAGCAAACGATTACCTGAAAACAGGATATAGCTACCGTAAATATTCTGTTAACGACGGATTGCCCGAGAGTATGGTATGGAGTCTTTTCCAAGACGACAAGGGTTTTATCTGGATGGGAACATATAACGGGTTTGTGCGTTATGACGGAGCTGCATTCAAAACCTACCTGAGTGATAAAGACTATAATGTACTACGGGTTACAGAGAGCGTTTCCGGCAATATCCATGCGTTGTTGTTTCGTCAAATATACACCACGTTACCCAACGACAGCTTAAAACTGAAGAAGATCGAAAAATGGAGGCTTTGTCCATACACAGGCCGCAGCATGCCAGCCGGATATGTTTTTTATGAAGACACGGGGAATAAAGAAAAAGCTTTATTTGCAGTGACTGATACCGGATTGGTAAAAACGTGGGGACACAATATCCTGAATAATATGGAACAATACCGTAAACCATATTGGGACAGGAATGCAAAACTGTTTTATGTACCCACGGCCAAAGGTGTTTACCTGATCGCCGAAGACGGCATTGTGCGCGATAGTATTCCTGTGACTACCATTCATTGCATTGTCCCGCACCAAAACGGTTTATGGGCCGTGGGTAGCGATGGCATTTTCAAATATGTTGATGGTGGTTTACACAAAGAATACGGTCATACATTCCATTTTGACCCTACAGTAGGCATCAATGCAATACCTGGCGATGACGGGAAGCTATTCATACAGAGTTATACGAAAATAGACAGGTTTGATAACGGACAATTGGAAACCGTTGCCGAAGAAACCATCATTTATGACATGCTCATTGACCGGGAGAAGAATCTATGGATAGCCACTTACAACGGAGTGTACAATTTTTTCCGGCTCAATTTCAAGGATTACATTCTCATGCATGGTGAAGATGTTGTACGTTCCATTATTTCAGACGACAAAGGCGGAATTTTGGCCGCAACCATGGAAAACCTGCTGATCCACATATCGGGCAATGCGTATGAACTGATACCGCATCCACGTATTCCTGATGTTAGTTTTTTCCAAGGAAAGCCTGGAGTTACCGATCGCAAATACTACTTTCCCGGAATGTATCAGACAGGCGATGTGATGCGATACCACGACGGGAAATCTAACTGGTTGAACCTGCCTGCCTCTATGTATCATTATGTAGAAGTGCTTCCCGGCGGTAACCTGTTGGTAGGCGGATATACACGTATGTTGATTTGCAATCCCGACGGAGGTGTAATCCGCGAACTGGATGTCGCCAAATTAAAGCAACAGCCGGCATGTGCTTATGCCGATAAACAGGGACGGATCTGGATCGGAGGAGCGGCAGGCATCTCTATTGTGGACGGGGACAGTATTTACAGCAAATTCGATAATAATTATGCCCCAGCTCAAAACATGGTGGCTGATAAAAACGGGAATATCTGGTTCTCCGCCCAAAACAGGTTATACTCCATATCGGGTGATAGCATTAGGCTAATGCATACTTTTTCCGGAACTACTGTGCGAGGAGTCCTGTTTACCCGCAACAACACACTGATAGTAAGCATACTTCAGGGCATCTGTGTCTTAAGCCCAGGATCGTCCGGTTTTCTCTATTACGATAAATATAACGGGTTTATGGGTGAGAAACTAATCAGGGGTACACCGGTTGAAGACAATGACGGTTATGTCTGGGTAATATCTCAGAATGGTCTGGTTCGTTTCCGTCCCGACGACCTGATATATAAACAGCCTGCTCCTGTATTACACCTACAAATCGTACAAAGCTCCACTGACAATATTCATTGGGCAACTATGAACGATGAATCTGTTAGCCTTAAATACCGTGAAAAAAATATAAAATTCAGTTTCATCGGTATTTGCTATTCCGCCACCGGAAATGTCCGCTACCAATATCGCCTCACCGGGTTCCAGGATGAATGGTCGCAACCAGTAGCTGAAAGGGAAGTTACTTTCAACAATCTCCCTCCCGGCCGCTATGAATTCCAACTCAAGGCTAATTCCGGCGTACCCGGCACCGAAACACCCGTAGTAAACCAATCGTTTATAATTTTACCTGCCTTTTGGCAAACATGGTGGTTTTATGTGATTTGTATCACTATATTGGTGTTCGTAGGCGGTTGGACCGCATACCGCTATCTGAACAAAAAGAATGCGGAAAAGATACGTGCACTCGAACGTCAAAAGCAGTTGAATAACCTGCAAATACAATCGATACGGCTACGTTCCATACCACATTTCAATGCCAATGTATTGGCTGGTATTGAATATTACATCATGAACTTTTCTAAGGAGGAGGCCAACCATTATTTAGCCATGTATGCCTCTTTCACCAACCTTACACTGCGCGATGTCGATCAACCGGCACGTACGTTAGCCCAGGAAATCTGTTATGTGGAATTATACCTTGGCCTTGAAAAAATGCGCTACGGCGAGCATTTCGATTTCAGCATCGAGGTTGCATCCGGTGTGGATAAGGACATTATGTTGCCCAACATGATCCTGCACACGCATTGCGAGAATGCGATTAAACACGGTTTGCGTGCCAAGAAAGGCAAGGGACACCTCCGTATCATGGCCGACCCGTTCATGGAGGACGAGGTGCTGGTTGCCATTGAGGATGATGGTATCGGCCGCGTCGAAGCCGAACGCCTCCAAACCAAAGGAAACGGCCAGGGGCTCTACATTCTTTCACAGCAAATCGATCTCTACAACCAGACCAACGACCAACCGATCGTACAACGTGTCATCGATCTCACCGACGAACATGCACACGCCTGCGGCACCCGGATAGAGATAGAAGTCCCCAAAGAATTCAGGTATAATTAATTGAGAATTGAGAATTGAAAATTGAGAATTATTCGCTTTACTCGCTTCGCTCATGAGACCGCATCACCAAAATAAATCTCATAAGTCAAAATAAAAGCGTCGATTATTGATCCGAAAGTATTTTATTGACCAATAATAAAGAATGTTTTTTTGCTATATTTTGCCACAAAGAAACTAAGCTCTTCGTGTCTTTGTGCCTTCGTGGCAACTTCATTGGTATTATTAAAAATTTGAAACGTACTTGTTGATAATCTTGTAACTTTGTAACTTGTCACCCGTAACTCGTCACTTATCACCTGTCACCATTCTCATGAAAGCCATTGTTGTTGAAGATGAATTATTCCCGCGCTTGACACTAATCCAGAAGTTGGCCGAATACCATCCTGATGTGGAAGTGGTTGCCCAATGCGAGGATGTGGATGTTGCAATGAAAGCTATCCTCCAATACCGTCCCGATCTCCTATTTCTGGATATACAACTAAAGGCGAGGGATTCGATGTGGCTGCTCGAACAACTGAAAGACGCCATCACGTTGCCATACATCATCTTCACTACCGCCTACGATACACCTGAATATCTTTTAAAGGCCATCAAGTTCGCTGCGGTAGATTACCTGCTTAAACCGATCGATATCCTCGACCTGTCGGCAGCGATCAAAAAGGTGCGCGACCGCATGACCAACCATCATGGATTGGCAAGTCAACCGGAGTCATTAGTGGCCGACACAACCAAAACATACAGTTTTCATACGTTCAATTCGACCTTGGTGCTCAAAGCTACTGATATCCTGTATGTAGCCGCCGATGGTAATTACAGCAATATGTTCCTGACCACAGGAAAGGAAGAACTCGTTTTCGAACGGTTAGGCGAAATAGGACAAAAATTGACAGGTACGTCCATTATCCGTGCGGGTAAAAGTCATTTGGTCAATAAAAGTTATGTCTACAAGCTGGAACACAAGAAACGTATCTGTATCCTGCAAACGCCGCAAGGCAATCAATACCAACTCGGATTGTCGGCATCGGGCATCAGCGATTTGTGTTAAAATTGTATATTTTGTTTCCTACCATATAACAAGAAGCCCGGCAACTTGGTTTGCCAGGCCTTTTTGTCTCGTATTTTTCAAACATGAGGTTATGCTATAACCATTCTACTTTTCCATGAATGAGCGGAGCATCCATGCGGTTTTTTCCTTTCGCTCGATCATACCGCTGAAGAAACTTAAGGTACCTTCATCGGCAGTATTTTCCGCCTGCAAATTTTGGATATCTGTGCGGAGTTCGCGGATCATGGCTTCAAAATCCTCACCGAGTGTAGCCAGCATTTTCGATGCTTCAGGCATATCGTTCTCCTCGGCGTGTTCCTTAATGCGGACGTGAGACAGGAAGCCTTTCATCGAACCCACAGGACGTTCGCCAAGTGCACGTATACGTTCGGCTATTTCATCGATATCTTCCGTTATACCATCATATATTTCTTCGATAAAAACGTGGTACGAGTGAAATGTCGGTCCTTTGACATTCCAATGAAAGTTCCATGACTTTACCAACAAGGCCACATGATCTGATAATAAATTATTCAAAGCATTGACGCTGGCTTTAATCATTTCGGGTTTTAAACCAATATTTACTGACATATAATTATGAATTTTATTTGTTAAACTTAGTTTGATTCCGAAAAACATAACACCTTAATGCAGATTTTGTTCTAATTTTAGCAGCGAAGTCGGACAGGATTTTGTATTTTTGCAGGCGAAATTCAAAAACAAATTAAAATATCATGTCAGGAAATAAAGTATGTATTGTGTTAGCTTTATCAGCAATGGTTGCTTTTGATTCGTGTGAAACGGGAAAGAAAGCAAAGTTTACCGGCGCCGAGGGCGAAGTGAAATTAATTACGCTCGACCCCGGCCATTTTCATGCCGCTTTGGTACAGAAAAACATGTACAAGCAAGTTAATCCGATTGTTTACGTGTACGCACCCGAGGGCGACGACCTGAACGAACACCTCAAAAAAATAGAGGCATACAACACACGGGCTGAAAATCCAACTAATTGGAAAGAAGAAGTATACCGTGGCCCCGACTTTTTTGCCAAAATGATTGCCGAAAAGAAAGGCAATGTGATGGTAACAGCAGGCAATAACCGCAAAAAAACCGAGTACATCAAGGGAACCATCGAAGCGGGTATCAATGTCCTTGCCGATAAGCCAATGGCGATCAATGCCGGGAACTTCGAGGTGCTCAAACAGGCTTTCGAAGCTGCCAAAACGAACAATGTCCTACTATACGACATCATGACCGAGCGTTTTGAGATCACGACCTTGTTACAAAAGGAATTTTCGCTGTTACCCGAAGTATTCGGCACCTTGGAAAAAGGCACGCCCGAAAATCCTGCCGTCACCAAGGAAAGCGTACATCACTTCTTTAAATACGTATCAGGCGTAGCATTGAAACGTCCAGCTTGGTTCTTCGATGTGGAACAGCAGGGCGAAGGCATCGTGGATGTTACCACGCACCTGGTGGACTTGGTGCAGTGGGAATGTTTCCCAGAAGTGATCCTTGATTATACCAAAGATGTTGAAATCCAGTCGGCAAAACGCTGGACAACCGACATGAGCAAGGAACAGTTCACACAAGCGACTGCCATGCCCGAATATCCCGATTATCTGGCCAAAGATGTCAAAAACGACACATTGCGGGTATATTCCAATGGCGAGATCAACTATAAGCTGAAAGGCGTTCATGCCAAAGTTGTGGTGATCTGGAATTTTATGCCTCCCGAAGGTACCGGCGACACACATTATTCGATCATGCGTGGTACCAAAACCAATCTGGTGATTCGTCAGGGTGCTGACCAAGGCTACAAACCGGCTTTGTACATCGAACCGGTAGCCAATACCGACCTTGCTGCATTTGAAAAGACGTTAACCGACAATCTGAAAAAAATACAAGCCAAATATGCAGGTATTGAACTGAAAAAGCTGGATACCGGCTGGGAGGTGCTTGTTCCTGCCAAGTACCACAACGGTCACGAAGCACATTTCGGGCAGGTAACCGAACGCTACCTGCAATACCTGGTCGACGGTAAACTGCCCGACTGGGAAGTACCCAACATGCTTGCCAAATACTACACAACAACAAAAGCGTTGGAAGTAGCTAAAGGGAAGTGATTAAAAACCAATAAAAAAACGCTGCCGGCATGCATTTATAGTGCATACCGCAGCGTTTTTTTATATTTGAGTTTATTTCTTAGTTTTTATTTCTTCCAGTTTCAATCCTGTATTATTTTTTACATGAACGGTGTATCCGTTTGGCACGGAAAGCGTGTAACTCAACTTCTTCCCCTTCTTTTCCCACTGCATGTCAATGAACTGATCGCCCACGGGAACAGTTCCCTTGCAGGTTTTCACATCGGTATCGTTGAATACCACATCCAGTTGCTTGTTGACAGGATCGACACGGTTCAAGCCGAGCATATCGCGATAGAAAACGTGCGCTACATGCGATGCAAAACCATGATTGCAGCTGGCTACGGTAGTGATATTTTCCCACAGTGTACCGGTGAGATTGGCCATGTACAGGTATTCGTCGATGGATTCGTTCAACAATTGCTTCACATGTCCATAACGAGCCAACATTTCGAGGCGCAGGTAATTACCGATAAATGCATTTGAAGGATATATTTCGGAATAAGCCTTGGTAGTTTTACGTTTGGGGCCGAAGTCATTCAACAGGATTTTCCAAAGCGAAGGATGTGATTCGGGCGTGGCTGTACTCAGGAAGAAAGCATAATATTGACATGTTTCTGTGCGGTTGTTTTTTTGCGCTACCAACCGGCCATCTTCGCGAATGGCATTGTCGATGAAGAAAGTTCCATCGAAGGATTGTTTCCGGATGGCTTCATGGATACGCCCCGCCTTTGCTGTGAGGGCAGGCTGGTTATATAGTTTTCCGGCCACTTCAAGGGTTTTGGCATAGAGCATATTGGAAGGGTAGTTCACGCCATTCACAAATTCATTGGCTTTCGACCATTCTACAAAGATCCATTTCTCAAGGTTTTCGAGTAAACCATCTTCGTTTTCAAACTTCCTAAAATAATCCAGCAATGCCATCACTTTTGGTTGGAGTTCCTGCACCATTTTACGATCACCGCTGCGTTGTGCATATTCTTCAAGCTCCAGCACAAACCACATGGCCCAGTTGGGAATGAAATTGCCGTTGGGATGGTCGGACGGATAGCACATCGGGAGCATACCTTCGGGGATGTAGCGGAATTTTTCCGGAAGAAGAAAGTTTTCGATAAAATTGGTTTCGATGAGTGTATTGCCCGACAAGTTGAAAGCTACACGTGATGTGAAATAGCTGTCGCACAACCATCCGGCGCGTTCCCGCGAAGGACAATCCATGAAAATATCCAAGGCATTTTGCTTGAATGTTTCCACGGCTGCTTTAAAAATTGTATTGAGACGCTCGTCGTTGCAGGCAAACGAAGCGCGTGCCACATCGGAATTGACATATTGACGGATATAACAATCGCTTACCTTGCAGTCACCCTCGGTTTGTACTTTCAGATATTGCAATGTATACGGTTCAAACGATTCCAATGTATATTGTCCTGGCTGCAATTCGTAAGTAAGGGTACTGTTGCAGCCCAGCCGGCGGATGTTCACATCATTTTCCATCAATATTTCATCCCAAGTGAACGTTACTTTCGAAGGCGTATTCACTTGTACCTTGGCTCCGATGAATCCGGTGGAGTTACACTCGAATTTGTAGATACCTTTGTCCATGGCCTGTGTATATTTGCGGATGGTATAATCGGGATACATTACCCTACGGGCAATCAGGCGTTTATTGTCAGTTTGTTCCAATGCTGCACGCTTGAATTCTGATTTCGCATCGATCATCCATGCGTTATACGAAGGAGTAAGCTTATAAACCTCTACGTTTGTACGTTGGAAACTATACTTTGGCACTTCCTGCGAGCGCTGGCCAAATACTGCTGCTTCGAACATCCCTGTTTTCCCGCCGATAACCGGTTGCCGTGAAGCCGTGGCTGCCAATATTTTGCCACTGGAAGTAATTTCTGCTTGTAGAAACGATGGTTGGTTGGGCAGGTAATAATTATCAATGTTGTACCCGGCGACTTCGATAGCAATGATGTTGTCGCCCGGCTTCAGCATTTTACCGATGTTGTGCTCATCTACCCGGAAATAACCAAAACCCGCCACGCACGGACCATGTCCCAGGAACTCGCCGTTGACCCATGCACGATAGTCACACGAAGCGGTCAACCGGAGTATCGCATCGGTAACATTATTGCCCTGTATCACTGTGCGGAAGCTGGCTGTGACATTTTTATCTACCTGCTGACCGCTGATCCACACAGGTGCTGCCTTGGAGAACGATACCGGCTGAGCGACGGTTACATTGGAAAGACAGGCTATTGCAATTATAAAAAGAAAAAAAGTACGTAGATATTTCATGATGATAAATGAATTTTGGTTTGGTTATTTTGTTGACAAAAAACTATAATTTCCTGATCCTACTTCGTATACAGCGTATTCGCCTTCTATTTTGACGAACTTCACCCCCTTGACCGGCGATGCCTTTTGCCCGCCTTCAGTTACTTGATTCTTGTCCGTTGCCGGGATATAGACTGTGGCAGTAGTATTGGCCGGTATGGTGACCTCCCATTGGAAAGCGTTGCCATTTTTGTGCCAGTCGCTTTTGATCACTCCGTGTACCGAATGATACGAAGCCTTCACATCATCCAAGCCATCAATGAGGTAAGGATGCATCACGATTTTTTCGAACCCTGTGCTGCCCGGCGCATTCCGGATGCCTGCCAGGTATTCGTAGAACCAAACAATGATATCGCCCAGCAACATCACATGGTTATGCGAGTTCATACCTGGGTCGGCAGAATTTCCGTTCCACAATTCCCAGATGGTGGTAGCTCCGTGCTCAATCATGAAACCCCAGCTTGGATAATCGCGGTTGGTCGCAATACGAAAGGCAAGATCGGCGCGTCCATGATCGGACAAACCGCGCATCAACCACTGTATCCCCACCAGACCGGTACTTACATGGCTGTTAAAATCTTTTTCTGTTTTGTCGACAATATTTTGGAAAACCTTGTCGGAATAATCGTCAGGTACCATTCCGTAACAGAGCGACAACAGGTTGGCTGTTACGGTATTGTTGTCATATTGTGCTGTATTTTTGTCGAAGAACTTGTCGTTGTATGCATTTTTCACGGCAAGTGCTTCATCTGCAAAAGACTTGGCGTCGCCCGGCTTGCCGAGCAAGTTGGCAAAACGTTCCAGCAAGCTCAGCATTCGATAGTAGAATGTTGTGCCTAACACGGCAGCATTGGTTTTACGTGCAGGGTCTTTTGAATGGATCAGTTCGGGTGATTCGGCCGGCATACACCAGTCACCATAACGGTCCTTGTACATAATATTTTCCTTCAAATATTTATCGCGCATATATGTCATCCATTTCTTCATCGAATCGTAGTGTTTCACAATCGGTTCCTTATTGCCGTATTGTTCATACAACATATTGGCGATGATGAGATAAGCGCCCGGCCAGGTCATGTTGTCGCTGTAGATACTCCAATAATTGGGCGCTACGTCGGGGATACTGCCGGTTTCGCGTTGTGCCTGGGCTATATCGTCGAGCCACTTGGCATACAGGTTATTGTTATTGAAGATAAAGCTTTCGCCATGCGAACCGACAGCACGGTCGCCCAGCCACCCCATGCGTTCATCACGCTGCGGACAATCGGTAGGCATACCGCGGTAATTACCCCGGATGCCCCAATAGGCATTCTTGTAAACCTGGTTGATGGTTTTATCGGAAGTTTCGAAATGGCCGGTTATCTCCATCTCATCATACACTACTTTCCCTTCGAAGTCGTTGATGGTTGGTGTTCCGGGATAACCGGTAATTTCTACGAAGCGGAACCCGTGATAGGTGAAGATAGGATCAAACACCTCGGTTCCTGAACCTTTCAGGGTATATTGATCAGTTACCAATGCGCTGCGGATATTGGCAAGATACAGCGTTCCATCATCCTGTAAGACTTCGGCAAAGCGCAGTTTCACCTTATCACCGGCCTTACCTTTTACCTTCATGGTCACCCATCCCACCATATTTTGTCCCATATCGAGAATGTACATGCCGGGCTTGGGTTGTGTGATTCCTGCCGGACGTATGGTTTCCATCACTTTGATGTTTCGGTTGAGCTGTGCTTCCAGTTTTCCTTCGGGCGCTTGTACCAGTTCGGCCTGTAACCATTTACTGTCGTCGAATCCGGTTGCATTCCAACCCGGCATTTCCATCGTGGCATCATACTCTTCACCATCGAATTCATTATTGGCACGAATGGGGCCATCGGCTGTCACCTTCCACGAATCGTCGCTCACCACGGTTTGTTTGCTACCGTCGGCATAAGTCAACTCCAATTGCAGGATCATTTTCGGGAAACCGAAATGCCGGACCCAATCTTTGCGCATCGTGAAGAAGCGGCCGTTGCCCAACGCGGTGGCAATAGTATTTTTACCCTGTACCAATTCATTGGTGACGTCGAAAGTGTTGTATTTAACCACCTTTGAATAATCGGTGGGCGTGGGAGCAAGCTCCTGATCGCCTATTTTCTTCCCATTCATATATAGTTTGTACAATCCCAGTCCACTCACATATACCGTAGCTTTTACGGGTTTCTGCGCAGCATCGAATTCCTTGCGGAAGTAACGTGCTGCCAGGCGTGTATTACGTTGGTCGACTGCATCGCCTTTGAAACTTTTGTCTAATCCTGTCCACTTGGCTTGCCAATCGGCCGGATTCATCAACCCAATGCTCCATGAAGCCGATCGGCTCCATTCTGTAGTCCCCTTGTTGGTAGTTACTTTTACTTTCCAAAAACAGGCAGTACGACTCTCAAGCGTTTTCCCACCGTAAGGCACATTGACCGAGGCATTGGTTTTTACGGTTTGTGAATCCCACAAATCACCTTCACCGGCATTAAGTTTTTCCATCGACGAGGCCACCAGTATCTGATAGGACTTTTGCCGTATAGCGCGTCCATCGCTCACTATTTCCCAACTCAGGCGCGACGTGGCACAGTCGATTCCCTGCGGGTCGGTCAACAGTTCACATCGCAGATTAACAACTTCTGTCTTTGGCTGCTCACCACAAGCCGACAAGAGACACAAAAAACAGACAATGAAACATATATTTTTTATGACCATACTTTATGGGAGATCATTTTTTTGCAATACTTGATTAATTAATAGGTAATCATTTAACAAAGAACGTCAAAATATCCGTGTGATTTACACGGAATAGCAAAGTTTTTTACGCAACCGATTGCGTAAATGTGAAAAAATCTTAAAAAATGATTTCGAATTACTTTTTTGATGAAAAAGCCGTAAGTTTGATGTTTGAAAAAATAAATCAAATATCAATAATAATGACCACAAGAAGGAATTTTGTAAAAAAAGCAGGTGCAGGGTTGTTGGCTATCGGGGCGTCTTCGGCCTTTTTGAGCGAAGAATTGATGGCGATGCCTGCTACTGCCACGAAAAAAGTCCAAAAAGAGGATTTGTTTAAAGTATCCATGGCTGGATATAGCTTCCTGCATTTCGATATTGACAAAACGCTCGATATGATGCAACGGATAGGCGTAAATTATATGTGCATCAAGGATTTTCACCTGCCATTCAATAGCACTGACGAGCAAATTGCTGCATTTCATGCTAAATTGAAAAGCAAAGGTGTGACCGGCTACGGCGTAGGACCGATCTATATGAAGTCGGAAGATGCTATCGACAAAGCCTTTGAATACGCTAAGAGAGTGGGTGTGAAACTAATTGTGGGTGTACCCAACTATGAACTTTTGCCTTACGTGGATAAAAAGGTAAAGGAATATGATTATAATTATGCTATCCATATCCACGGACCTGATATCAAGGAATATCCGAATGCCAAGGATGTGATTGATAATGTGCAGCATCTTGATCCGCGGATTGGTATGTGTTTGGATATTGGGCATGATACCCGCGCCGGGTTCAATCCTACTGACGATTTGAAGAAGTATTACAAACGTGTGTTCGACATTCATATCAAGGACGTTACAGCCGCCAGCAAAGAAGGTAGAACCTGTGAGATGGGGCGTGGTGTAATTGATATACCTGCTTTTGTGAAGATGTTGCGCAAGGTAAAATATGCCGGTGCATGCAGCCTCGAATTCGAAAAGGATATGAAGGATCCGTTGGCCGGAATAGCCGAATCTATCGGTTATTTCAAAGGTGTAATGGCCGCAACGAAATAATCTCCAACCTGCTGGGTCTCCCAAACCTGGTAGGTTTTAGTTCTGTTGGTTTTCAATTCCGACAAAGTGTCATAAAAACAAAACCTACCGGTTTTTTAACTCGGTAGGTTTTGTTTTTTATTTCGTTTTCATCCGGATCACAGTAAACGAATACGGTGGCAGTTCGGATACAAAATCTTCCGCCACAGTACATGTTGATATCGCAGGTTTGGCATTTTTGTCATTCGGAGTGCCATTCAACACAGTTTTCACGGCTTCTGTCCCGGATAACGGGATGTCACGCAGGTCGACAGTTACACGAACTGTCACTGGTAACAGGTTGACCATTTTCACGATCAAATCATTGCTTTTACTATCGCGGACAAATGAAACAGCAATCCGTTTTTTTACATCATCGCGGTTGACGGATAGATTGATGTTGCTTGGTAGATATTCGTCTCCTGAGTTTTGGCCGTATAACTGCTGTACATAATAGTCAACCGTCGGTTTCACTTCGGTATTGTTAAAATAGATCAGATCCGGTCGCCACTGTGTATGGCCTTCCTTCGCCAGCAATGGCGCATACGATGTCAAGCTTACCACATCGCCATTGCGTTCAAGCGAGGTCAGGTAAAGCGCTTCGGCCAATGCCGTTTCGATGTTGCTGGGCCGGTCAGGCAGATGGGCGGCATATTCACCGAGGTATACCTTCGGCTTGGAACGGTCGTAACGGTCGTAATAATCCTGGTTATGGATCATCCAACCGGGTGATACATAGTAATGTTCGTCAACCATGGGCACACCTAATCTTGTGGCAAGTTCCCAACCTTCCGTATAGTCGGTTCCTTCGTAGAACGGCCCTACCGTACCGATGACGGTAATTTCCGGATATTTTCCCTTGACAGCATTGAAAATCATCGTGAACCTTTCTTCGAAGACATCGGTGATCAGGTCTTCGTTGCCCACACCAATGTATTTCAGGTTAAACGGTGCAGGATGCCCGGCTTCTGCCCGTTTGCGCCCCCAGGTCGTCTTTGCATCGCCATTGGCCCACTCAATCAGGTTAAGAATACTTTGCACGTAATCGTCCATTTCATGCATCGGTATGCCGCACTGTTGTCCACCCAGCGGATGCCCGTGGTGTGCGGAGTTCTGACAGGGAACGCCGGCCGCAACAACAGGTAACGGTTCTGCCCCAATGTCTTCGCAGAAAAGGAAGTATTCGTAATATCCCAGTCCGGCCGTTTGATGGTAACCCCAGAGGTTACGCTGCGGCTTACGTGCTTCCAGCGGACCGATGGTGTTTTCCCAGCGGTATATATTTTCCAACCCGTCACCGTGGGCTACACAACCTCCCGGGAATCTTACAAAGCGAGGTTTCATGTCGGCAAGGGTTTGAGCAAGGTCGGCACGCAACCCGTTTTTACGATTTTTGAATGTCTTTTGCGGAAACAGCGAAACCATGTCCAATGCCACACTACCGGTCATCTGCGGGATCACTTCCAAGCTTGCGTGGGTTACTGTTTCCTTCGCGGTAAGTATGGCATCATATTTCTTCCATGCATTGGAAACGGCTTTGGTCGACACTTCGTCAATCACTTTCCCGTCGGTTCCAATCAGACGAACGGTCAACTTTCCTCCTTTTCCCGACAAGGTACGGGCAAACACCGAAAAATCATATTTTTCGCCTGCCTTCAGAGCGATGCCATCGAATCCTTCATTGGCCAATCCTGCGCCAATGTTGTTGACTTGCAGCACAGCATAATGCTTGTTGTTCGGATGAATGGGCGCCGTAGAGTCAATGGTGAGCGTAGCCCCGTTGCCGGTGATGCTCCATGCCTTGTAGCTATTCCAGCTTTTGTCGCGTCCTTCCTTGTCGCTTGGGGTATATTCGAAATCGCGGTTCTGGACGAGTTCGGCATATAAACCGCCATCTGCCGCGTAGTTGATATCCTCGAAAAAGATACCTACCAGCATGTCACTTATCTTCTTGCTGCCGGAGACATCGGGTGCGATGGTGACGTCCAACGGTTGTAACCCTGCGAATCGTTCAGGATCGGTTTTAGCGCTCTCCGAATATAATTGATTTTTGTATGCCGACAATTGTTGCACTTTGATGAGGTCGTCAATCACATTCCATGTAACCCGGTGCACAGTGCCTTTTTCCATATTGTCCCCGATCATGATGTCTTGGCGTTGGCTTATATGATTGCTTCCGGTAGTTTTCAGTGTTGGGGCATAGGTCTTGAAATCTTTTGTTGTAGCGGAATAGGCTTGGGAAGTACCGCTTTCCGAACTTTGCCACAATACAGTGTACAGTCCTGCAGCTTTGTTATAAGCAATTTCAGGCGTCAGGCAATTACCCGATTTCATTACCAATGGGTACGACTGCCGACCCCAATACACCAAGTCTCTAGACGTTGCGTACGCAAAAGCGCCGTCGCGTTCGTTCATACTCCATACGCAGTGCCACACGCCGTCGGGAGCGCAGTACAGAAAAGGGTCGATCATTCGCTTTTCAGATCCCCACCGACTGTAATCGCAACGGACATAACTGTAATTCCGTCCGATGGTGTGCCAGTTTTTACCATCTGTACTCCAGGCAAACTGTAAACCATTGTGACCATTGCTTTTGCTAGGCGTATAGGCAAAAATGTATGCCGAGTCGGGTTCGTTCCTGATTTCGTTGATCCCGGCGTTTATTGTCTGATAGAACGTTGATGACAACAAACACAATAATATCCACGCTTTTTTTGTCATATGTCTAAATGTTTTATATTTTGTTTATATCGTGTTCGAACACAAATTTTACAATCTATTTCTTTTTCAAATGAATAAATGCTGGATCATTCCGAATACGTAAACGGTTTTTTCATGTATGCTTGGTTTCAGGCAAAATAAATAGGTGTCAAATATACAATTAATATTTGAAAATTCATACATACAAAAACAATCGAAATAATTTTTCCAAATGTTACAGTTAAATCAATTTTTATTAAGTTTGTACCATAATGCACCATAATGGATTTCAATTTAATCCATTTGTATAAAGCAATTTACATTGTGAATTGGTCTAAATTTTCCATCGATGCTGATACCCCACGGCTAAAGTACCTCCAATTGGAAGATTATCTGTCCAGACTGATCCGGACGAAAAAACTATTGATGGGGAGCAGGCTGCCTTCGGTCAGTGAAGCGAGCAAGGTATTTCCCGTGTCGCGCGATACGGTACTGGCGGCTTACCGTTCGCTGCAGGACAAGGGCCTTATCAGCGCACAGGCCGGGAAAGGGTACTATGTGGCATCGTATGGTACAAGCAGCAAATTGAAGGTGTTTATACTGTTCGACGCCATGAACCAGTACAAGGAAACGCTTTACCGTTCGTTGCTGTATCATCTGGGAAAGGGTTACGAAACAGACATTGCCTTCCATTACTACAATGAAAAACTTTTCCATACGCTGGTCGAAACGAACAAGAATGACTATCACTTTTTTATACTGATGCCGCATTTCCATACAGATGTAACGGAAACCATCCGGTTAGTCCCTCCGCATAAACTCTTGTTGCTCGATGCTTTCCCCGAGACGCTTGGAACAGGTTATGCCGCTGTGTACCAGGATTTCATGAAAGATGTTTATTCCGGGTTACAATCATTGTTGAATGCTTTGTGCAAATACGATTCGCTTACCGTTATTTACAATGACCGGTTCCAATTTATGCCCGGCGCACTTATCAATGGCATCAGGAGCTTTGCGTCCGATTTTGGAATGCCGTTGAATTTTTCCTGTGAGTTCGACTTTTCCCGGACTTCAGAAGGGAAATGCTACATGGCAATTTCCGACCGGGATCTGGCGGAGTTGATTAAATCCGCCCATCAAAAAAATCTCACCATCGGAAAGGAGATAGGATTACTGAGCTTTGACGACACTCCTTTGAAAGAAGTGCTGGCCGGGGGAATCACAACCATTACCACCGATTTTTCCCTAATGGGAAGACAGGCGGCAAAATTGATCAGGGAAGGGAAGATGGAACAGATTCCCAATCGTTCGCATGTTGTTTTTCGAAACTCATTATAAATTTTAAAACCAAACAATTATGAACAAAAAAGTTATTTTCTTAATGATTGCGAGTGTCATCATGCCATTATCGGTTGGGGCACAATGGAAAGGTAAACCGGTTGATTTCTCGCACGGGAAACTCCAGATATCGGAGAACAAACGTTTCTTACAGCACGAAGACGGCACGCCGTTTTTCTATCTGGGCGATACGGCTTGGGAATTGTTCCACAGGCTGGACAGGGAGGATGCGGATATGTACCTGACCGACAGGGCGCAAAAAGGCTATACCGTGATACAGGCCGTTGCCCTTGCCGAACTGGACGGACATGTAGCTGCGAATTCCTACGGTTTTTTGCCCCTTGAAAAACTTGATCCTGCACGTCCCGCGGTCAAGGACGGCCCCGCCAATGATTATTGGGATCATGTGGATTATATTGTCGATAAAGCCAATGAACTGGGAATGTACATCGGCCTGTTGCCAACCTGGGGGCGATACTGGCACGACGACAAAGAGGCCTTTTTCACCCCGGAAAATGCCTTTGAATACGGTAAATTCCTGGGTAAAAGATATAAGGATAAAAAGATCATCTGGATACTGGGAGGCGACCGTAATATCGACAATGACCGGCAACGTGCGGTCATCGCAGCCATGGCGCGGGGCTTGAAAGACGTAGAAGGCGGAGCGCACCTGGTGACATTCCATCCTTCAGGGAGCAGGGGATCGTCGGAATGGTTCCATAACGAATCCTGGCTCGACTTTAATATGCGGCAGAACGGCCACAATTCGGATTACACGAACGTATACAGCAAGACCCTGGATGATTACCGGCGCACCCCGGCAAAACCGGTGATCGACGGAGAACCGCTTTACGAAGACCATCCGTTGTCGTTTAATGCCGCGCAGTTAGGGCATTCCATCGCCGCCGACGTACGCCGTCCCCTTTACTGGGATTTGTTTAACGGCGCCTTCGGCCATACATATGGACACCATTCCGTGTGGCAAATGTACGATCCCGACAAAAACCGTAACGGCGTCAACAGTCCTTTGATGTCATGGAAGGAAGCCATCCATCAACCGGGCGCCTGCCAGATGATATACGGCCGTTTGCTGATGGAATCCCGGCCGTTTATGACCAGGATACCCGATCCGTCCATCATTGTTACCGACAAAGTGGCCACCTCCGTTCCGGGCGAAGGCCGTTACCGTTTTTCGGCTACCCGCGACGAAGCAGGTACATACGCGATGGCCTATGCGCCTGTCGGACGCACATTTTCCGTACGTACCGATGTCATCAAAGGCAAAAAAATAAAAGCATGGTGGTACAATCCACGCAACGGAAAAGCCACAACCATCGGAACGTTTGACAACGACGGGAAGGAACGGGCGTTTATTTCCCCCGACAGGGGTGAGTCGATGGACTGGATACTGGTGCTGGATGATGCGGCCTGCAAATACCCGGCGCCGGGGAAGCATTATAAGCAAAATAAATAGTTTGAAAATACACATCAACCCAATAAATGTAACCGTATGAAACCAGTAATTTTGATCTGGGCACTTTTATTAGTTGTCCTTTCAGGGTATAGCAACGAACCGGTTCACTTCCCCCTGAAAATAAGTAAAAACAAGCATTATTTTGTGGATTCCAAAGGTGCGCCGTTTCTTTACAACGCCGACACCGGGTGGCAGATTTTTTACAAGTTGACCACCGAAGAGGTGCGTGAATACATGATGACAAGAAAAAAGCAAGGTTTCAACACATTACAGACTCAATTGTCTATGGATGTAGGTCATCCCAACCGTTATGGTGACAAACCGTTTTCTGCTGATAATGATTTTACCAAGCCCAACCAGCAATACCATGACCACATTCTGAAAATCATCCGGATCGCGGATTCTTTGAACATGCTGGTGGTGATGTCTCAACCGTGGGTAGGATGCTGCAACGAGGCATACGGGGGAAAGCCTGAAAAACCTATTAAAATGAATGGGCCGGAAAAAAACAGGCTGTATGGTGAATATTTGGGAAAACAATTTGCAAGATGCAAAAACCTGTTTTGGATCATTGGCGGAGATTCGAACCCCAATAACGACCGTCCTGAAATTGTTGCTTTTGCCGAAGGGTTGAGAAGTACAGCTTCTCCTCATCAATTATTGACTTATCATGCAGCGACAACACATTCGAGTACCGATATTTTTCCTAACACCGGTTGGCTGGGTTTCTCAATGGTATATACTTATTGGCGTAACAAAACGTCAATGGAAGTATATGAAGCCTGCTTGAAGGAGTATGGGAAAAATATCATGATGCCTTTTATACTCGGGGAGTCGCAGTATGAAGGCGATGGTAAACTATTTCCCAACGATACGGGCAAGCCACACCAAATACGCCGCCAGGCATATTGGACCATGTTGTGCGGCGGTGCGGGACATGCTTACGGTTCCGATCTCTGGTCGTTTGAACGCGGTTGGAAAGAGAGAATGAAATATACGGGGGCCAACCAGCTAATCCATTTTTATAAATTCTTCACATCTTTCCCGTGGTATCGTCTGGAACCCGACACTGCCAAGGTCTTCCTTGTGGAGGGCAACGCACGATACAGCGAAGCCGGCTATGTTACAGCCGCCGTTGCTTCCGACCGGAAATACGCTTGCCTTTATTTCCCCGAAAAACGCACGGTGACACTGGATTTGTCGAAGTTGAAAGGTAAGGCATCCGAAGCAAGATGGTTCGACCCGCGAACGGGAGAATACAAGGAGGCGGTTAAATACGAAAATAAAATGCAATCGTTCACTCCGCCAGCCGACAATGACTGGGCGCTGATGATAAATGCGAAATAAATAAAATGATTATCGGGTATTATGCCTATTGATTATACTGCAGCGTTCGGCGGAGTCTCCAGACTCCGCCGTGCTAAAAAGAAAGTTCCTGCTTTCCGTATACGCAAGGCAGGAGCCTTGCTCTTAGCCTGCCCGACTACGTCATTCAGTCGGGCTTCGACATAGCGAGACGCTATGCCGAACAATTCAGTCTACAAGCATTGGGCAAAATACCCGATAATCATAATAAATAATTCAAAGCTTAGAGAATCAACCCTTGTTGGACTTATATCCAAATGTATTTTTGTCATGAAAAATAACAATATGAAAACGAAATATTTTGGCTTACTGATCTCATTATGTTTATTCACTTCCGGAATCGTATATCCGCAGAAAAATTCACCCCTTTATTTCAATACTTTCGATGAGGGAGATATGAAAGGTTCGCAACGGGAATGCCACGATAAGGGATGCCATGATTGTGCCAGCGAGAAAATCGTAATCAAACCCGATCCCCAAAAGAAAGGGAAATCACTGCACCATGTACTATGGAATTGTGATGAACGCGCCGAACTGAAAGTAAGCAGTAAAGGCCGGGCCGACATCGGGGATACCCGTTGGTATAGGGTGAGTTATTATTGGCCGGTCAATCGCGGGAATGGTTGTATCATCGCACAGTTTCCCACCTATCCGACCCAACGGAAATTCCGGGACGCCTGCGGAGGAAACGGCAGCCACATCAAGCTGAACGGAGACGCTTCGGTGTCTTTTGAATTTCAACGCCCTACAAAAGAAAACGACGTTACCTGTACCAAATATACGCTGGGAGAAATGACTACCGGTCAATGGCATACCGTGATTGTCCATGTGAAATGGACCCAGGACGCGGACGGATTCCTCGAGGTGTGGTGGGATGGCGTAAAAAAAGTTGACGTTAAAAACCAGGCAACCTTCTGGGACGACGAAGACCGGGGGCCTTATTTCAAAGTCGGCGCATACAAGGGTGATCCCTGGAAAGGAGCAGAACCCTTTGAGATATATACAGATGATGTATATGTATTTGGGGAGGATGCCACTTACAAAGATGTAATGAATGCCCAACCTTAATTTTTGAAAAATAAATACAATTAAAATAATCATTATGAAATCTAAATTGATCATCCTTAGTTTTTTAATTTTGGTTAGCATGATGCCCGCAACTGCTGGCGAAGGCGATCAAATTTTTCCTTTATCCATTAGCAAGAATGGGAGATATTTTGTCACGAAGAAAGGCAAACCGTTTCTTTACCATGCAGATACACCATGGCATCTGTTCTATAAATTGACAAAAGAAGAAGCCCTGGAATATATGTTGAATCGTAAAAAACAAGGATTTAATACATTGCAAATTTCAATATCCATGGATACGAATCATCAAAACCGATATAACGAACGGCCATTCAAAGACCCGGATAATTTCCTTACCGTACAGGATGAATATCATGACAGGGTCATACAATACGTCCATATGGCGGACTCATTGGGCTTTTTGGTATCCATAACCCAACCGTTCCTGGGATGTTGTAATGGTAAATACGGAACTTACGGTGGAAACAAGGATCGCCCAATAAAAAGAAATGGTGTGGAGAAATGCCGTTTTTACGGAGAATATCTTGGGAAGAAGTTTGCGCATTGTAAAAATGTATTTTGGATCATGGGAGGAGATAGCGATCCTTTGGAAGATGAGCCGGAAGTCGTTGCAATGGCTGAAGGGCTGAGAGACCGTGCCCCGTCTTTTCAATTACTTACCTATCATGCCTCTGGCCCTCATACCAGTTCGGACGTGTTTCCCGAAAGCAAGTGGTTAGGATTTTCATTTCTATATACGTATGGTAATCCTGAAGTATATGAAATCGCACACAATGAATATAAGAAACAACCGGTCAGGCCTTTTATTTTAGGAGAATCCCGATACGAAGGATATGAAGGGAATGACCATGGTGAACCCCAGCAGATCCGCAGACAGGCATATTGGGCCGTGCTTTCCGGATCAACAGGGGATGCGTACGGATCAAGCGCTTGGTCGATACCCGGTAACTGGCGGGAAATTCAGGATTATAACGGAGCGAAACAGCTGAAACATTTTGTCGGTTTCTTTTCCTCCATACAATGGAACATGCTTATCCCGGATATGGACAACAAACTGTGTGTGAGCGGATATGGAAAATATGGCAGTAAAGAATATGTTGTAGCGTCAATATCATCTAATAAAAAATTCGCTGTTTGTTATTTACCCGGTAAAACCGAATTATCCTGTGATCTCTCCGTTCTGAAACAGAATAATATCAAAGCTTACTGGTTCAACCCAAGGAATGGGGAATATACGGATTTAGGCCGTCAACAGAAAAAAATAAATTCATATACTCCCCCTACCGCCGAAGATTGGGTATTGTTGTTTCAGTAGTTTGTGTTTTAATAAATATTTGTAAAACAACTGTTTGAATTCCAAAACTTACCTGTCGTAAAAATTTCTTAGCTTTGCAGCCATCAGGAAAAGAATTGCAAGTGAACAGTTATTTGGACCAGGATATTAAATTTTTGGCGGGTGTTGGTCCGCGGCGTGCCGAATTGCTCGGCAAGGAACTAAATATCCGTATTTTTGGTGACTTGTTGTATTGTTTTCCCTATAAACACATTGACCGTACCAAATTTTATGCGATCAGGGAAGTGCAACCTGTTGATACCTATATCCAGGTGCGCGGACGTGTCGCATCTATGAAGAAAGAAGGTGTAACGCCTAAAGAGCGGTTGGTGGTACAGCTTACAGATCATACGGGTTCTATTCCGCTCCTGTTTTTCAAGGGTATCAAATATCTGACACAGAGCATCAAACAAGGTGGCGACTATGTGGTGTTCGGCAAACCGACTGAATTCAACGGGCAAGTGAATTTTGTCCATCCCGAAGTAGAACCGGCCGAAAAGCACGAGGAAGGTATTGCAGCCATGCTCCAAGCGCATTACAGCACCACCGAACGTCTTAAAAATAGCTATATCACCTCGCGGGTCATCGGCCGGATGATGGTCACATTGTGGCAGGGAATGAAAACAGATGTTCCCGAAACTCTTTCCGATGACCTTATCCGGCAATATAAGATGCTGCCGTTGCACGAGGCGCTGTTCAATATCCATTTCCCACAGAGCGCGTTGCTGTTGCAAAAAGCTCAATTCCGGCTCAAGTTTGAGGAGTTATTTTGGATACAACTCCGCATGCTTTATCTTCGCGAAGAACGCAATACGTATGTCAGGGGATTTAATTTTGCAACAGTTGGCGGATATTTCAACCGTTTTTATTCGGAATTCCTGCCTTTTGAACTGACTGAAGCTCAGAAACGGGTGATACGGGAGATACGCAAGGATATGGGCAGCGGGAAACAGATGAACAGGTTGCTGCAAGGCGATGTCGGCAGTGGTAAGACATTGGTGGCGCTGATGGTGATACTTATCGCGCTCGATAATGGTTACCAGGCATGTCTGATGGCGCCTACCGAGATATTGGCCACACAACATCACCAAACCATCACGCGAATGTTGCAGGGGATGGACATTGATGTGGCTTTGCTGACCGGATCGACGAAGAAAAAGGGTCGGCGTGTGATTCATGAAGGTTTGACCGACGGAAGTATCCGTATTTTGATCGGAACGCATGCTTTGATTGAGGATACCGTACAATTTGACAATCTTGGCCTGGTAGTGATCGACGAACAGCATCGCTTTGGTGTGGCACAACGGGCACGATTGTGGAAGAAAAATGCCGAAGCGCCGCATGTGTTGGTGATGACCGCTACGCCTATCCCGCGCACGTTGGCCATGACGGTATACGGCGACTTAGATGTGTCAGTTATTGATGAACTTCCGCCCGGACGTAAACCGGTGAAGACTGTTCATTACTTCGATCATCGCCGCAAGGATGTGTTCGAGTTTATGCAACGGCAGATTACTGAAGGACACCAGGTGTACGTGGTTTATCCGCTGATCAGCGAATCGGAAAAGATGGATTATAAGAATCTTGAAATGGGGTTTGAGCAGATACGTGCGGCTTTCCCCGAAAGGGAGGGCTACAGCGTGATCATGGTGCACGGCAGGATGCCTGCGGCCGACAAAGAACTGGCCATGCGCTTGTTCAAGGAAGGAAAAGCACAGATTATGGTCGCCACTACGGTGATTGAAGTCGGTGTGGATGTTCCCAATGCGTCGGTAATGGTGATCGAGAGTTCCGAACGGTTCGGGTTGTCGCAGCTTCACCAGTTGCGAGGCCGTGTGGGGCGTGGCGCAGACCAGTCGTATTGTATCCTGATGAGTTCATATAAACTGAGTGCCGACGGGCGGAAACGATTACAAACCATGGTGGCTACCACCGATGGTTTTGCTATTGCAGAAGCTGATTTGAAGCTACGCGGCCCCGGCGATATTGATGGAACGCAACAGAGTGGTGCTCCCTTTGACCTGCATATTGCCAGCTTAGCTACTGACGGACAGATATTACAGCTTGCCCGTGATGCTGCTGCCGGACTTCTGTCGGCCGATCCGGGGTTGAATCAACCGCAAAATGTCATGTTGAAGAGTTCGTTGCAAAAACAAATGAATGCCGAGGTAAATTGGAGTAAAATTAGTTGACGATAATTATACTTCTCGCTGTATTGACTTTGTGCTTTGCGTCTTCGCGCCTTTGCGAGAGAATAATCACGCAAAGGCGCGAAGACGCAAAGTGAGGAAAAATACAAATGCACAAGACTTGGCCGTGCAAGGTATAATAATAAATGTCTCCATGTACGTGTTTGTACCTCACATTTAGATATGACGACAGTCGCGCACTAAAATCATCAACAATATGAAATATCCATAAATTACTGCTACATTTGTCATGGCAAAAATATAGATAGATGCTATTTTCAGAGATTGTAGGACAGGAAACCATAAAGCAGCAATTGATACAAACCGTACACGAAAACCGTATCAGTCATGCACGGTTATTTCTCGGCCCCGAAGGCGCCGGTAGCCTGCCTCTTGCCCTTGCTTATGCGCAATATGTCAACTGTACCGATCGTCTTGAAAATGAGCCTTGTGGAAAATGTCCATCATGTGTCAAGTTTAAAAAGTTGGCACATCCCGACCTGCATTTTGTTTTCCCGGTGATTAAGCCCGGTGGTGGCAAGGCGGCCGTGAGCGACATGTTTATCAAGGAATGGCGCGAAGCCGTCATAGCCAATCCATACATTACATACAACCAATGGCTTGATGCGATGGGTGGCGACAATAAACAGGGCGGTATTTTCGTTGATGAGAGTAAGGAAATATTAAACAAGCTGAGCTTCAAGACCTACGAGGCGGAATTTAAAGTGATGATCATCTGGCTGGCTGAAAAAATGAACCAACAGACGGCCAACAAATTGCTGAAAATATTGGAAGAGCCGCCCGAAAAGACGTTGTTCCTGCTGATTGCAGAGTCGGCTGACCAGATGCTGCCCACCATCCTGTCGCGGACGCAGATCAGTCGTATTCCGAAGATCGATATGCAAAGTATGGTTGGTTACCTTGAGGCTTCAGGGTTATGCAGTAACCGACAACAAGCTTTGAACGTGGCGCGTACCAGTAACGGCAATCTTGCCCAGGCGCTTTCGATCATGCAGTCGTCGGAAGACAGCGATTATTATCTCGAAATGTTTATCCGCATGATGCGTACCTGTTGGTCGGTGTGGGGCAAGAAACAAGCCATGCTTGACCTGTTGGCTTGGTGCGAAGAGATCACTCAACTGAGCCGCGAGGGACAAAAAAGTTTCCTGCTCTATTGCCTGCGTATGGTTCGCGAAAATTTTACCCTGAATCAAAAACAGACAGATCTGGTGTTTATGACGGATGCTGAAAATAACTTTTCCCAGAAATTCAATACTTTCATTCATACCAATAATGTATTCCAACTGGCGGAAGAATTGAATACTGCGCATTATCATATTGAGTCGAACGGAAACAAGAATCTGGTATTTTTGGATTTGACTTGTAAGATAGTAGTGCTGTTGAAGCATTAATTTTTATATTTTTGTCCAATATTTTTTAGAAACAATATTTTATCCCTGCCGGAAAGTACATATCGGCAGCGAAATATTTTATTTTCATAGCAATTCCATCATAATGATTGATAATTACATCACGCGTGGATGTCTCAACAAACCTGCCGAAAATACCGAAGAAGGCAAATTTCAGTGTACTTGTTCGGGATGCAATAAATTAGACGTTTTCAACTGGCTGGAACCTATTCCAGGGAACGATTCGATAGGGAAAGCGGTCGAAATCCGTTTTAAAAATACACGAAAAGGCTATTATATTAATAGTGCCGATCTTTCGTTGGTGAAGGGCGATATTGTGGCAGTGGAGGCATCGCCCGGCCATGACGTTGGTGTGGTGTCGTTGACAGGCGATTTGGTTCCTATACAGATGAAACGTTACGGTGTGACTGGCAATTTGAAGAAAATATACCGTAAGGTGAAGCCCAATGATGTGGAAAAATGGTTCCAAGCCATTGAGAAGGAACCGGAGACGATGCGCATTGCCCGCCAAATCGTTACCAATCAAGGCTTGTCGATGAAAATCAGTGATGTTGAATACCAGGGAGATAGGACCAAAGCTACATTTTATTATATTTCCGATGAACGGGTGGATTTCAGGCAACTGATCAAGGAATACGCCGACCATTTCAAGGTACGTATCGAGATGAAGCAGATCGGCGCACGCCAGGAAGCCGGTAAGGTCGGCGGTATTGGTACTTGCGGTCGCGAATTATGCTGTGCTTCGTGGATGTCGTCTTTCGTTTCTGTGTCTACCAGTGCCGCACGCTATCAGGAAGTATCGCTCAATCCGCAAAAGTTGGCGGGACAATGCGGCAAATTAAAATGTTGCCTCAATTATGAGTTGAAATGTTACCTCGAAGCGCAAAATGATTTTCCCGATACGTCTGTTCCATTAGAAACAGAGCAGGGTAGAGCATATCATAGCAAAACCGACGTGTTTCGCCGGATCATCTGGTATTCTTTCGAAAAAGATAATGAAAATGCAGTTTTTATTCCGTTGGATGTGGATGTAGTGAAAGAAATTATCCAGCTTAACCGTCAGGGAATAAAAGTGAAGGACTTGATTGCCAGCAACGGAGTATCATCCAAAGAACCGATCATTAGCTATCAAAATGCTGTTGGTGAGGACAATATCAATCGTTTCGAGGAAAAACGAAGGAAAAAGAAAAAGAAACCGGGTAGGGACGACCGGAATAACAATAGCAAAACGGCCAATTCTAACGCGCAAGCTAGGAATGTCAGTCCCAATGCGCAAGTCAGGAATGCTCATGCGCAAACAAAAAAAGCGGAACCCAACCACCGGCAGGCGGCAACCGAAAGACCGAAGGAAGCCGCAGCGAATGGTAACGGACAGCGTAGCAACAGCAATAATAATCGCAATAATCATCATCGAAATCGCAACCGGAACCGTAACGGAAAGGATAAACCGGAACAAAACAACCAACAACAGGGATAAGATACGGTGAAGAATTGAGAATGGAGAATTGATAATGAATGCAAGACGCATTAAATTAGCATGATGCATTAAAATGAAAACATCAATTATTTATAAATTCCTTATCATGGCATTGTTGGCTGTCGGATTATATTCCTGCGACCAAAGCCGGATATACGAAAGTAATATTGATATACCCAAAGAAGGTTGGCATCGCGACCAACGGGCAAAGTTCCAGGTGGAAATTACCGACACCGTGAACGCTTGCAATGTATATATTAATGTGCGTAATAATAGCCAATTCAAATATATGGATCTATGGCTTTTTGTCGATGTACTTTCTCCGTCGGGAAGTGCGCAACGCGATACGCTGAAAATTATGCTGGCCGACCATCGCGGTAAGTGGTTAGGAAACGGTTTGGGCGATAAATTTGATAACCGTTTGCTGTTCCAACAAAACATTCGCTTTCCCGTATCGGGCATTTATACGTTTGAATATGAGCAGGCTATGCGCGACGAACCATTGATCGGAATTGATGACATCGGGTTGCGGGTTGAGCTAAACCACTAATAAAAAGCGTTTTAAAATACAGAAATATTAATTCATTTTTTTAGCAGAGGTTGTGAAAAAACATTTAATTTTGCTCCTCATTTTATGACAAATGTCAGTAAATATTTTTTAACCTTATTATACGTATGCAAAAACATAATTTTAATGCTGGCCCTTCTATTCTCCCTCGTGTAGCGGTTGAAGCTACGGCACAAGCTGTTCTTGATTTCAACGGCAGCGGGTTGTCGCTCATGGAAATGTCTCACCGGAGCAAAGATTTTGAAGCAGTGATCGACGAAGCAATGGCACTCGTGAAAGAATTGTTGTCGGTTCCCGAAGGCTATTCGGTAATTTTCCTTGGTGGTGGAGCAAGCCTGCAATTTTGCATGGTCCCCTTCAACTTGTTGGAAAAGAAGGCCGCCTACCTGAACACTGGAACTTGGGCAAGCAAAGCCCTGAAGGAAGCTAAAGGTTTTGGCGAAACCGTCGAAGTCGCTTCTTCCAAGGATGCCAACTTCTCATATATTCCCAAAGGATATATGATTCCTTCGGACGTCGACTATTTCCATATCACCACTAATAATACGATTTTCGGGACAGAATTGAAAGAAGACCCGAAAGTAGACACTTTGTTGGTTGCCGACATGTCATCCGACATATTCAGCCGTCCGGTGGATGTTTCACGTTATGGCCTTATCTATGCCGGTGCGCAGAAAAACCTTTCGAGCGCCGGTGTGACGCTTGTTATTGTCAAAGATGACATTCTCGGCAAGGTATCGCGCCACATTCCCTCGATGCTCGACTACAAGATACATGTCGATAACGGCTCCATGTATAATACGCCTCCTGTGTTGCCTATCTATACAGCCCTTCAAACATTGAAATGGCTTAAAGCCAACGGTGGAGTAGCCGCTATGCAAAAACGCAATGAGGAAAAGGCAGCCATCCTGTACAACGAAATCGACCGCAACAAATTGTTCAAAGGTACGGCTGCAAAAGAGGACCGTTCGCTGATGAATGTTTGTTTCGTGATGGCCGATGGATACCAGGCATTGGAGGAAGAATTCCTCAAATTTGCACAATCCAAAGGCATGGTAGGTTTGAAGGGACACCGTTCGGTGGGCGGATTCCGCGCTTCCATCTATAATGCGATGCCTAAAGAAAGTGTACAAGCCCTGGTGGATTGTATGAAAGAATTTGAAGCAACGAAATAAAGCGTCCTAAAGTTAAACATGAAAAAAGTATTGATCGCAACGGAAAAACCTTTTGCCGAGGTAGCCGTTAATGGAATTAAAGATATTTTGAAAAAAGCGGGATACGAAGCTGTCCTGCTCGAGAAATACGCATCGGCTGACGATCTTCACAAGGCTGTTGCCGATGCCGATGCGTTAATTGTGCGTAGCGACAAGGTAACTGCGGAAGTGGTTGCTGTCGCATCGAAGTTAAAGATCGTGGTACGCGCCGGCGCAGGCTACGATAACCTCGACCTGGCCGCTTGTTCCGAAAAAGGAATCGTAGCCATGAACACGCCTGGACAAAACTCGAATGCAGTAGCTGAACTGGCCTTGGGTATGATGATCTACATGGCCCGCAACCGTTGGGAACCGGGAACAGGCACTGAGCTGAAAGGCAAAAAACTGGGAATACATGCTTACGGGAATGTAGGGAGATTAGTCGCCATGCTCGGTAAGGGCTTTGGCATGGATGTATATGCTTTCGATCCCTTCGTCACCCCTGAAGCCATGAAGAAAGACGGCGTTATGCCCGTTGCTGACATGAAAGATTTGTATGCCAACTGCCAGTATGTGTCGTTGCACATCCCGGCCACGGAGCAGACTAAAAAATCCATCGGCTACGAACTGCTTTCGTCCATGCCTAAAGGTGGTACACTCGTTAATACGGCCCGTAAGGAAGTGATTGATGAAGAAGGCATGCTCAAGGCACTGATGGAACGCAACGACCTGAAATATGCCACAGATGTCGCTCCCGATGCGTTGGCCAAGATACAGGACAGCGTTGGCGCACGTATCTTTGCCACATCGAAGAAGATGGGTGCCGAAACGGCTGAGGCCAACATTAATGCAGGATTGGCTGCTGCACAGCAAATCGTCGATTTCTTCGAAAAAGGAGATAAAAAATTTCAGGTAAATAAATAAGGCGAGACTTGTTCAGGTCTTACTGATTTGTTATAAAGAGGCTTTTTAAACAGCCTCTTTTTTATTTTTATGAGGAAATGTCCATGCACTATCGTGCACCAACCGTAATGATTATCCATGGACATTCCATCTGGCCTTAAAAATAAAAATATAAACAGATGAAATACTATTTTTTATTTTCATAATCAGAATTATATTTGCAAACAAAGATTGATCAATCATCAATGGGTTGATCAATCTGGTACTTATAAATATTCGATTCAGATGAAAAAAATCATTATTCTTTTCGCAGCATTGCTTTTTATGGGAAACGCCTTTGATGGAAGGGCATGTACAAACTTTATCATCACTAAGGGCGCTTCCACCGACGGTTCAGTGATGGTATCCTATTCGGCCGATTCACATACGCTTTATGGTGAATTATACCATTATCCGGCAGCCAAATACAAGGCAGGCGCTATGCGCCGGGTGATCGACTGGGATTCGGGCCGGCCGATGGGCATGATTCCCGAAGTCGGCGAGACATACAATGTCATTGGTAATATGAACGAATACCAGGTGATCATTGCTGAGACTACCTTTGGCGGACGCCCAGAATTGGAGGATTCGACAAGCATCATCGACTACGGCAGCTTGATATACATTGCTTTGCAACGTTCGAAAACAGCACGCGAAGCTGTCCAGGTGATGACTTCGCTGGTCGAAAAGTACGGTTTTTACAGCGGTGGCGAATCGTTTAGCATTGCCGATAAAAACGAGGCATGGATCATGGAAATGGTGGGAAAAGGCACAGGCGGTAAAGGCGCTTTGTGGGTGGCGCTCCGCATTCCTGACGGATACATTTGTGCACATGCCAACCAGGCACGTATCACTACTTTTCCTAAAAATGATCCCGACAATTGCCTTTATGCAAAAGATGTGATCAGTTTTGCGCGTGAAAAGGGATGGTACAACGGTTCGGACGATGATTTCAGTTTTTCCGATACTTACAATCCGGTCGATTTCCACGGAGCGCGTTTCTGCGAAATCCGTGTTTGGTCGTTTTTCAAGGATTTCAATAACGATATGACAAAATACTTCAATTATGTGAAGGGTTATGACATGAAAAACAGGATGCCGCTCTGGATCAAACCCAACCGGAAAGTATCGCCGAAGGATGTGATGAATGGCATGCGCGATCATCTGGAAGGTACCGAATTGGATATGCGCAAGGATATCGGCGCCGGACCGCACGGGCTCCCCTACCGTTGGCGTCCGCTCACCTGGGAAGTTGACGGCAAGGAATATTGCAATGAACGTGTCACTGCTACCCAACAGACAGGTTTCTGGTTTGTAGGCCAGGCACGGTCATGGTTACCCGACGTCATTGGCGGCATCTTCTGGTTTGGCGTAGATGATGCGGCGACTTCAGCATTGACTCCTATGTACAGCAGCATGAATAAAATACCGAAAGTGTTTGCCGTGGGTAACGGCAGCATGCTCGAATATTCCGAGACGTCTGCCTTCTGGTTGTTCAACCAGGTCGCCAATTTTTCCTATCTCCGGTACGATGTAATGGCCGCCGATGTGTGCAAGGTGATGCACGAAGTGGAAGACGGTTACCTGAAAGACGTTGCCCGGGTAGATAACGAAGCACAAGCGCTCTACAAGAAAAACCCCAACAAAGCACGGCAATATGTGACCGAATATTCCAACCGCCAGGCCGATGCTACTTTCCAACAGTGGAAAAAACTGAGCCAGTACCTGTTGGTGAAATATATCGACGGTAACATTAAAAAGGAAAAAGACGGCAAGTTCTTGCCGAATAAATACAATACAACGGTTGCTTCACCCGATCAACCCGGTTATCCGGAATGGTGGCGTAAGAAAATTGTGGAAGACACCGGCGATAAGCTCCGGGTAGTGGAGTAAATACAGGCTTTTTAGGCAGCGGCTCATTAAACAGGTTAATGAGCCGCTGCTTATATTAGTTTCTTGAGATTGATTTATTGACATGTTAACTTTTGATGGATGAAAGAAATGCGTTTTTTGATAGCTATTTTGGCAATTGTTTTTAATGGATGCGGAAACGGAAAAAAACAAATGGTTGACAAAAATGATGGCGTTAAGACCATCTTAATTCCTGAGGTGGTTGAAGTTAAAGATGTTGATATTATTCGCGATTTGAATTATGTCATCTTAGAGGCAAAAGAAAATTCGTTTTTTGGCCATGTGTCAAAAATGCGGGTATATCAGGATAGAATTTATATTCTTGATGATAGACATGCAAAATCACTATTAATATATACGATTGAAGGTAAGCATATTGCAACTGTTGGTGGCAAAAAAGGGCGTGGGCCGCGTGAATTTGTCAGCGTTACAAATTTTGAGATTGATTATGTTAACAATCAATTAGTTGTGATGGATAATTTTGGACGAAAATTCATGATTTATGATCTTGACGGTAATTTTGTAAAGCAGATTAATTCTGATATCCCTGTGTTTGATGCTGCTTTATTGCCAAATGGTTATATTGTTCATGCAAAACCAACTTGGGAATATAAAATACCTGGTCAAAGCAATTGCCAAATCATTATAGCTAATGAAAATAAACAGGTCGTTAAAGAAGGATTTGAATATGACGATAATGAAAATCTGAACATCCATATTTACGATATTATCACTTCTCAATTGGATGGTGGACTTAATTTTGCACCTAAATTCAGAGATACGATATATAGCATATCATTCGAATCTATCTTGCCTAAATATGCTATTAATTTTGGTAACAACAGGAAAATTTCTAAAAATACGATAGATAATTTTGGTTCGGCTTTTGAACTTTATGATCTTCTCAAAAATGGAAATACATGCTTTATGGGAAATCATGTTGAATCTAAAGATTTTCTATATCTATTATTAGGACGTCATCATAATTCGATATTCGTATTTTATGATAAACAAACGAATAACACTATAGCCATAGCAAATAAAGCAAAAGTTGACGAATATGAATTCGAATTGTACACAGTATTATGTTCAGATAGTGAGGGATATTTTTATGGAGTATTCAATTTTGCAGATATGGATGAAATAATCAAATTATTTCCAGAGATAGAAAAATTAGATACTGTTGAAGATATGAATCCGATATTGTTCAGATATAAAGTGAAAATATGAAAATTTATTGATTTCAGTGTTTGCTATTTGGAAACGTTGGACTAAAAAGGATCAGGGTAGCGTTATTTCATCAGATTTCTGCCCAAAAATATAACAAATTCCCCGATAAATCGTAGATATAAGAAATATGGTAGCTTAAAGATACTAAAAAATGAAGACATATTTCGCCTCTCCTGAACGCAGCAGTGAAGAAGTTATCCGGAAGGAACATATCAGGGTTGACGGTGTGGCCTATGCCCGTCAGATTATGGATGCGATGCCCTGCTTGAGTGTGATTCTCAACAACAATCGGCAAATTATCTATGCCAATGAAGCGCTGGTTTCGTTATTATACTTCACGCCGCCAAGTTTTGTGCATCCTCTTTTTTCCATAATTGAAAATTTAGCGATAACAAAGATTCCAATTCGGATTGATAATTTTGATTCAGTTTCTCAAAAAAATCGATAATCGCCTGGTGAAATTTGGCA
>JAVBSH010000275.1:0-21202 GCA_031547085.1 Bacteroidales bacterium
ATCAATAGTATATCGGATAATAAATGATCGCACATCTGAACTACACGAGGATCGGGGACTTCTTGAAAATAGTGAGAAATATCTTGTTCCATTCAGCAAAGGTAATAGTGATTGGCTAAAAAATTGATGCGGTTGCCCTGATGACAATATGGCAGCATTTACCATTCCCTAATTTTTGATACCTTTGCAAGTCTTATAACGTTTTAATTTGAAATGCGACGGTTATAAAAAACCGAAATGCAAACATAAAAATGAATACGCCTGTACAGATTCCCGCAATAGAACGTCAACCGACCAATGTCATCAAACATTTCCAGGAACAAAAGATGGTGGAACAATTGGTCTACTTGCAACAAAACTCACCGTTCTACCAGCGCATGTTCCAACAGCAGCATATTGATATTTCGAAAATCAAACTATTGGAAGACTTGCAGCACATACCTGTTACTACTAAAAGTGATCTGCAACAATATAATGACGATTTCCTTTGTGTGGAACGTAGTCGTATTACCGACTACATCACCACTTCGGGAACATTAGGCGAACCGGTTACTTTTGCTGCAACCGACGGTGATTTGGAACGACTGGCTTACAATGAAGCTATTTCGTACCTAGGGGCAGGATGTACGGCTAGCGATGTATTTCAACTGATGACCACCATCGACCGGCGATTTATGGCCGGCTTGGCCTATTTTCTTGGTGTACGTAAGATGGGGGGCGGCATTATACGGGTAGGCAATGGAATACCCGAATTGCAGTTAGACAGCATCCGTCGGTTTTCGCCCACAGTATGTATCGTAGTGCCTTCGTTCCTGTTGCGGATCATTGAATTTGCCGAATCGCAGGGCTATGACCTCAATAAATGCTCGCTTCGTAAAGCAATCTGCATTGGCGAAACATTACGTAATACCGATTACTCACTCAATACACTTGGACAACGCATCACACAAAAATGGAACACGCTGACGCTGCATTCTACATATGCTTCCACCGAGATGGGCGCCTCGTTCACTGAGTGTCCCTGTGGCTGTGGCGGACATCACCACCCCGAGTTGATCATCGTGGAATTACTCGACGACAATAACCGTCCTGTAGCCGAAGGCGAACATGGCGAAGTGACCGTTACCACCCTCGGCGTAGAGGGCATGCCGTTGCTCCGTTTCAAAACCGGCGATATTTGCAGCTACGACACCACACCTTGTGCTTGTGGTCTCACGACCATGCGCCTGGGAATGGTGATCGGACGGAAACAACAGATGATCAAATATAAGGGAACAACCCTCTATCCGCCTGCGCTATATGATATTCTGGATAACATCGGAGGGATCAGCAATTATTTGGTGGAAGTATATACCAATGAGATAGGCACGGATGAGATATTGATACGTGTTGGCTCAACACGCCACGATGAGTCGTTCGAGAAATCCATCAAAGACCACTTTCGCGCCAAACTGAGGGTAGCGCCTGATGTCACCTTTGAATCACCCGAATATATCCATAATATCCAAAACCCGCAAATGAGCCGAAAACCGATTAAGTTTATCGACCGGAGATAAAGTGTTAGGCTTATGACATTCTACACCATTGGATAGAAGTCCAATGGCATGTTTCCGTTTAGAACGAGTAAAATGCCGTAGCCTGAAAGGTGAACCCTTGTGGGGTATAAGTCTGCCTGCCAAAAACAGTTCCCACCTGATGCTGGTTATCCAAGATATTCTGTGCGGCAACCCGCAGATCGAATCCCTTGAAAATCCCTTCATATGTAAGGGCAGCATTGAGATACATCTGGTTCTTCACATAAAAGAAATCGAACTTGTCCGTACTGCTGTTGTAATGTGAATAGTCGGTCGTGGGCTGGTGGGTAAAATAATTCAGGAATGGCGAAAAATACAACTTGCCGAACAATCTGAAATCTGCGCCAGCGCTACCACTGAATACAGGCACTGCTATCATTTCGCCTTTGTCATTTACCACTGCCGTGGTCGGTATCACCGCTCCGTCCTGACCGGTAGGAGTAGCTGCCTTTTGTGTAAAGTCGGCATTATTATACGTCGCGTTGGCCCAAGCGGTAATGTCGGATGTGAAGGTGGTTTTCCATGTAGCTTCGATTCCCCAACCGCTGAAATTACCCACGTTCATGAATGGTTCAAACCACGAAATAAAGTTTTTCAAATATTGATAATATCCCACTAACGAAAATCGTGTATTGTTGGCAATATAGGTATTTTCCGATTCAATGGTCATCAATTGTTCCGGTTTGGTTACCATGCGTCCCTGCCGGGTAGGCTTGCTTTGATCCCACACGTTCAGGTGGCTGGCACGCGCCGATGGATAACGTGTGGCGGTGTTAAACATCAACTTGGTCGTGAAGTGCTTCGTTGGTATATAAATCGCAGCTATGCGCGGGCTTACCGAAAAACGATTATCCTCGAGCACCGAATTGTAATCGGCACGGATGGCAGCTACCAACTTAAACTCGTCGGAAACGGAATATTTGTCGGAAACATATCCACCTACACTCCAGAGATCTGTATTATCAATCAATGGATACATAAGCATTGTGCTGCTGTTTTGCCAATCGTATACCCAGTTGTTGCGCTCCTGGTAGTATCCTGCCTGAAGGCCGGCTTGCAGGAAATTACGTTTGGTGGTGTGGTTAATGCCAAATTCCGCCTTGTATGAGTTTTCCGTCATAGTGAGATTATTGGGCTGCACAGCCTGCTTGTTGTCGAAGCTTGCCGAAAACACGTATCCGAGTTTTTCTGTCAGCTTGTTTTCATTTTTCACCACTATGGAATTTATATAGTCCTGATTGCGAAGTTTTTCGCGCTCATCAAGCGTGATACCCCCGGCCCATCCAATACGCGAAGATGCATAACTGAACGATGACATCCCGACACTCCAACCTTCGTATTGACCATTAGCCGTGATAAAAAAACTGGGGTACATGCGTTGCGGCATAGTGCTGTTAGCCTTACTGAGCGCCTCATATGTCGAACCAACCTCAACAGCGCCCACCTTGTATGCATTCCATCCTTCGCGCTGCATTCCCGTGAAGGAAAAATTGATACTCTTGTCCGTATCCCACACCTTTCCCAGCGTGGCGTTTATGGCGTATTCCTCAGGAGCGCCCACTGTCATACTTACCTCGTTGTTGTATGCCTTGCGGGTAATCATGTTGACAATGGCCACTAAACTCTCGGCGCCGTAAAGCACCGACCCCGGACCAACGATGATCTCGATACGTTCGAGATTACTCAGGTTGATAGGGCTGTTAAGAATATCGGGTTCCGACATTTGGTTGATACGGTGTCCATCGAGCATGAAGCTGATCTTTTCATTGTCATTCGGGGCGATACCACGCACCTGCGCCACATATTGCACATCCTTCATGAAAACTCCAAAGCCGGGAATGTTGATAAGCACTTCGCGAAGGTTCTTGTAGCCGCGGTGCTTGATGTCGTCGCGCGTCACCACATGCATCACATTGGGCGCTTCTTCTTTTGCTTCTTCGACACGTGAGGAAGTACTTACCATTTCATACAATTCTTCAACCGACACGCCAACAATTCTTGACAGCTGCATCACATCTTCAAGCGGCAAAGCGTACAATTCTTCAATGGTCAGTTTCAATACATCGGCTTTTTTCATTTCCGAAACAGGCGTGGTTTGTGTCCATGCCCTAAAAGGTAACCATGCAAGAATTATGATAATGATGATGTTTTGAAATATTTTCATACAAAATAAAAATCTTAATATTTTAGTGAAGATCACAGGATTATCTTGGAGTACTGGTATCGTCAATCGATTCCAACTCAGGCACTTTTCGGGTATACTCCGAATCGTAACTTATTCCTAAGCTAACTAATGTTTTAGCTACAGTTAAACTTTTACTTTCTAAACGTTTGGAGGATATTTCGAACTGGAGCCTCCCATCGAGCTGAATGATGTTAATGTCGGCTCCTTGCCGCATCAATCCGCTTTTTTCGGTGATGATGACAGTGGGTACCCCTGAAAGTTGCTTTTCTGCGGCTTCGAGCAGGTTGCTTTGTTGCGAGGGAATGTATAACATATTGCATTTCCCGATACTCGAAATGTTAGCGGCTTGCATTACCTGTATGGTTTGACTGCCCCTGCGTTTGCCTTTTACATTTTGTTGCAACTCATTGTATATTGCCGAATTTCCCAATACCGTAATTACAAAATCACCCTGACGGTAATTGGACGGCCATTCGATATTCTTAGTGAAGTTATATACAAACAACGACTTGAACCGTTCGTTTTGAGAAAACGCGGAAATGTTGATGCAACATAGGAATAACCAAATACAAAATATTCTCATTGATTCATCATGTAATGTTTTAATCGTACGCAAAGGTACTGTTTCCGGGATATTTACAAAAAAAATCGCCTTCGTTGCGGTATTTTTTCAATATCATGAAATATACAGACATAGATAATAAACGATCAAAGCAATAAACAACAAATGGTTAGGATAGTTTACCGGGTAAGGGGTACTTTTCCCTCAAAAAATTGCCCGACCTAACCATCTTTTTGTTTTCTTTGTACATTCGTTTGGTTTGCGGATGTGCAAACTAAAGGTCTTTTATTTTAAAGACCTGTATGTCAAAAATAAATAACAAAAAATGAAATTAGATGTATTATTAGGGCTCCAATGGGGCGACGAAGGAAAAGGTAAAGTAGTGGATTTCCTGACGCCACATTATGATGTGATTGCCCGTTTTCAGGGAGGCCCCAATGCGGGTCATTCACTGGAATTCAACGGCATCAAGCATGTGCTGCATACCATTCCCTCAGGCATATTTCATCCCGAAAAGATCAATATTATTGGCAACGGGGTGGTGATCGATCCTATTGTTTTCAAAAAAGAAATCGAAGCATTAAAAGCACGTGGAACCGACCTAAACAATCTGTATATCTCACGTAAGGCACACTTGATACTCCCTACACACCGCCTGCTCGATGCGGCTTCGGAAGCGGCAAAAGGTGTTTCAAAGATCGGTTCGACCCTCAAGGGTATCGGACCTACCTATATGGACAAAACAGGTCGCAACGGCTTGCGTGTGGGCGACATCTTTACACCCGGGTTCGAAACAAAGTACCATCAGTTGCGCGACAAACACCTGAATCTATTGAAACAATATGATTACCCGGTGGAATACGCGCAGGAGGAAAAAGCATGGTTCGAAGCCATTGGCGTATTAAAAACGTTTACTGCGCTTGACAGTGAATACGCCATCAATCAGTATTTGACCGAAAATAAAAGCATATTGGCCGAAGGCGCTCAAGGCACGATGCTCGACATTGATTTCGGATCGTATCCTTTCGTCACCTCTTCCAATACAGTGTGCGCAGGTGCTTGTACCGGCTTGGGAATTGCGCCGTCGCGTATCGGCAAAGTATACGGCATTGTGAAGGCATACTGTACGCGCGTGGGCAGCGGGCCATTTCCTACGGAATTACTTGATGCAACAGGCGAAGAGCTACGCCGCAAAGGTAACGAGTTTGGTTCCACCACGGGGCGTCCGCGTCGTTGCGGATGGTTAGATCTGCCTGCATTGAAATATTCGATCATGATCAACGGCGTTACCTCGCTCATCATGACCAAAGCCGATGTATTATCGGGATTCGAAACGATTGAGGTGTGTACTCACTATAAAGTGGATGGCCAACTTACCGATCAGATTCCTTTTGATGTGGATGCAAAGATAGAACCGGTATACAGGAAAATGAAGGGTTGGGCCAGTGACATCACTTGTACTTCGTCGTTTGACAGCCTTCCGGTGGAATTGAAGGAATATGTGGCCTTTATTGAAAAAGAAACCGGAGTGCCGTTTCATATCATCTCAGTAAGTCCCGATCGCGAAAAAACGATTATTAAATGAAAGGTTCTTAATTTTTCACTCTTAATTCTTAATTGTATATGTTTACTCCTGATACTTACAAAAAGCGCCGCGATGAGTTGCGGAAAATGTTGCCGGGTGGAATTGCTCTTTTTCTGGGCAACACCGAAGTCCCGTTCAACTATCCTGCCAACACCTATACATACAGGCAGGACAGCAGTTTCCTGTATTATTTCGGATTGCAGGAACCCGATCTTGGAGCAGTAATGGATATGGATGATGGTTCAGAATGTCTGTTTGGTAACGAATCGACGATGGACGATATCATCTGGATGGGACAACAACCGGCTATGCGTGATAAGGCAGCAGCAATCGGGATGGCCCGGACGCAACCTTCCGCAGCCCTGGCCGAAGTTTTACAGAAAGCCCAACAACAGGGACGCACCATTCATTTCCTTCCACCATATCGTGCGGAGACAAAAGTATATTTGTGGGAACTGCTCAACATACAGCCCGCCCAACAAAAGGAAAAGGCTTCCGTGGCGCTTATCAAGGCAGTGGTAAAGATGCGCACGCTGAAGGAAGCCCAGGAAATTGCGCAAATTGAAGCTGCGATCGAAACTTCATGGAAAATGCACACCTATATCATGAAGAATGTCCGGGCAGAAATGGTGGAACGCGAATTGTCAGGAGCCATTGAAGGTATTGCATTGGCAAACGGTGGCCCGGTAAGTTTTCCGGTGATACTGAGCGTTAATGGACAAATACTCCACAACCATTACCACGGCAACACGATGCGCGATGGGCAGTTATTGATCACCGATGCCGGTGCCGAAACCACAATGGGCTATGCCGGCGACATTACCCGCACGGTACCCGTGAACGGACGGTTTGATGCCCGCCAGAAAGCCATCTATAACACTGTGTTACAGGCCAACCTGAAAGCTATTGAGATAAGCCGTCCGGGCATATTGTACCGTGACATCCACTTGGCTGCTGCCCGCGTAATAGCCGAAGGGCTAAAAGATGCAGGCATTATGCGTGGCAACATGGACGATGCAGTGACACAAGGCGCACATGCATTGTTCTTCCCTCACGGTTTGGGACATTCCATGGGGCTTGATGTCCACGATATGGAAAATTTAGGCGAAAATTACGTGGGTTACGACGATACGATCTCGCGTAGCACACAGTTCGGACTGGCCTCGCTGCGTTTCGGAAGGCGGCTCGAACCTGGGTTTGTCCTCACCGACGAACCGGGCATTTATTTCATCCCTGCGCTGATCGACCAATGGGGAGCCGAAAAGAAATTTACGGAATTTATCAATTATGATGTTTTGAAGGATTACCGGACTTTTGGCGGCATCCGTATCGAGGATGATATATTAGTTACTGATAGCGGCTGTCGTGTATTAGGACGTCCGATCCCGAAGACTGTTGAAGAAATAGAAGGAATGAGGGAAGAATTAAAATGACAGCTAAAGACCTTGAAACCTCTAAGGTGGGGTGTGAAAATTTGAGAATCAAATTCATTAATATGCGTCCCTTTTTTGATATCTTCGGCCTGAAAGGCCGACAAGTAAAAATGGAACGATGATATTTTTGATAACGCCCAAATTTTTGACAGCCCTCCTCTAAAATCTGGACATAATCATCATGAATCGACATTTTTTCAATACCACCGGGCCATGCAATCCTGAAGATCATTACATGCTGGATGCCGACGAGCGGTTGGTGGGTGCACAATTGCACCGCTACATCCGCGATAAGCTCTATTGGGTGCTGCATGCACCGCGTCAAACCGGCAAAACAACATTCCTGCATAGCTGGATGCGGCAAATCAATGCCGGTACCGAAGCCATCTCATGTTATGTGAGTATGGAGCGGTGTCAAGGCTTTCCCGATCCCAGTGACGCCATGCCGTTGGCGGTTGAAGCCATCCGTATGTGGGCGGAAAGATATGGATTACCGGTTCCTGCATATCCCCAAACCAGTGCCGGAAGTATGCTTAACGAGATGTTGAGCACTTGGGCTGCCATGGTAGCTCCCAAACCGTTGGTGGTTTTGTTCGACGAGGTGGATGTACTGTCGGGTAACTCGGTAGTCAGCTTCCTGCGTCAACTCCGCGACGGATTTGCATCCCGTGGCGTGGGTAAATTCCCGGTATCCATTGTATTGGTGGGCATGCGCGATCTGAAAGATTATATCACTGCGGCCAAAGACGGTATTCCTCCCAATCCGGGATCACCATTCAATATAAAGGAAGACTCAGTGACACTATCGAATTTCAGTGAGGCTGATATTATCAAGTTATTTTCGAAACGGACATCAGAAACCGGACAGCAAATATCCTGTGAGGCATTGGATTATGTATACGACCAATCAAGGGGACAACCGTGGATTGTTAATTCGCTGTTTAAGCGTGCTACCATGCGTGTGCTCACCGACGACAGCTGCGAAACGGTAACCATCGACCATGTAACAAAAGCGCGTACACAAATGATTGAGGCACGCGAAACTCATCTTGATGCGTTGGGTGAAAGGCTCAAAGATCCGCGTATCCGTGGCGTGATACAGCCGATCATCACCGGCGAAGTCAACCTGGCTTTGTCGCGTACCAGCCCAGATGTGCAATTAGCGATGGACCTCGGCTTAGTGCGCTGGGACAGCAATACAGGGTTCACCATTGCCAATCCGGTGTACGAGGAGATACTTACCCGTTACTTGAATGCGCCTTACCACGACAACTTACCGCCACCATCGACCTGGCACTGGCAAAAAGCCGACGGATCATTAGATATGGATAGTTTGTTGAAAGAATTTCAGTCATTTTGGCAGCAAAACTCGGAGGTGTGGGAACAAGGTTCCGGATATACCGAAGCCTTCCCACATTTGTTGTTGATGGCTTTCCTGCAACGTATCATCAATGGTGGCGGACGGATCGAACGCGAATACGCGGCCGGCAGCGGGCGAATGGATCTGGCTATTGAATATCGCGGCGAATGGAATATCATCGAAGTGAAGATTATACGCGCCGGACGTACGTTCAATGCCTTGAAAGAAGAGGGTATCCGGCAAACATTACGTTACCGCGACAGCTTTTCGCCACCCTTGTCATCACGTAACGGGAAAAAGCCTGGTTGTTATCTGGTTATTTTTGACCGCACATCCGGAGCCTCTCAAAAGCCTTGGAATGAGCGTATCAAATGGATGCCCAACGCCGAAGTAACTGTGGTTGGGTGCTAATTGTGGTATACTTTTTGAAACCATTAAACAAATTCTAAAATATGTTCAGAAAAATTAATCTTGTTATTATTTTATGTCTTGCAGCGAATTTGACATTCGGGCAAGGCCTTAAATTTGGTGTTTTATTCGATCCGCTTGTTACATGGCTCCGGTCGGATGTCAGTGATGTGATAAGGGATAAAGCAAGGATGGGATTCGATTTGGGGATGACTGCCGATTACTTTTTTGCCCAGAATTATGCTTTCGCAACAGGTGTTTCGCTGTTCAACATGGGAGGAACCTTAAAATATTCCGATGGAATCATGTTGCGCACGAATGATGGAAATATACCCATTGAAAAGGACGGGAAAGTGAAATATAAGATTCAATACATCAAAATTCCCCTCGCCATTAAGTTTAAAACACACATGATCGGACGTGTTGTCTATTCGGCCAATATGGGATTCGACCCCATGATACGGATATCAACCCGCGCCAGTTTCAATGATGTTAAAAATGTAAAGGCAAACCAGGAAACAAAGGCATTAAACCTTGGTTGGCATTTTGGGTTGGGTGCGCAATATTCCTTGGGAGAAGAGGCGGCTATTTTTGGCGGTTTGTCATTTATGAATACCTTTGTAGATATTACCAAACCTTCTCACGATCGGATCACCTCCAATAATTTGATGCTCCGTATCGGAGTGATGTTTTGAACCAGATTTTATGAACGTCCAAAGTATTCGTCAAAGCACCACCATTTTATTTGATTTCGACGGCGTGATTGCCGATACCGAGAACGGTCGCTACGAGGCTTATTGTGATATTTTTGAAGAATACGGGTACGATCTGCGTAGTCGTTGTGTGATGACCGACTTGGTGGGTTTTACCGGAGATGGCTTTATGAGCAAGTTTTTCCCGGAAATATCACCCAAGCAGGTGAAGGAAATGGTGCGTAAACGACAGGAATATTACATGGATCACCTTGACCGTTTCTGTAAACCGTTTCCCGGCGCACAACAAACGATCATAGACCTGAAACAGAAAGGCTATTACCTGGCGCTCACTACGGCCAATGCTACGGTTGTGGCACGGCAATTGCTTGAAGTGGTAGGTGTTTTGGAATATTTTGATGCTGTATGCGGACGTGAGATATGTGAAGATCCTGTAACGAAAGTAAAGGATTACAGCCGTGTACCGGCACAAATCAACAAAACTATCGGAGAGTGTGTTGTTATAGAAGATTCGCCGGTAGGAGTCGCAGGCGCCAAACGTAGTGGATTTCATTGCATCGCTTTCGAGCACTTTAAAAACCCGGTAATTACGGAACAAGCAGATGCCATAGTGCATAATTTCAATGAATTGAGGCAAATATTCGCACTGCCTGAAATCGATTTGAAATGATCAATATTCAATCATTAATAATGCGAATCAAGGGTTGAAGAATATGTTCAGAATTTCGCTCATTGTCCCGAAGGGACTGAATATGAATAACCGTGAGTGCAACTCACGAAAAATGGGAAACCAAACAAACTCGTCCCTGAAAGGGGCAAATGACATAAATTCGATATTCGCCCCTTTCAGGGACACCATTAGACGAGTGTTTTCCCACCACGGGTTTTACCCGCGGTTATTCATATTTGCCCACTTCGTGGACACTAAATTTAACACTTGATTCGCATTAATATTCAATTGTAAATGGATTGGATAAAAGAGATAAGGAAGTTTTTTAAGACGAACGATGCGTTGATCGGATTGATCACCATCAATGTGGCGGTATTTGTGCTGTATCATATCGTCCATTTATTTTATTTCCTTTTTGCTGCAAAAGACCAGTTTACACTATACTACTGGTTGGCAACGCCTACCGATATCCACACCCTGCTGACCCGACCCTGGACATTGGTCACATATATGTTTTTCCACCAGGAACTTCTTCATATTGCAGTCAATATGTTGTGGTTGTGGTTCTTTGGCAGGATCTTCCGTATGTATTTCAGCGGATGGCAGTTGGTGAATGTGTATATTTTGGGAGGATTGTCAGGTGTGTTATTGTATATTTTTTCTTACAATGTCTTTCCTGTTTTTGCTGAAGCAAGACATTTTGCCACCATTTGTGGCGCCTCGGCAGGAGTGCTGGCTGTAGTAATGGCTATATCGTGCTATGTGCCGAAATACACCATCAATCTGTTTATATTCGGACGGATTAAATTGATATACATCGCATTATTTTCCGTTATCCTTGATGTCATATCCATATCGACAAGCGACAATGTTGGCGGACATATCGCTCACTTGGGCGGCGCCTTATTCGGCTATCTGTTTGCCGTCAACATACACAAAGGGAAAGACATTACAGTCTGGTTCGGCCGGTTTTGTGCATGGATCGGCAACTTTTTCAAACCGAAACCAAAGTTAAAGGTGGCATACAAACGTCCGCCAACCGATGATTGGGAGTACAACCGGCAAAAACATACCGACCAGCAGGAGATTGACCAGATTCTTGATAAAATATCCAAAGGAGGTTACGATAGACTGACCAAAAAAGAAAAGGAGACCTTGTTCAACCAAAAAAAATAACATCCTTGAAAAGATTTTTCCACGTCATTCTGATCATACTGAATGCCATTGCGGCCATATCTTTGATATTGGCTTATCTCAGTTGTTTTGTCAGTCCTGAAAAGGTTTGGTGGCTTAACTTTTTGGGATTGGGATATACATATATTCTTGTGGGGAATCTGATTTTTATGGTAATATGGATTTTCTCGAAGAAGAAAAGATTGATGTTCATTTCGCTATTACCTATCCTATTCAGTTGGAATATGATTTCCCGAAGTTTTCAGCTTTTTGAGAGAAAGCTTTCCGGAGACGAAAAAAAAGGTATTAAGGTGGTTACATACAATGTCGCTCTGTTCAATGTCAAAAGTAGTCATGGCCTAAGCGTGTTTAGTTATTTGAGGGATACAAAAGCTGATATTATTTGTATGCAAGAATTTGTTTCATCCAAAAGGTGGAAAGATGTTCATCCCGACAGTATAGCAAAATGGCTGGACAAGCCTTATTATCATATTGAGCAACCGGGAAAGTGGTCCTCCCAAGGAATTTCCACATACAGTGCTTATCCTATCATTAAGAGGCAACTCGTTTATGCTGATTCAACCTTGCATGCATGTATGTATACCGATATTGTAATAGATACAGATACTGTGCGTATTTTTAACATGCACCTGAAAACTACAGGATTGCGTTCCATGTACGATATGCTAAGGAAGAACCGGCAGGGAAGGCAATTGGTGGACTTTGCAAAAGATGAATATGCCAAAACCGATTTTGATGAAGTGACGTCAGATATTGCCAAAAATATTGCACATCGAACGAAACAGGTGGATCATATTGTACGGCATATTAACGAATCACCCTATCCGGTCATTATTTGCGGCGACTTTAATGATTCTCCGATATCGTATGCTTACCAAACAATTAGGGATAACCGTAAAGACGCTTTTATTGAAGCCGGGAAAGGGAGAGGCTCTTCGTATAACATCAGGCGTACATTAGCCCAGCGTGTCGATTTTATTTTACATTCGTCTGCTTTTAAGGCCTATAATTATGAATGTCCGCATATTGACTGTTCCGACCATTATCCTGTTATGTGTCGGTTGGTAAAGCGAAAATAAAAGATTAGGATAAATGAAGCGTTTTATAAGGATAGTTCTGGCGACACTAAACATTATTGTAGCAGTATGCCTGTTGTTGTCCTACTTATGTTGTTTCACCAATCCGAAAACAATATGGTGGCTGAGTTTTTTTGGACTGGGGCACATATATTTATTAATTGCCAACCTCCTTTTTACAGTCTTATGGCTTTTCACAAAATACAAAAAACTTTCCCTACTCTCGCTAGTAACAATATTGTTGGGATGGAGTATGATCGGACGCAATATCCAAATTTCAGATAAAAAAACTCCGGATGAAAAACTGGACAACAGCCTGAAAGTGATTTCCTATAATGTACATGCGTTTGAAGACAGGGATTTGAAACAGGTCGGTTCGAAATACCAGAACATGTTTGATTTTCTTCGTAAAAACGAGGCCGACCTTATATGCATGCAGGAATATGCTACCAGTCCGTGGGTGAAAGAACTAAAAGAAGAAAACATCCGCAAACATCTTAACAAAACCCCATACTGTCATATTGAACAAACCATAGGGACTATTGGGATTGCCACATTCAGTAAATATCCCATCATCCGCAAACAATTAATTTATTCGGACAATTCTACCAATGCCTGCATGTACAGCGACTTAAAAATAGGTCAGGATACAGTCCGGGTTTTTAATGTACATTTGAAATCCATCGGATTCAGCAATGAAGAACGGCAACTGCTCAACAACGCTGTTAAAAAGGATTACAGCGAGGCGGATATCGGCACGGTGAAAGCAATCATACGTCAAATGACAGCTTCTTCCTTCCGACGGGCGAAACAAGTAGAATTAGTTTCCAAACACATTGAACAATCGCCCTATCCGGTAATCATCTGCGGCGACTTCAACGATCCTCCGAATTCGTATTCATATCAGAAGATACGCGGAAAGCGGAAAGACGCATTCATCGAAGCCGGCAAGGGGAGAAGCACCACATACAACATCGGTCGTTTATCATCGCAACGTATAGACTTTATCCTGCATTCAAATACTTTTAGGGCTTATGATTATGAAAGTCCGCGTGTGCGCTATTCCGATCATTTTCCGGTAATGTGCAGCCTTGTAAAATCAGAAGATAAGTAATTCTAAGATCATTTGTTAAAAAGCACGCATTGAAATACCTTACTCCTAAAAAAGCGCTCGGCCAACACTTCCTGAACGATAAGGGAATCGCGGCAAAAATAGTTTCTTCACTTAAAGCCGAAAATGTTCATCATGTAATAGAGGTTGGCCCGGGCACGGGTGCACTCACCCCATTTCTATTGCAGGAACAGCGTTTCGATACTCGTTTTGTGGAAGTAGACACTGATGCAGCAGCCTACCTGGAAGCACAATTCCCCGAAATAAAGGATAAACTGGTAGTCGCCGATTTCCTTCAATATCCATTGGAACAGTTTTTTGGACATGAGCCATTAGCCATCATCGGAAACTTCCCGTATAACATCTCTACGCAGATTTTTTTTAAAATACTTGATCATCGTTCGCAAGTAAAAGAAGTGGTGGGTATGTTGCAGAAAGAAGTAGCCGAGCGTATCGCCGCGCCTCCGGGAAGCAAAACATACGGTATCACCAGTGTGTTATTGCAGGCATTCTACGACATTGAGTACTTGTTCACTGTGCACGAACATGTGTTCACACCTCCGCCGAAAGTAAAGTCCGGAGTAATTCGTCTTACCCGTAACCATGTGGAAGCCTTGACTTGCAACGAAATATCGTTTATCCGTGTAGTAAAGACAGCCTTCAACCAGCGACGCAAGATGCTCAGCAATTCACTGAAGAGCCTTTTACCGTCGGGGCATACCGAAAACCCAATGCTCACACGCCGCCCCGAACAATTAAGTGTGCAAGAGTTCATTGAATTGACCCAATACGTCGAAAAAGAAAACCGGTGACATTGAATGCCCGTTTGATAACTTCCTGAAAGTTATTAACACTTATACAAAAATCGCTATTATTTATGCAATAGTTTTTATATTTTTGACCCCAAAATCAAACCGTTAATATTGCCTGCATGAAAAAAATTTCCTCCATTCTCCCGCTTATACTCCTTGTGGCATCATTATGCATGGTTGAATCATGCGTTCCATGGACAAAATTCAAAGAACAAAAAAATAAGTTAAAAAAATACGAGGTCGAAAACAATGACTTGATTTCCACCAACGAACAGTTGACGGTAAGTAATGCTGAATTACGCTCCGGTATCGATGTCTGTCAGAAAGAATATGACCAACTGGTTGCCGATTCGGTGCGGCGGGCACAAGCCATTGATGCATTGAGAAAAAACAGCAAACAATTAGAAATCCGCCTGCGCGAAATGAACATTTCCATGGATGCATTGAAAAAAGACTCGGAACATGAGGCGTCCAAATTGATCATGCAAATACAAGGCGTACAAGGGGATCTGGAATCGCGTGAAGCCGAGTTGCAAAAGCTTTTGAAGGAAATGTCGGAAAAGCAGCGGAACTTGTTGGCTATGGAACAGGAACTAGATAAGCGCAACCGGCGTATGGTTGAGTTGGAACGGCTTATCTCGCGGCAAGACTCGGCAGTGCGGGCGCTCAAAAACAAAGTGTCAGCAGCACTGATCGGGTTGGAAAACAATGGATTGACCATTAGTATGCGTCAAGGAAAAGTATATGTGTCGCTAGATGAAAAACTGCTGTTCAAGTCAGGAAGCATAACCGTTGACCCTGCCGGGGTGAGCGCCTTGAAAAAATTGACAAGGATATTGGAACAAAACCCGGACATCAGCATCACTATTGAAGGACATACCGACAATGTCCCCCTTTCACCAAGCGCTTCGATGCAAGATAACTGGGATTTGAGTGTGAAACGGGCTACTTCCATTATCCGTATCCTATTAGACGGGAGCAAGATAGCTCCAGATCGTCTCACCGCTGCGGGTCGTGGAGAATTTGTGCCGGTAGACGCGGTCAATACCACAGCAGCGCGACAAAAAAACCGCCGCACGGAGATCATTCTCACGCCCAAGTTGGATGAGTTGTATCAAATGTTGGAATAAAATCAACGATATCCCGATGATTCAAATAGAACAAGCTATTGTTTCGCTGGATGTTATTGAAAAGCAGTTTGTCTGTAACCTGGGCAAATGCAAGGGAATGTGTTGCATATACGGCGAATCGGGCGCTCCGCTTGAAAATGACGAAGTAGCTATTTTGGAACAAATTTACCCGAAAGTAAAACCCTACATGACGCAAGCCGGGATTGAAATTGTTGAAAAGCAAGGTGTCTACACAACCGATCCCGACAATGACAAAGTAACCCCATTAGTTGGCGATTCGGAAGATTGTGTTTACACCTATACTGAAAAAGGTGTGGTGTACTGCGCTATTGAAAAGGCTTACAGGAATGGCGAGACAGATTTCCGCAAACCAGTTTCCTGTTATCTTTACCCGATCCGGATCACCAAATACGATGGTTTCGAAGCCGTGAACTACCACCATTGGAACATTTGCAACGATGCCTTGCGATTGGGAAAGAAAACCAGCACACCCTTGTACATCTTCCTGAAAGAGCCACTGATACAAAAATATGGCGCTGGCTGGTACGAACAATTATGCATTGCCGCCGAGCATCTCAAACTACAACCCAAAAAGTAACCATAGAAAAAGACCGCAAGAAAAACGCACATCTTTTTTCTTACGGTCTTACTATCTTACACGTCTTACGGTCTTTCTACCAGAGCGGACTGGGATATACTCCCTCCTTCGTTAACTTTTTCAAGCGGTCGACTACAAACGAACGATCTTCCTTATAAGTAACACCAAACCATTCGGCGCTGCTGCTCAACACCTTCACGGTGGCTTTCTTTTCCTTGATCAACTCGCTCAACACGGTCGGGATATATAATTCAGATTTCAAATTATTCCCGTTGGCACGGATAAAGTTTTCGAACGAAACCCGCAAATCCTTGAAATAAGCCGGAGTGAATCCCCAGAAGTTCATCGAAACGATCTGCTCGTCAGGCAACGGTTGGTTCACTTCCTGTGCGTCCTTGTAACATATAACGCTACCGATGCGTTTAATTTGTGTACATTCTGTCACTTCAAGCAACATGGCGTCCTTGTCGGTCACGCATATTCCACGCGACACAAAACCATAGTCAGACAGGGTACGGGCCAATTGGTAACCTACCATGCAATAATCCGGATGATCCACTTGTTGTTTCGACAAGAAAGTAGCCATCTGCTTGAAAGCGTCCGTACCGTAAAAGTCGTCGCCATTAATCACACAGAAAGGTTCATTGATCACCCCGTCGGCCATCAACACTGCATGCGCCGTTCCCCAGGGTTTTACCCGTTCGGGATTGTAACTCATCCCTTCGGGAACATATTCTATCTCTTGAAGCACATATTCAATCTCGATTTTCCCACTGTATTTCTTGAAAAAAACCTGTTTGAACTCTTCTTCAATACTTTTACGGATCACCATTACTACCTTGCCAAATCCGGCACGTATCGCATCGTAAATGGAATAGTCAATAATGGTTTCCCCGTTCGGGCCAAGTGTGTCAATTTGTTTCAGGCCTCCGTAACGACTGCCCATACCGGCGGCTAAAACTAAAAGGGTTGGTTTTGTCATATTATTGATTAATATTTATATGATTATTTTTATCATATTACGTTTATCCATGCCAAAAGGTTATTCAAAATTAAATAAATAATTCTTAACAGGCAAATATTCAGAACACAAATAGCGCCAAATAAAAATAAACCATGGGCGCAGCCAGCAATACGGCATCGAAGCGGTCGAGAATTCCACCGTGTCCGGGAAGAAAATGCCCCGAATCCTTGATTCGTAAGTTCCGCTTCAACAACGATTCTATCAGGTCGCCGTAAACTCCGAAAACGACGATAATTGCCGCAACAACCATCCAATGGTAGAAAGGCAGGATAGGAAACAATTTAGCGATGAGTAACGATGCCGCCACTGTACATATCAGTCCGCCGAAAAAACCTTCCCATGATTTCTTTGGTGAGATACGTTCAAAAAGACGGTGTTTGCCGAACATCATTCCAGTAAGGTAGGCAAAAGTATCATTTGTCCACAACAAAATGAAAAAACCGAGCAATATATCAGGAATATATTTTCCGTCAGGATTGATGAATCGTCCGTCGGTTGACGGGAATACCATGCCGTTGCACAAGGCAAAAGGCAAAGCGATGTATACCACGCCGGTGAGTGTGTATGCTATGGCGCGAAACGAATAATGGTCGGTGGAATATAACTGGGTAATGAAAAGAATAACGATCAGGGGGATGAAAACAAGGAAAACATCGTCGGTAACCATATCCTGTGCGTAGAAGAAGCTGGCAACGAAAAGGACAACACCACTCAATACACCGATAAATTTACCGGCGTGCACGCGGTCTTTGATAACTATATCGTAATACTCAAGCAACGCCCACACAATAACTACCGTTAACACCCCGGCATACGCATAAGGGTGCAACAGGATGGAGCCGATAACGATGGCGATAAAAACAGCACCCGAAAGAGTGCGCGTAACAATGTTACTCAATGTGGAATCCTTTTATCAACTCTATGGCCATGTTCTCGTCTTCGGGCTGGACATAGAGTTCTACTTCTCCAAAAGCCAATGATGTGGAATCTTTCTTGTCCACAACTACGGCTTCAACATCTTCCTTGGCTAAAAAATCTCTCACAGCTTCGGCTTTATACACCTGGTTGGTAGTATAAACACATTTCCAATTTTCCATTTTCTCTGGTATTAAGTGTATTATTTCATCGAATAGAACATTTCTCTTTACATAATCACCTAACAATCCATCATGATCAAATGTTCGGTAATTCTGAAGGAGAAACGACTTCCGGTTCTTTATCAGCCACTACATCATCACTTTCTTTTTTAAAAGGACGTTTTCCAAATATCCTTTCAAGGTCTTCTGCAAAGATAACTTCTTTTTCTAACAATAACTCAGCCAATTGACTTAAACCATCCCTGTGGTGCGTTAAAATTTCTTTCGCATGGCTATAAGCCCTATTTACCAGATCAAATGCCTCTTTATCAATGGCCTCAGATGTCTTGTCGCTATATGGTTTGGTAAATGCATATTCCGATTGCCCGGACGAATCGTAGAAACTCATATTTCCCAACTGGTTGCCCATTCCATAATAGCTCACCATAGCATAAGCCTGCTTGGTAACCCGTTCGAGGTCGTTGAGCGCACCGGTCGAAATGGTTTGGAAAGTCAGTTCCTCCGAAGCCCGCCCGCCCAAAGTGGCGCACATCTCTTCGAAAAGTTGTTCCACTGTAGTAATCTGGCGTTCCTCCGGCTGGTACCATGCAGCCCCCAAAGCCCGTCCGCGCGGGATAATGGTTACTTTGAGCAACGGATGTGCATGTTTGAGCATCCAGCTCACTGTTGCGTGTCCGGCCTCGTGGTATGCAATAGTCCGTTTTTCCTGTTGGGTAATGATCTTATTCTTGCGTTCGAGTCCGCCTACGATACGGTCGACAGCATCCAAAAAATCTTGCTTTTCTACAAAATTCTTATCCCTCCGGGCAGCTATCAAGGCCGCCTCGTTACACACATTGGCAATATCGGCGCCTGAGAAACCGGGTGTCTGGCGTGCCAGAAACTCAATATCCAAGCCTTGCTCGATTTTTAAAGGACGCAGATGTACCTTAAAAATTTCCCTGCGCTCGTTCACATCAGGCAATTCCACATGTATCTGACGGTCGAAACGTCCGGCGCGGAGCAGCGCTTTATCGAGAATGTCGGCACGGTTGGTAGCCGCAAGGATAATAATCCCCACATTGGTACCAAAGCCATCCATCTCGGTAAGCAACTGGTTGAGCGTATTCTCGCGTTCATCGTTGGCGCCGAAGTTCGGGTTCTTGCCTCGGGCACGGCCAATGGCATCAATTTCATCAATAAAAATGATACACGGCGCTTTTTCCTTCGCCTGTTTGAACAGGTCACGCACACGCGAAGCACCTACGCCAACGAACATTTCCACAAAGTCGGAACCCGACATGGAAAAAAACGGCACATTAGCCTCGCCTGCAACAGCCTTGGCTAGTAATGTTTTACCTGTACCGGGAGGGCCAACCAACAAAGCGCCTTTGGGTATCTTACCACCCAGATCGGTATATTTTTTAGGATTCTTCAGAAAATCTACAATCTCTTTGATCTCTACCTTGGCTTCTTCCAGACCTGCCACATCCTTGAAATCGACCTTGACAGTTGTCTTTTCCTTGTCGAAAATCTGCGCACGCGATTTGCCCACGCTGAAAATATTACCACCTCCGCCGCCTCCGCCGGTCATCCTGCGAAAAAAGAACATCCAGAGGGCAATAAGCAACACAAACGGCAATATCCAGCTAAGTGCATCGCCCAGAAAATCCTTTCGCCCTTCGTATGAAGGATACATACGGCTTTCTTTTGGAATATCCTGCTGTAAGTCATCAAGTTGATTCTTGAAAATATCTATGGATCCAATATTCATGACAAACTGCGGTCCGGCCTGAGGCTCTTTGCCTGGTTTAAAATATTTCTCGTACTTCGGATCTTTCAGCCTGTCGGCCTTGATGTAGATTTCGGCCATCTTCTCATTGATCACCACAATTTTTTCAACATCGCCCGGTTCAAACATGCTGTATGCAAATGTTGCATAATCTACATCGATAGGCTTAGTTCCGAAATTGAGAAACTGCATACCGATGAAAATCGCAAACAATGCAATATACAACCAGTAAATATTGAATTTTGGCCTTTTTACAGGGGGAAGCCCCGGCTTGTTCCGGTTGTCACCCGTAGGATCGTTATCCTGGGGCGACATAGGATTATTCATGTTATTATCGCTCATTTATTACTACCTGACTATTTGATTCTTCGATGCGGGTGACTTTTCCGTCGCCCCATAATTCTTCTAACTTATAACGTGCCCTGAATGTTTTTTGAAAAACATGAACAACCGTATCTCCATAATCCAACAATACCCATTCAGCGTTATTCATTCCCTCCACTGAATAAGGGCATAGATGCAATTGTTCTGTTGTTTCCTTCTCCACCGATGCGGCAATTGCGTTGACCTGTGTATTCGAATCTCCGTGACAAATGACAAAATGCTGGCAAACAACATTCTCAATATGCGACAGGTCTATGCATACAACTTCATGTCCTTTTTTTTCAAGGATACCTTTAATAATGCTTTCTATCAAAATACTTCTAATTGTCTAAACCTTTTTAACCTCATACAAATAATGTACAAATGTAATGAAATATTTTCATACGTAAATTATTTTTATGCTCTCCGCTGTGTGAGAGCGATTTATACTGATTTGTTTTAGTTTAGACAAAAGAAAGAATAGCACTTATGCATTTGATAAATGCGACATTGGTTACCGGCGTTTTTATTAAACA
>JAVBSH010000064.1:0-78607 GCA_031547085.1 Bacteroidales bacterium
TCCTGCACCATCCAGTCCATGGTTGCGGCGCCTTCATGAACTTCTCCCAGCTTATAATTGACCCCTGTGTAGAACAAAATCCTCTCGGAGGTGGTTGTTTTTCCGGCATCAATGTGCGCCATGATACCAATGTTCCTGGTATACCTTAAATCTCTACTCATCTAATTATTATCTTCTCCTCTTCTTTTCTTCTGCTGACTAATCTTTAATTTCCAGTCAGGATGAACTAGATTACATTTATTTTATGTCTTGTCAATCCCGCAAATCCGGTCAGAATAAATTTATAGTCAAAATATTTTAATCTTCTTGGACGGATGGATGGTTAAAAACGGAAATGTGAGAAAGCGCGGTTTGCTTCTGCCATTTTGTGCATGTCTTCTTTCCTCTTGAAAGCGCCACCTTCTTCATTGTAAGCTGCAAGGATTTCAGCTGCAAGTTTTTCGCTCATCGATTTACCGCTGCGTTTCCGTGCATAGAGAATCATGTTTTTCATGCTCACTGACACTTTACGGTCGGGACGTACTTCCATAGGTACCTGGAAAGTAGCACCACCTACACGGCGACTCTTTACTTCCACCATAGGAGTGACGTTTTCGAGGGCTTTACGCCAAATATCCAGCGGGCTCTTGCTATCTTCCTTAGCTTTGTTCTCTACGGTCTTCATCGCATCGTAGAAAATAGTGAAGGCAGTGGTTTTCTTGCCGTCGAGCATCAGGTTGTTCACAAACCTGGTTACTTCCTTGTCACCGTACACAGGGTCGGGTAAAATAATCCGTTTTTTTGGTTTTGTCTTACGCATTGAAGTATACTATATATATGTATTATTTCTTTTTACCTTTTACAGCGCCTTTTGCCGGGGCTGCTGCGCCTTTTTTCGGTCTCTTTGCGCCATACAATGAACGGCTTGCCAAACGGCCTTCAACACCCGATGCATCCAATGCGCCACGGATAATGTGGTAACGTACGCCAGGGAGGTCTTTCACGCGACCGCCGCGGATGAGTACGATGGAGTGTTCCTGCAGGTTGTGTCCTTCGCCAGGAATATAGGCGTTGACTTCTTTCTGGTTCACCAGCTTTACACGCGCTACCTTACGCATGGCTGAGTTGGGTTTTTTAGGGGTGGTGGTGTATACACGTACACAAACACCGCGCCGTTGCGGGCAAGAATCCAAAGCCGGGGCCTTGCTTTTGTCAACAAGTTTCGTCCGACCTTTTCTTACTAATTGCTGAATTGTAGGCATAAAGTCTATTTATCTCTGATTCAAAACTACTTTTAAAAATGGTTCGCAAAGGTACGGCTTTTTTTAATAAAAACAAGTATGATGAAAATATTTTGAAGAAAAATAGTTGATGGTGATATGGAAAAGTGGTATGTAATTATTTTTTATTCTTCATTTTCTTTATCCATTCCGACGGAGTCACTTCCATCTCTTTTTTGAACATGACATTGAACACACTTTGCGAGTTAAAACCCGATTGTGTCCAGATATCCTTGATCTGCAACTGTGGATTTTTCAGCAATGTCACAGCCTTTTTGATTCGATAGCGGTTAATTAGCGTATAAAAATTGGTATGGAACGATTCGTTGATCACCTGCGATATGTAAGTTTTATTCGTATGGAGCATGTCGGCAAGATCGTCTAACCGCAAGTCCGGTTTGCAATAAATTTCCTGCCGTTCCAGCAAGTTTGCAAGTCCTTCGCGTATTTTTTTGTAGATCAGGGGACTTATTTTTGTCTTCTCATGTCCTGAAGGGAGAAGAAGTGCAGCATCGGGCGGCCTTTTATAACGCGTTTTTTCCCCTGTCCCGGATTCTGGGATATAATAAATATCCGAGTGTGTTCCGCCGTATACACATTGACTGACGATCACAACAAAAAAGAATATGTTGTATATGGTTCGTGTGTGTACCGAAGCAGTAAAAGCATATACGAAATTCAGGGCGCAACAGAAAAAAGTCATGATCACCAGTATATGTATCCAGCTCAAATTCACTTTTTCGGTATACGAAAAGTCGTTTTTGATACGTTCCCTGTGTGCTTTCAATTGCAATTCCGTTCTTGTAAACATATAAATAATTTCGGCCACAAACGCGGCCGTCAGTACCAGACGGTAACCTGCTTCGGGATACGTTCCCAGCAATGTCCAGTAATCCTTAATGGCATAAACATTTGGCGTAGTAGGAGTGAACCGGATGAATAATATTGTTCCTATCACGGAAATAAAAAAAGGTACCATAAACAGGAAATGGCTGGGAAAAAAATTGGCATCGGGACGGATCAGCAAAGTTAAATACCACCCCACAACCGGACACATCATTAATACAGACCCCATGTGCCAGACGTTGAGAATAGGTACCCGACCGTCTTGTTGCATCATAGAGTCGTATGTCAGCGACATGGTAAAGCAGAAACAGGACATCAGCATCATAATACCCATGATACGTTTAACACGGCTTTCGCGCCGGAAAATCAGCATCAAACCATAGCAGAAACAACATATCACCGGCAATAGATAGGCCAGTAGCGGAAAGGGTTCAAATGTGTGTGTCATAAACAATAATTTTATATCGTATAAGAAATTTCCGTATCTCTATTTTTGTCCCCTCATATTAAAAAATCCCAGATAATTGCATGTTTTTAGAGCAATCTCTTATCAGTTGTCAAAACAGTTATTCCCGATACTTATCGCTGTATATGAGGTTTATGACAAGCAAAGATAAACATTAGAATGATACGTTTTATCTATTCATTACATATTTTTATCTATTCACTACTTTTTTTTATTTATCCATTACTTTTTCTTATTTATCCGTTATTTGATATGAATATAGTTTGAAAATATTTAAACAAATTTGTAAATCTTCTTCGGCAAATTTCTTTTGGGAATTGGTGGAACTTAGTCGGGTCGAAAAGAAACCGGTGAACAACTGTGAGTAAATCAGGGTTAGCCTGTTTACATGTTTATCCGGGACTCTGGATAGAATTCTGTAAACCAAACTATAAAAATATGCCTATGACACAACAATCTTCCGGCACAGCGGCCATTACCTTCCAGGAACAGCCATGTGTCATACTCAACGAGCGGGGCATCTCATTGCCCAGCGGGATGGCCAATCAAGGCTCCATCCTTGCCCTGCTGAAAAACTCCCCCAACGGAGTGGGTATTATAGTGGACACACGCCAGATGAGTGGCGGCGGCTACATGTACGCTGCCAACGAGAATTTTTCCGGGGTTTTCGACCTGTCTGTGATGGACACCATATCGCTCAGTGTGGTGGCTATTGCAATTACCCGTATGCCCGACGGCCGCGAGATCTTTTCTTTCAAGCTGCTGGGCAATGCTACTTTCCCTCCAGTACAGCTGGGGTTGGGTTTTATGCTCACCGGCTTGGGAGTGTTTGCCGCAGTGAACTGCCGTATGAATGAAACCGCGCTGCGGGATGCAGTCTACGGCAGATCGCTCCGTGCTGCGCTTTTCCCGTCAAATGTAACGGCCAATGCAGTAACTGTTATTGCCGACCTCAACCGTTTTTTTCCGCCCTGCGACAACTATTATATACTGGGCGCTATGGTCGAATTAGGTTGGGGGCCGGGTAAGCCCTTGGTTCATGCCGACCTGGGCGTCTTCATCGAAACAGGGGCTTCTTCACGGGTGGCTATTGCTGGCTTAGTATGGGCTATTCTGCCTACAGAGGAGCATCCGTTATTAGAGCTTCGAGTACAGGCGTTGGGCATCATCGACTTCAATGCCAAGACGCTTTCCATCGACGCATCGTTGTTCGGCTCCCGGATCATGGACTGGACACTGAACGGCGATGTAGCCATCCGCACCGGTTGGGGCGACAATCCGCGTTTCCTGCTGTCGGCCGGAGGCTTCCACCCGTGTTATCGTCCGCCCTCGGACTTGCCCGACATGCGACGCCTGTCGATGGTACTTGGCGACAATCCCCGCATCGAATTCAACAACTATATTGCCATTGCCGAGCAAACCGTACAATTTGGCGCCGGGGTGTATTTCTCCTATACGAAGAAAATATCGTTGCTGGTGACCAGTATCAAATTTGCCGTTATAGGCTATGCCGCTTTCGATGCATTGTTCCAGTTCGACCCGTTTCTTTTCCATATCATCATGCAGGCCGGGCTGGCAGTGAAGGTTAACAAGAAGAATGTAGCCTCTATTGACGTCAAACTCGATATCAAAGGGCCGAACCCTTATGATATATCCGGATACGGAAAAATCAGTGTTTTGTGCGTCACGTTGAAAGTTAAATTCGATTTTACGGTTGGTAAGAAGAAACCCGAAATTTCTGCCGGCAGCATCGATCCGTACCATATATTAAAGAATGAATTAGCCGAACCCGGGAATTGGATATTCACCCCGCTCACGGCCAAACCCGACGGCGTGATCGGCATTCCCGAAAACCAGTTCTCGGTTAGGTCATCGACCGACGCAGTGCCTCCTTCGGGCATCAAGGCTTGTTTCAGCCAGAAATCTTTGCCCTTAGGCGTTAAAATCCATAAGTTCGGAAACGCCAAATTAGCCGGCGCCGCTAATTATTTCGACGTGAAGGTGTCGGAAGGCGCAGGCGGATCGAATGTGCAGGAACATTTCACCCGTGGGCAGTATTTCAACCTCCGGGAAGAAGAACAACTCAGCGGCACAGCTTTCGAAAAAATGAAATCGGGTGTGCTGTTCGAAGTGAGCAACGGTTTCGAAATGAACGGCACACTAAAGCATTGCCCTACCGGATACGACACTTCTATCCTGCCGGATTTGCCGGAGGAATACAGCAAGACATACGCCAAAACGGCTACCATCGGCACCCAAACGGAAAAATCAAAACCAATCGTTATAAAGCCGGTAGTAAGAACACCCAATATCATACGGGTGTCGAAAACCGCCATGAACGGCAGTATTAAAGCAACGGGCAACAGATGTTATTCATCCACGCCCTTGTTGGTGAAAAAAATGGAAAAGTTATCGTTCGAAGTTCAACCTTAAAACTATGATATTATGGCTGATAATTTTTATACCATCAATGTGATACCCAACCTGCGGTTAGGACTGAGCGCCGGCGCCACGCTATCCGATAACGCAGGCCGGCAATCGCGGAAAATAGAACTCCAGGCTACGGCAGGCATAGAAGCTGCAGGCAATTGGGAAACAGCCGGGTCGAAAGAGGTTATTCTTAAGGGGCCGGCCGACGTGATCGGCATCAGGGAGTCGGAAATCGCACGGTGCATGCCGGTTGCCGGAAGCAATGATTTCCCCTACAACTTCTTCCCGTTCATCGAGTTCAACGAACCCGATTTCCTGTGGCGCTATTCCGTTCCCACCACTACATCAAAAGAAAAGATGCATCCCTGGCTGGCGCTGGTGGTGTTGGAAAACAACGGAAGCTTTAGCATGAAGCAGGTGTCGCTCGCCAAAGGCTGGACGATCACCCGCCTGACGGTCAACGACGGGAAAATCCTGCCCGATATCAGCAACTTGTGGGCGTGGGCGCACGTGCATTTTTTAGGCGATGTAAACAGTTCAAAGGATTGCGAAAACCGGCTCCGTAACTTTCCCGATACAAATTGTTGCCGGCTGATTTGCCCGGTACAACTGAGTGGCGGCAAACCCTACACGGCTTTTCTGGTTCCGGCATACGAAGCGGGCAGAAGAGCCGCTTTGGGCGAGGATGTCGAAGTAAATCTAAAAGACAACCTGAAACCGTGGAACGCTGTCGCCGGAAAAGCTTTCGACTTGCCCGTGTTCTACCAATGGAGCTTTACGGCATCGGAATACGGGGAGTTCGAAGAATTGGTGAAAAAGATCAAAAAACCCGGACAAGTCGATGCCCTGACGGGTATGAAAGTCGATTTATCGGAGAATGGCTTGATCAGCACTGCCGCCCTGTTGAAAGACACTAATACAAACGCTGCTGTTTTCAATTTCCAGGCGGCTCTGGTACCCGTTACATCTACGAATCCCGACACGGCAGTGCTGAACAAGTTCAAGGAGGAAATGCAGAAGCAGCTTGTCGAACAGATACCAACCGATGATGAAGACCCGTTGGTGACCATTCCCGTGTACGGGCAATCGTTTTCGAACGATCTGGCAGCCGACCTGAACAACCCCGACTCATGGTTGAGTGAATTGAACAGTCACCCTGCCTACCGGATTGCCGCTGCGGCGGGAGCGCAGATCGTGCAGCAAAATCAGGATGAATATATCGCCATGTATATGGAACACATCAATACGGTGGCTGAATTGACCGAAAAAATCAGGTTGGCCGAGATGAGCGCTTCCATTGAAGCCAGTATGCACAAGCAGCATTTGAGGAAATTACCAGCCGAGCGGCGGGTGTTTGTCGCCCTCCAGCAAAACGACCTCGAAGCCAATTGGGAACTCGATGAAAGCGGACTTCCCAAAGGCAGTACAACACTGCGTTCGAGGAAATATTTCGGCAACAACGCCATCAAACGTTTTGCCCCGGATGCGGTGACGGAACAGAAGAAATTCCTGAAAGCACACATCGAACTGCGGATGACGGGGCGCACAACGGCCAACGTGGCGCCGGCGCTGCAACCCAATGCCAAGTCGACGCTCCGCGCCGATATTGTGGATATGAAGCCTGTGGATGTCGCCACCCTGGCAGAGGTGATTTACCGGCCGGAAAAAGCGCTCGATATGATTGAAGCGAAGTTGGTAAAAGTAGGCGGGACAACCGGAAGTAAAATCCGGGAAATATCCGGCATATCAATAAAAGACCCTAAATTATTGCTTAGCTTGATCAATCGCAACCCCAGCCTGTTGAAGCAAATCATGACGGAAAATACGTATACCGTACGCGGCAGAGGGACTTTCGAACTAACCACTGCCAAAGGGATACTTGTTTCCGGTACCATCACAAGGAAAAGTACGGGTTCTTCGAAACTGCAAGCCCTTTACGATGAGTTGAACAAGATAGAAATCCCGTACACCACATCCACCTTGTTGCGGCTGTATTCGAAAGACCTGATGATGATCGGCATGGACGCTTTGACCATCAATTCGGCCATCATGATGAAACCCAATCAAAGCTATATCGAGTCGTTCATGATGGGAATGAACCACGAGATGAGCAAAATCCTGCTCTGGCGCGAAATATGCCTGCCGCCCAAACTCTCGTTGTTCCGCCATTTTTGGCCTTCGATATTCGGATCGTCGCAAGCCGACTACGACGACATCATGCCGCTCAGCCAATGGAAAGGAACCGACAGGCTTGGCACACACAGTGCAAGCGGTTCGCCGCAGCCGGAGACCATCCTGCTGATCAAAGGCGACCTGGTTAAATGTTTCCCCGACCTGGACATTATAGCAGTACAGGTACAACCAAATGGCACTGTCAATAATGATACATGGCAATCCGTTTTAATGAACAGGGAAAACGACACTAATTTTGAGGTTAAAATGCCTATGTTTTTAGACAAGGTGGCGCACGATACCCTCTTGATTGGTTTTGGTGAATTGCAGAAGGGCAAAAGCTATTTCGTTTTCACCGAACCGATGTGCCTGCCGCGTTTCGGCCTCGACCTTATAAAAATAACGGACGATGACGATTTGACCTGGTCCCAGGTTAAGATCGACAGGAACTGGGTGATGTCGTTCAACGATTACAGCGACAGCGCCAATATAGTGCCCGATATACTACAGTTGCCGGCCCAGGTTGTAGTTCCGGCCAATTATTTCATCATCTAAAACCAATGACCATGAGCACGAGAATATGGAACCTGTTTTCTCCCAAGCCGGTGGTGCTGTTGCCGCTCCGCATGGAGATCAGTTACAGGAATGAGAATAAAACAGCAAAGATACGCTGGTATCCGGACGACTGCCATTTGTATATGGATGAAAAGGAGATGGCTTCGTCGGACTCAAGCATGGATTTTGCCCTTGGCGAAGGCTTCAAGCTGCACACTTTTCCCGAACGTATTTACCTATATACCGTCAGCGCGGATGGTTATATGCGCCGCCTTAAAAAATGCAACAAACTGAACCCCGATCTTCGTTTCAAGTTGCCCCAATTGACGCCGGATGTGGATAATAACCAGCCGGCAGACCCGTCGGTGCAGTGGTTGACGGATTTTGTCGATGCCGAAAAGAACGGGATGGGCGCTACCATCGAAGGACTCCGGTTCAAGCGCTTGAAGAAAGCCGAATGGCTGATTGCCATGGGGGTACGGAAGAATTCGGGAATGATCCTGCACGACTTGTTGGCGTATTTCCGGAAAACCGATGCGTTGCGGATCCTCCGTCCGGGCGAACCGACCAATAATTCGGAGGATGAGTTGGTGGAACCGCTTCCCGATGAAATAGATGAATTAGACGTTGAGGATGTGAACGACGCCGACGAGCCGATAGCTCCGGCAAAACAGCCGGGACTGAAAACCAATGCCGATTTGCTGAAGGAATACCTGAAAACAGACGAATTTGACGCCGATCCGAATGCCGGGCAGATAGACCACAGTCCGCTTGGATTTGTCAATACATTGATGGAAACGGCCTGTTTCAAAAATCTGGAGCCGAATGCAATCATCAACAAACTCAACTTTCCCAAGCTCTTCCAAAACATGGCGGACAAGCGCAGGATCAAGAAAGCCAAAAGCGTTTACCGCGATCACCTGAACCCTTCGGGACATCTGCCGGCCATTCGCATTGGCGACAACCCTTACGGAATTGTATTGACCTATCGCAAAGGCATGTTTGGCGAGGCTCCTTTTTACGAAAAATACAAAAATGAGCTTAAAAAGCTGTCCCGTTCGCACAACCGCACATTGCACACGTACCGGAAAGACTCGTTGGCCGACCGCATGAATGCCGTGTTGCGCCAAAGGCCCGGGTCGAACCGGATCGATATCAAGGAAGGCGAGGTGAAAGATGTGTTGCGCACCGACCAGATGGAGAATGTGCAACACAAAATCATCCGCGATGTCTTAGATAATGTGGGGATAATTCTTTTCGAAGACTTGAAGAATACACTCCTCGACGTCAAAAACAGTCTTGAACGGAATAAAAGTTTTTTGGGTGTCAATACCTATTTTGAAAAGATTTTCAGGTACTACCTTTTGAATATGAAAGCTTGGGATGAGGCCGACTACACAGTCTTCTTCAACAATATGGTAATACTTGAGGATAAATACAATGAAATCGAAAAAATTAAGGTAGAGATGATGAAATTGTGCGACGAGTCCGGCACTACCGTCAGGCAGATACTGGACAAGTTCGATGAGATTGATAATGTCACCAAGAGCTTACGTTTGTCCGATACCTTGCGGAGTTTTTTTGCTTCACAAATGGATGCGTCGCCTTTCATTGATTTAAGTGAAGATTTATTCAAGGATTTTTGGACAAAAGTCGAGGATATGAAAAAACAAGTCTATGATTTACTCTATTCGACGAAAAGTTCATTAGATGGAGAAACCAAGGCAGAATTGCAAAACTCGAAAACGATCAAGGAATTATTGGAGTTACACCCTCCTGCAGGAGTGAAGCTTACAGACGAAGAAGAACTTATTGAAAAAGAAAATCTTCTGAAAAAAAACGGAAGTGCCCTCTCTACGGTGAAAGCATTGATTAGCTTGGGCACCATTGCCGATAACCTCAGAATGATATGTACCGATGTTTTCAGTTTCACCCAAAAGCCGCCCCAATCATCCGTTTATTGCCCGATAGTCAGAAGCATGTTGAAAGACGTCAAGGAACCGGACACCACTCTCTTAGGATACACGTCCATTTTTGTAAAAGCAGCCGTGCAACAGACACAGGCTGTTCTAGTGGACGAAGTTAAAAAAGAAGGTGAAGGCGAAACCGAAAAGATTATCGATCATTTTATCAATTACAAAAAAGCGATTGATGATTTCAAGGTGCTCACCAAGGATGTAAAAATCGTAAGGGCGGCCGTTGAACGCTTGCTGTATCAGCAGGTGCATTGGGACAGGCATATTATCTGTAATTTCTTAGAATTGTCGGCGCTGAATACCATTACCGACGCCAAATTGATTGCCAGCATGACCGATGCTGCCGAGCTGGCGGAAAAAATGGTAGGCGAAAACAAACAGGTGAGTATTGAATTGTTTCAAAGCAAGATATACGACCTCATCGATGCCTTTTCGTACCGGATGGACGCCTGGTTTACGGCATACGCCGATAAACTGTTGAAAAAACGCAACAAACACCAATTGGCGGAGCGCAGCATGGGCGTTTTTGGTTGGTTGGAAAAACCGGTGACCGACACGCCGAAGGCAGTCGGGCAACAGATGAACGAATATTTCCAGGCGCCGTCCATCGACCAGGCCAAAACCGTAGCGGTGTTGCGGGCGGCCTCGCTGGCCGAAGAGGAGGCCTACCAGATCAACCTTTCGGCTAAGCGTGTGCAATTGGCCAACTGGTACGGCGAAGGATTGGCCTGCGGCTATTCCGAGTCGGAGTTGCTGGGCTATTTCATTGAACGCGAAATCAACGATGACCCCGACAACAACGGCATCCTGAAAATTTACATCCCGCCCCTGCGGAAAAAGTACCCGATGGAGTCGAAAAGCATCACGGTGGATGATCCGAAATATACGTTGAAATTAATTGACGGGAAAAAGTTTGCCGATGAAGCAGATTTTAATGCGGTATTAAGCATCGGAGATTTTAATGACTTGAGTTTTCCGTCCGGAAATAAAAATATCAGAGGCATCTGCAATGATAAAATCAAAAAGATCGCCGAAAAAGCCGCTTTGATCAGGGATGCATTCGCCGACCTGGCTTTTGCCGAGACCACCTACCAGCATATACGCGGCAACCGCGCCCGCGAAAACGCATGGTTGCAGGTAGCCAAAGGCGAATTGCTGCCGATGCCGGCCGAATTCACCGAGTCCTTCCGGACAGGCACGCGCTTGTTCCAGAAAGTCATTATCCCGATTGGCCGGGCACCGGAAACAGCCGGTTTGTATATGGATGACGGGCAGGCCAACCCGCGCAATGTGGTCGATATTCATATTTCGTCATTCTGCCGCAACGTATTCGAGCAATTCCGCTATGCATCGTTCGGTTTGAAGGTTTCCCCATCGTTTGACCAGTTATTTCCGCTTACCGGAACCGATGACGGGAGGGAAGTAAACGCCAGGGGCTTATTCCCCGGCATCATCGACATCGCCGAAACAGGCTTGGATGTGATTGACCTTGCTTTGGGCGGTAAAAACGAATTGGAGTCGGCCTTGAAGATGGTGATCCTGAAACATGCCCGCAGCATGACAAGCGACGAAGCCATACTGGAAAAACTGTTGCAGTTGCTCAACAGCCTGTCGTTATACGACGATATCTACGAACCATCGATTGATGGTATGGACAGTCAGGTGGAAAAAATCAGGACCCTTTTGATGATGGCTCCGCCCGTGACCATGGATCTGTTCGAACAAACTTCCGGCAGCCTTTCCGAACAGGTTTCCGGACAAATGAAACAGGCTAGGCGGCTCAAAGCCATCTGCGAAAAGTTGGTGAAACAAGCGTACATGAGCATCGACAAGCTGAACGGTGTAACGTTGGCCGGAATGGTAGATCAATGCAGTATCTACGATTTTCATTACGTTGGTGTTCCCAATATGCTGGAATTAGCCGCTATGGAAGGCTTTGACCTCCGGGCGATGCTGACCGTCAGAAACGCATACCTGACGGAAATCGAAGACTTGCTGAATGGTAACATCAAGCTCTACAATTACGAAAAGGTAACCATCGCCAAAGTGACCGGACTATTCGGGACACCTAAGGTGGAATTTGATGACCGCGAACCGTTCGGCGAACCCGAGGAAGGCGCTACCATCGAAGATAAAGCTATCAGTATCGCCTTGGAAAGGATGATTCTAAAACTGGAACATATCATTCAAAATTTTAGCGGTAAGAACTGGATGATTGCTCCTTTGCCGGAACTCGACGGCATTACGATGAAACAAGCAGCCGTGAATAGCGATGCCCAACTGAAACAGGTCGCTAAGGTTAGGAAGCCTTTGGAAATCCTGTTCCAATTGCCGTTCGAGCATGACCTTGCCTTTAGCGAAGGCGCACCGGACGAGTTATTCGACTTCCGACATGCGGCTTCACCTGATGAGGAAGATGCGGATAAAACTGACGACAACCGTCCGGAAATTTGTTATCATATTGTCCGCACCGGCGACGAAAGCGGCTTTGTATACGGCCTATTGGTCGACGAATGGACGGAGAACATTACCGGGCCCACGGAAACGTCGGCTTTGCTGGTGAACTACGACGCCCCGCAGAGCGAACCGCCCAACTGCCTGATCATGGCTGTTCCCAATGTGATGCAATGGTGGTGGGACAATCGCAAGGTGGCGAAATCCATCCGCAATGTCATCGATGCCATGAAAATCCGCTCAATCACCACCGATGAAGTGGAGATAGCATCGTTTGCTCATCTTTTCCCGCCGTTTACGCACAGTTTCACCCACAGCGATGGCATTGCTAAAAGCGCCGCCGGCAGCGAGCCGGAAAGCATCGACTGCAAACCGGCTGTCACTCAAGAGACTGGCAGCGGTCTGGCTTCATACGATACCGAATTCAACATTAAACAATAACGATCATGGTACATTTTATCCAAAAATTCATTGCCCGTCAGTTCGACCATGAGGAAGAGAAAGCAGCAATACCGGTTGAAACAGGGGAAAATAGCACCAAAAGCAGCTATCATCCTTCCATCAAGGAAGGGTTGCAGGCAAAAGTAAAAGACCCGCTCTGGTTCCTTTGCCGGCAGTGGCAAATGGCCGAATTTGAGGCCGGCAACGGCGGTTCGCCGATCCGTATGACCTACGAGATTGAAGACCGATCGATGGACGAGATCGTTTATCATGACGGACACGCTCAAATTTTCGATATTTCCGTTCCCTTGGAACCGATCATCGAAGGAGGCTCGGACAAGTCGATGTTCGACAACGCTGCCGGTTTCGAGGACGATGTCATTTCCGACCAGATACAGAAAACACCCAGGGCATGGAAAAGCGACCGTTTGGAGTATTCGTTCAAACTACGCGAAAGCAGTGAACCTGACAATGCCAGAAAGATGGTGCTGAATGCCAGGGAATATTTTGGCGAAAGGATGGATTGGTACAGTTTCACGCTGAACAAAAAAGCCCAGGCAACGAATACCAGGAAGATCGAAAGTATTCCACAACCGGTGGATTTTCCCGGAATGCCCAAGGTGAGGTTTTGGGAGTTTGAAGACTACCGCATTAACATCGAGAATCTGGTGCGGGATCATCCGTTGACGATGCTGCTCACCGACTTTTTGATGCTGTTTTCCAACGATTATTTCATCTTCCCGATGGAGCAAACCGCAGGCACCCTCCGCAGCATCGGCAAGGTGGAAGTGACCGACGTGTTCGGCGATACGGTTGCCATCCAACCGCATGTCACCGTGCAGGACGACGGGTTCGCCTTGTTTGCCCACAACGAGGACGACAACTCCGACAGCGTTCGCTGTACATCGGCCAACCTGTTCCTACCGAACAAGATTGCCCAGTCGTACACCAGCGACCCGCTGGAAGAAATCATTTTCTACCGCGACGAAATACAAGAGATGGTGTGGGCTGTGGAACGAAAGTACTGGAACAAGGGTGTAATCGACCGCGCCGACGAATTGAGCCGTAAAGAACCCGAACAAACACAAGCAGCAGGCAATACAAAGTCATCCTTGCCAAAGTACATCATCAAAACACCTGTTCCCGAACACTGGATACCCTACCAGCCGCAGCAAACCGGTAACAGCCAGTTCATCCTCCGGCGGGCGCGTACCGACAGCAAGTTCAACAAAGACAACCCGCAGTACAAGTCGGCCATCCTCTCCGAGTCGAAATGGATTTGCGAGGAAGAAATACAGTCCGTGCCGGTATTGTTGACTCAATACGTGGAAATGACCAGCGTACAAACAGGCGACGAAAGAAAACGTATCTTCTGGATCGGCCGCCAAAAACAAAGGGGTAAAATGAAGGAACAGATCAAATTAAGCTTCGACCGGCTCGAAAAGGTTTAGAAAAACATAAACATTTAAAATTTAAGCGTATGGAAAGTAAGAATAATGTAATAACGATTGCTTTATTAGTGATTATCGGCATATTATGTATCGTAAATTTATTTTGGAACAAAGAAAGTGACAGTCTTAATAAAGCTATCAACACGATCAATATAATGCAAAAAGACCTTGAGGGCATAAAAGGCAGCGTATCAAGCGCAAATGGCTCCATTACAGCCATTTTAGACAGTCTAAAAAAAACCAATTCAGCATTGAGCATACTTGAAAAAGATCGCGAAAAGATTGAAGAAGACATGGCGCAATTGTTAAATAAACACAAAAAAACTTTGGAAGGTTTGATTGTTGAGATAAAAAAGAACCAAGAAAAAAACAGAGTGCTTCGAACAGAAGCGGAAGCCTATAAGTAAGAGAGACTCAAGTAATAAAAAATTAAACTTAAAAAATTGAATAATGAAATATATATGTTTTTTATTCTTGCTTTATGCAACAACCAGCGGAATATATGCTCAAGGAGATCCATTTAAACTTCCTGACATTGATTTTTGTTCGTCATTCGACAAGCCTTTAACGCTTCTCAAGGGACAATCTATTGCTTTTACAGTTCCCTGCGACACGCTGTACATCATCAATAAAGGGAGATTTAACATGTATGACAAGCTCCACAGTTGGATTTTATCAGGAAAATCGGACTCGCTAAGTAACGTATTATTGAATATACACTTGTCAATGATGGATAGTACTGCCGTATTTTTCAAAAAGTTGAATGACAGTAATAAAGATTTGGAAAGGCTTGCTAAAGATATGAATAAATACACCACAACCACTCTCACACAAGCGCAAATATCACTGAATTCAACTATGGAATCATTAGATAAAGCTTCAAAAGATATAGCTGAAGTGAAGGAAAATTTAGACAAAGCGCGTAAGGAAATCAGATGCGACAGGTGGAAAGCCGGCATTATTGGTGGCGGTGCGGGCTTTGTGCTTGCAACAACTCTATTTCTGATTTTTAATTAAAACCTTACATCATGCAAACCATTTCAAAAAACGCAACAAATCCGGATGTTGTCATCTTACAGCAATTATTGTCTGCACATGGTTTTCCGGTATCTTTTACAGGTATTTTTGACAACGCAACCGATATCGAGACACGCCGGTTCCAGAAAGCAAAAGGGTTGAAAGACGATGGGATCGTGGGGCCTGTTACATGGACAGAGCTTAAGCGCCTAGATCATCTCATATTGATTGACAACGGACATGGATATGATACCCCGGGAAAACGTTCACCGCAATGGGCCGATGGCTCGCAACTTTTCGAATGGGAGTATACCCGGGAAATAGCGCAACGTGTAGAATCAGAACTGAGAAAGCATAAAGTTCACGTGGTAAGAATCGTGCCGGAAGATATCAATATCCTGCTAGCCGACCGTTGCAAACGGGTCAACAACCTTACAGGATTAGTAGGGGCTGATCAATGTTTTTTGGTTTCGATACATTGTAATGCTTTTGATGGCCAAGCCCGTGGTTGGGAAATACATACTTTTTCGGATGCCGGCAAAAGTACAGGGTATGCAACCAAATTCTGGAATACTGCCCGGGATTTGCTCAATGGCATTAGCACGATGCGTTCGCAAAGCGCAAATCATCCCGTACGGAACAGCAATTTTATGATTTTGCGAAACACACAATGTGCTGCAGCATTGACTGAAAACCTGTTCATGGATAATGAAAAGGATTGCCGGTATTTGCTATCACCCGAAGGTAAGTCAACCATTACGCAAATTCATGCACAAGCAATATGCAAAATATTGGGAAAATAAATAATAACTGAATTATAAAAATAAGATCATGAAAAAGATTGCAGATTTTTTTTATTGTGTGTTAACATTAGCAGGATTAATCGTCGGCACGATTTATTTATTCTGGAAAGGCCAGTGGCTTATCGGTAGTGCCATGACCATCGGATTTTTTTGGCATTTGATCAAGATATGGAAAGACCTGGTCGGGAGTATTCGATGGATCATCTGCGGATTTAAGAAAACTGTGGACAATACGAAAAAACAATTGGATACCACCACAGAATAGGCTTTTGACGTCTGAAAATAATTTTATAACATAAAACAGAATAAAAATGGAACAGAACTTTTCTCAAGAATTTGTAGGATATATAATTGGTACAGGGTCTCCTGCTTTTGTAATTGCTTCGATAATATTTATCTTATGCGGATCTTTTATCAATATTGCATTTGACGTACACAATCGTAATGAAAAATCGAAAAATACACCTCAAAAATTTTCCTGGTCATTTTTTTGGCTCGACAATAAATTACGCATAATCCTTTGCATTATCATGGCGCTTTGTGTCGCTCGTTTTTTTTCTGATATTTTCCCGCAACAAAAGTTAAGTTTATTTAAAGCATTCTGCCTTGGCTTAATCTTCGATTGGATGTTGGTGTTTCTGCGCCATTTGCAACGTCTGATCAAACAAAAATTCAATATCAAAGAATTTGGAAGAGCTGAATCGCCAGACATCACAGAACAGTGACCTACCACTGAACAAATCCACATTTTTCAAGATGTAGTAAACACTTTGAAATAATAAAAACAAACAAATGGGGTGGTCCCAAAGATCGAGCCACCCCATTCATCAAAGATACTCAAATTAAAACTCTACATGCACCCCCCAATACCATTGGGCACCCGTTTTATCCATAAATCCAAACTCCTGCGATTTCGAATTGAAAATATTGTTCACATTCATGAAAACGGAACAGGATCTCATGAACTGGTATGCAACGCGCAAGTTCACCAGCATTTTGGCTTTAATATCGAAAGAGCCATATTCATGGATCAAGGTTTGTTTGCTAAAGCCATAACCGGTTGATGTGATCGTCCAGTCACTGGTAGGCAACCAGTTGACCTCAAATCCGCCATAAAATGATGGGGTAGCCTTATTGGTGGTATTAACCAAACTATCACGGATATTGCTGATCGCCGTATTATCACTCCAAATACCCGGTTTACCGGCTATATAGGCATCTGCCAAATCGGATTTTTCATCGGCTGTCAGCACATCATGTTTTTTTAGTTCGGTATACTGGTAGGTACCAAATAAGCGGAAATTTAAATATTGATTGATCACTACGCCTATTTCTGCGGTTGCACCATACTGTTGACTCGTTTCCTTGACATTATTATATGTCTGATGCCGTTCATAAGGGTAAGGGGTATTGGTGTACTGATTAAGGGTATAATGTATGGTATCGATCCCCAGCACACTAATATCCTTCAGCTTGGTGTAGAAAGCCTCACCGCTGAACAACACATGTTTTCCCAATTTGCGCCGGTAGCCCAACTCAAACATGTCCATGATTGCTAGTTCGAGATTCGGATTTCCATCTAAGTTCACCGTAAAATGATTTTTGGGATCGGGATTAGCGGGAGTATCGAAAGAATGCATATACGGTGCAGGAAATACGTTATTGATGATCAGTGATGCATTCGATTTCATGTCGAGCATGAATGGGCTGCGGTTGGCACGAGAATAAGTAGCCCGGATCGAACTATTTTCGTATAATTTATAATTGGCCACCAATTGCCAGGTGGGGTACCCTTTATCGGGATCGGTATTCTGTTCGTAACGGAATGCACCCACCAAACGGAGTTTTTTGAATAGAGAATAGTCCAAACGTATGCTGGGCGCAAAGGAACTCATGATTGCTTCGCCGTTAAGGTACGAATCTTCACCGGGTATCACGTAGGGAATGTCGTTCAACATGCTCCTCGCATAGCTTAATCCTGGACGAACATTCAATCGTTTATCCAATAATTGAAAATTATAATCGGCATTCACATATAAGTTACCCAAGTCGAGTTTATAACCAGGCGATCCCATCGACATATCTTCAGTACCCCACATATAGCTTGCCTGCAGATTAAAACCATATATCATCGTGCGCATATCGACATACTGGGTTTCAAATTTCCGGGAAGTATGCGCAACAAAACCATTGTCGGTATTGGAAGAAATGGTAGTAGAACGTTGCGTCCCGATAGCAAAGTCGACATTGATGTTTTCGGTCGGGTTATAGAATATATAACCATTTGCGCCATATGCATCCAACGATAGCGAAGGATCATCATACATGGCATCAGGGTCCATCCCCACCAGTGTTACCGAATCCACGGGGTAATAGCCGCTTGCGGGAAGTTTTGGCGTCAAAGATTCTGATCTCCACATCCACACATCTTCCTGCGCCCGGTCGCGGTAATTGTAATTTCCTGAGAATCTGAATTTCAATTTGTCGTTTATTCCGAAAGAAATGGCCAGGTTTTGTGCACCGGAAACCGCCATTGAAGAAGCCCCCTCATTAAAACGATTACCCGACTGAAGGTTAGCCTCTACCGAAGGTTTTTTCGAAGCCACTTTTTGTGTGATGATATTGATCACACCCGTAACAGCATTAGCGCCATAAAGAGCGCTTGCAGGCCCTCGAACCACTTCAATGCGGTCGATATCGGCCAAGCCTATTGGTAATGATTCCCAGAAAGTACCGCCCGTAGTGTAGTTATACACAGGGCGTCCATCAATCATTACCAGGGTAAGCGTATTTTCGGACATGTAAGTTTGCTGTCCGCTTGGAATATTTTCATTACCACGGATATGCACATCGTAATTACCATTAGTTTTCTCACGGACAATGATGCCGGGAATTAATCGTAATGCTTCGGGTATGGAAAGAACACCGGCACGGGCAATATCTTCAGCCGATATTACGGAAGTGGATAATGGCGTATCAAAAAAACTTTCGCTTGACTTGGATGCGATGGATACATCTTTATTAAGCACCATATTGAATAAATCATCAATGGAAACGCCCACAATATCAGCCAATCTCATTAGCTCATCTAACGGAAGGTCGGCTAACTGGTCGTAACTCATAGACAGTATGTCTTCCTTGGTCATTTTGTCAATCGGTTTCTGAGCAAAACCGGCTGTAGCGCTCAACATCACAACTAAAAGTATTACGCCTATTTTACGGGTTATATCAAGTATTTTCATTACAGTTATTTTTTCAATTATTACACTTTTCATTAAATGACAATGCCTAAATTAGCCAATGTACTGGCCATTTGCAGTCCCTGTTTTTGGAAACGCGCCTTGTTGATCTCAAAATTGAGTTTTCCGCCAACAATCACATAATTGATACAGGCGCCCTGCTGTGCCAATCCATCCTTATCGGTAACCAACAGAACAGGCTTACCTTCCACTTTCGACAATACAGCGCTGAAATCACTGCTTTTGTCCGTGGGGAGGTATAAGATATGACATTTGTCAACGGCACCGGGATTGTCTACCTTTTTTACCACAATATTTTGCTGTCCGACCTTTTTACTGGCTGCCACTTTTTGCAACTCGCCAATGACAGGCGAATCGCCAAGCACGGCAATAATAAAATCGCCTTGCTTCATATCGGCAGGCCATTCTACATTCTTGGTAAAATTATACATGAACAATGCTTTAAACATTTCGTTCTGCGCCAATGTGACCGATAACGGGCACAATAGGAACAACAACATGATCATAAAAAGTTTCTTCATCTTTTCAAATGATTTTGAGTTAAAAACATCTATTTTATACGCAACTAAACACATTTAGTTACACTTTGTTTTGTATTTTTTATTCTCAAGTATACTTCAACAAAGGCAGGATAATATTTTATTTTATGTTGATAATAAACATATTACACATCTATGTGGTCAATATTAAATATAAAAACAATATGATTATCAGGCACTATGCCTAAAGAGATATTTCCACGCGCGTACTCATACCTCGTACGTCATTGTAAACCATAGATTGACTGCGTTGCTCCCTTCGGGGGAGTGCAGCATGCGGAGTGGAGACATCTTTGAGTTATTTTATCCTCTTTAGGCATCAAAAACGATCATCATATAAATTATACAACCGGTATAAACCAAATATCAACTATTCCGTAAAACAAAACATTAAAAAGCATGTGCATAAAATGTTATTTTGCCGGCTTCTTAGCTGTACTTATCCTATACTTTAGCTGTACTTATCCTGTACTTGTCCCAACTGAACAGGTTTGCTCAGATTAATTGTGTATTAATAAAACAAAACAATGACAGGTTTGGTTTAACCTGTCATTGTCCTTTATAATTTAATATGATTATCGGGCATCATGCCTATACGATTGAAAAATCACGTTCAGCGTAGTCTCCAGACTACGCTGGGTTAAAAGGAAAGCTCCTGCTTTCCATATTTACAAGGCAGGAGCCTTGCTTTTAACTGCGACGTAGCGAAACGCTACGCCGAACAGTCCGACCAACAAACATTGGGCATGATAACCGATAATCATATAATTTAAAATCCGATACGCAAACCCCAATACCAAATAGCCTCTGTTTTATCCATGAATCCAAATTCGTGAGATTCCGAATTAAAGATGTTGTTCACACTCATGAAAAAACTACTATTCTTGCCAAACTTGTATGCAGCACGAAGATTCACCAGCATTTTAGCCGGAATGTCGAAAGTACCATACTGGTGTACATAGGTCTGCTTGGTAAATCCATAACCTGTGGATGTAAAAGACCATTTATCCGAAGGCAACCAATTCAATTCGTACCCGCCATAGAACGTAGGCGTTGCTTCATTATTACCATCAACAAAGTTATCGGCAACCTGATCCCAAGTATAGGTTACGTCATCGGTACTCCAGTCTACATTAGGATCGTTAGTTGCACCGTCGGCCATGTGAGCGGTCCTGTTTCCTGTGTATGTGCTATGGTTTTTCAAATCGGTCTGCTGCAAAGTACCGAACAAACGGAAATTCCATGCACGGTTGATAACCACGCCTACCTCGGCTGTAGCTCCTATTTGTTGGCTTGTCTCCTTAATATTGCTGTAAGTGTTGTGCTGTGCATACGTATATACCAAAGGAGGCCCACCACGATATGTAAACGGAGCCGGATAACCGCCCATTACATTGGTCATCATCACCTTGTCGGCATCCATTGAACTCATATCCCGCAACTTACTGTAAAACAACTCCATATTCAATAATACGTGTTGTCCCAGTTTCTGACGATACCCCAGTTCAACCATATCCATAACAGCCAGTTTCAGATTTTTATTACCTTCAAGATAAGCTGTATATCGGTTTTTAGGATCGGATGGATCGAGGGAATGAATCAACGAGCTTCCCAATCCAGGTACATCGATCATGATCTTGTCGCGCATTACCAGTGTGGCATCGGCTTGCACATCGAGCATAAAAGGGCTACGGTTGGCACGGGAATATACCATACGTACCGAACTACCCTTATTGATGCGGTAATTGGCTATCAGCTGCCAGGTAGGATAACCCTTATCAGGATCCGCATTTTGCTCATAACGGAAAGCGCCGACGAAACGCAATTGTTCGATAGGTTTATAATCAACCCGAAGACTCGGTGCAAACGAACTCAATGTTTCCCCGGCATTGAGAAAAACTTGCGCATATGCATTGTCTGAAACTTTGGATGTAGAATAACTAAACCCGGGACGAATCCCCAACTTTTTACCCAGCAACTCGAAATTATAATCCAGGTTAATATTGAATGCCGAAATGTCAAACTCATATCCAAGCGAACCCAACGATAGGTTTTCATATCCCCACATATAATTAGTTTGTAGGTTGAACCCGTATGCAGAAGCCCTTAAATCGGCATATTGTGTCTCTATTTTGCGGGTAGTGTGGGCTACAAATCCCATGTCGGTATTGGACGAAATCACAGTTGAACGTTGCAAACCGGTTGACAGGTTGACACTGATTTCAGGATTCGGATCGTAAAACGCATACCCGTTGAACGAATAAGCATCCAGAGCCATGGTGGGATCTTCGTACATTTCATCAGCATCCATTCCTACAAGGGAAACGTCCTCCACCGGGTAATAACCTCTTTCGGCAAGGTCGGGAGTCTGGTTATCATCTTTCCACAAGTATACATCTTCCTGGGCGCGGTCGCGATAATTGTAATTACCCGATAGCCTGAACTTCAATTTATCATTAGCGCCAATCGACAGCCCCAGATTTTGCGATCCGGAAGTAGCCATTCCCGAAGGCATACTGGCAAAACGGTTACCCGATTGTATGGCTGCATCTACCGAAGGTTTTTTGGAATCTACTTTTTTGGAAATAATATTAATGACACCTGTTACAGCATTGGGGCCATACAACGCACTTGCCGGACCGCGAACCACTTCGATACGGTCAACATCATTCAGGCCAATAGGTAATGATTCCCAGAAAGTTCCGCCAGTAGCATAATTATACACCGGGCGGCCATCGATCATCACCAAAGTCAATGTATTTTCGGAAAAAATCGTTACCTGTCCGTAAGGAATGTTGTCGTTTCCACGGATATGGATATCGTAATTTCCATTGGTTTTTTCGCGTACGATCACTCCGGGGATCAACCTCATAGCCTCAGGTATGGATAACACGCCCGAACGCACAATATCTTCGGAAGTAAGCACCGTTGTGGATAAAGGAGTATCGAAAAAGCTTTCGCTTGATTTGGAAGCAATAGATACATCTTTATTCAGCACCATATTGAACAAGTCATCAATGGAAACGCCCACAATATCAGCTAATCTCATCAACTCATCTAACGGAAGATCGGCTAACTGGTCATAACTCATGGCCAACACATCTTCCTTGGTCATTTTATCAATTGGCTTTTGTGCCACAGCAACGGCACAAAACATCATCATTAAAAGTATGATGCTTATTTTACGAAACGTGTGAAAAATTTTCATTATAGTTGTTTTCTATTATTAATTTACTTCTTATTCATTAAATGACAATGCCTAAATTAGCCAAAGTACTGGCCATTTGCAGTCCCTGTTTTTGGAATCGCGCCTTGTTGATCTCAAAATTGAGCTTTCCACCAACAATCACATAGTTGATACAGGCACCTTGTTGTGCCAACCCATCCTTATCGGTAACCAGCAAAACAGGCTTGCCTTCCACTTTTGACAATACAGCACTGAAATCACTGCTTTTGTCCGTAGGCAAATATAGGATATGGCATTTATCAATGGCGCCGGGATTGTCTACCTTCTTCACCACAATATTCTGCTGCCCGACTTTTTTACTGGCGGCCACTTTTTGCAATTCGCCAATGACAGGCGAATCGCCCAGCACGGCAATAATAAAATCGCCTTGTTTCATATCGGCAGGCCATTCCACATTCTTGGTAAAATTATACATGAACAATGCTTTAAACATTTCATTCTGCGCCAGCGTAACCGCAAATGGACACAAGAGAAACAGTAACATGATCACAAAAACTTTTCTCATTTTTATATTTATTTTTATTATTTTTCAATCCGTTATACGGGATAAAACAGATTTAGTTTCATTTTGTTTATCATTTTATACCAAGGTGAAAATGGTTTTAGCTTTGCTGAGCTCGCAAGCTCGGTTCGGATTTTCCGAAGTGGCATTCGGCGTAGCGTCTTCGCTCCGTCGCAGCTAAAAGCAAGGCTCCTGCCTTGCATGGTGGAAAGCAGGAGCTTTCCTTTTAGCGCGACGGAGTCTGGAGACTCCGCCGAACAACGATCCGAAAACCACTTTCACTTTAGTATATATGACAAAACCCCTGAATTACTTAAAATTCAGAGGTTCTTAAACACATTCAGATACATCAATAATTTACTACAAAATATTCACATGGAAATTCATACCGTTTCATGATAACCTGATTTCTGCCGTCACACACAAGTATTTACTAATCTCACGATAGTTATTCCTTTGAGGTACAAATATCTGGCGACAAATGTATACCTTATCACCAATGGTTAAACGGTCTGTGGTTTCCTGCATTTCACCTTCGCGCAATTGCTGCCACACCCACTCATATTCTTTGCCGTTCATATCCTTTTTACTGTTCAGCAAGTCAGTATACTTATGGCCTAATATCCGGTCACCATTAATCTCCAATTTATTTTCCACATTACGATTAGCCCGTAGCACTTCAAAATCGACCGACAACTCGATAACGGGAAAGGCTTCTTCCATGGCATTGCTGAAACTTTGATATTCCTGTTCTTTCCGTGTCCATTCTTCCTGGGTAGCCTGCAATTCTTCCATGTTTTGACGCAATTCCTCTTCTTGCTCCGACATTTCCTGCGTCTGTAATTTAGCCTGTTCAAGCAATTTTGTGGTACGTTCGCTCACTTTCAACGACGAAATAGTGGAAGCAATGCTTTCGCTTACTTTTTCGATAAATTCCCTAATATAAGGCTGAAATTCGACAAATGCCGCCAGTTCCAAAACTCCGAAAACTTCTTCGTTCACCTTCAACGGCACAATCAGTATGGCCGATGGCGCTTCGCCTCCCAACCCGGACGTTATCTCCACATAATCGTGGGGAACCTCGGTCATATATATCGTTTCGCCTTCCTGGAAACAAGTTCCGGCAAGCCCCTCTCCTACTTCGATCCGCTTCTCGGCAAATTTCTTACGATCGTAAGCATAACACGAACGCATTTCGAGGAATTTATTTTGCGGATCACCATCATTGACTACAAAAATGCCACCCTGATTAGCTTCGATGTACCGTACCAGGTTATACAACACTTCGTGCGTCATCGTTTCCATATCAGTATTATTGTTGCGAAGTATTTCAGCAAATTTAGCCACGCCTTGTGCTGCCCAGTTCCGGCGATCGTCTTCCTCCTTACGTTTCTGCTCTTCGCTATCGGCCCGTTGCAGGCTTACACGCATATTGAGCAACGAATTGCCCAGCACGTCGTCGTTACTCAATGTCTGGAATTCAGCATCCAGATGGCCTTTCCCTATTTCGTCGGCAAAATTGGTCGTCGATCGCAAACCATCAATCAATATATTAATCGAAGTGGCAATCATACCGATCTCATCTTTTTGCTTGATGGCCGATTTCTCAGAAAGGTTACCTGTCGCCAGTTTACCGATAAGCGAGTCTATTTTCTGCAATGGTTTCACAATAGAGAAATGACTATATGTAGCCGATATCAAAACGATCATGATCAGGATAACATTGGTAGCCATAATCAGCCGTTGAAATCCGGTAAAGTCATTGGTGATTTGATCCTGGGCATATGTTGCCTGTTGCCTGAAATCCTGTTCCAGACGGACAACACGGGCTACCAGCTTTTGTGCAATCAATGCCGAATTTTCTGCCATAGTGGGAGTCAACATTCGAGCGGTTTCATCACTATAACTTTCAAAATTGGAAAGCAATTGCATGATGTTCTCTTGCTCTACAAACAAGGTGTCCTTAACAGCTGTAACAATTCCCTGCAATTGGGCCTGTTTATCGGCAGCCCAATTCACAGATAATTGCACAAGGCTATCGCTCAATGTTCCAAACTCCTTTTGATGAATGGCAACAAGGGCTAACTTATTGTCGGTATCGGGTGTCTGTTCTACAAAAACCCAGTTTTGCGTCAGGAAATTGGCATAGGTAATCATGTCCGACAGTTGAGTTAAATTATCCCGGCTGGGATTAAGCTCCGTCATGATTTTATTCTCGAGCGCCTGATATTTACGACCTGTACGGTTGGTTAAATACAGACTGATTAATACGGCAAGGATGATAATTCCAAACCCAGAACCCAACTTTTGCGTAATGGTCAACTTCATTTTTGATGAAACGTTTTTACAAATTCAAATATAATGTCTAGCATAAATAAAGGTGCAGAATCTCCCGTTTTTGCACATACTTTACATAAACAAATGCAACAAGAAAATGTTGCAAACGTATTATTATACGTAAAAACCCAGAAAGAGTTACAAAAAAGAGACATTATCGGTATTTTGTTTATCCTTCTTACACTCCAAACCGGTATCCAATACCCGATTCGGTAATCAATAATATAGGTTTCGAAGGATTATCCTCGATCTTTTTCCGTAGTTGCGCCACAAATACCCGTAGGTACTGGCTCTGTTCCATATAACTGTGTCCCCATATTTCTTTAAGGATGTATTGATGTGTCAGCACACAACCCGTGTTCTGGGCAAATAAGGCGAGTAAAGCAAGTTCAGTAGAAGTAAGTTTCAACAATTCACCGTTCTTTTTCACAGTATGGTTCGCAACATCGATTGCAAGATCGGCTATTTCAATCACAGGAATATCTTCCCCCGATTGGTTTTGGCGGATAGCTGCACGGATACGTGCCAACAGTTCGCCCGTCCGGAAAGGTTTTACCAAATAGTCGTTAGCGCCAAAGTCCAAAGCCTGGATAATATCGTCCTCCGAATTACGGACGGATAGAATCAGTATAGGTTTGGAATACCATTCCCGCAAACGTTTCAGTACCTCCATGCCGTCCTCGTCGGGTAGCCCCAGGTCAAGGATCACCAAATTGGGATGATGACCGGCAGCCATTACCGTTGCTTCCTTTGCTGTGGCTGCTTCAACGGTTTTGTAACCATTGGCTCCCAAAGTTATAGCAAGAAGCCGGCGGATAGGCAATTCGTCATCAACAATCAAAATCAATCCGTCCTTGTTCATTTTTGATTTTCAATTGACTATTCTTGATTATCATGGTAAGTAAAACATTCCTTATTTTATTATTCGTTACCGTATGAAATTTCTGTCGGTATTTGAATGGTGAAGCGAGCACCGCCGTTTTGCCTGTTTTCAGCAGACACACTACCTTTATGTGCCTCCACGAAGCCTTTTACAATGGACAATCCCAACCCAAGCCCTTCGGTTTTATTTTCGCGATTGTCCTTAGCCTGATAGAACTTGTCGAACACATGCGGTAAAACATCCGGTGCAAATCCCGGGCCACGATCCATTTCCTGCAACACCAGCCGGTTATTGTCGTAAAATGCCTTAACGCGGATGGTAGTCCCAGACGGGGCATACTGACTCGAATTATACACCAGATTGTACAACACCTGCTCCATCAAACCAAAATCGAGCCTGACCAATGGCATCGGATCAGGAACAACCACATCTACCCGGAAAGAATGAAGTTCTTCGCTAAGGCTTTTCGTCACGCGATTGATCAGGTCGCGGATGTCACACCAGTTGAGGCGTAGGGCTAACCGTCCCGATTCAAGCCGCGACATATTCAGCAGATTTTCGATCAACCGGTTGAGTCGTTTGGATGCTTTGAATATTTCTTCGTAAAGCTCAGTCTTCACATGGTCAGGATACTGATCGGTCAGCAAAGTATCCGATGCACCCATGATCGTAGCCACCGGTATTCGCAATTCATGTGAGATGGAATTGAACAACGTTTTATACAGCCTGTCCGACTCATTTAGCAAAGTTGTCTTGGTGGCAACTTGTCCCAGATATTGGTGTTCGATAGATAAAGACATCTGTGTCAGGAAAGTATCCCAGAAAATAGCCGTCTCCCCGGCAAATGCATTAACTTGTTTCACAGCTGCAACACCCGGTTTGGTGCGCGAACCTTTCAACGGGTAATAAGTATATTCGCCCGAGGGCAATGTATCGGTAAACCGCCCGGCATTACGCGCATGCTTGAATACCCATTCGGCAACACCTTGTTCGGCATTAGAGAAAGCATGTCCCTTTGGAAGATATCTTTTGTTAGTCAAATGTCCATTACCATCCTGTAAAACAAAAAAGGCATCAACACCAAAATATTTCTTAATATCGGCAGTCCCTGCGGCAACTACTTCCTTTACATCCGTAGCATTGGCAAGCTGCTTGGTAAGGTGGAACAACGCATTGGTACGTTCCTCACGGTTAACAGCTAATTTTTCCTGCTTCCTGACCCGTGAAGTAAGAATACCGTTAACAAGGGCGATAGAATAAAACATCAGGAAAGTAAGGATATTCGACGGAGTGTTGATATGAAAATTGAATTGTGGTGGGATAAACAAAAAATTCCAACATAAAGCTGCTAGTGTAGCAGCCAACAGGATAGGACCAATACTGAAAAAAATGGACAAAATGGACAAAACTAAAAGCAGGATGAATGACACCGATTGGTAGCCGGTTTCCCCGATAAGGGGCAGACACAATAAAGCTGTTATGGTGACTACCGAAGCCGCCAAAACATATTCACTGAATTTGGATGTAAATCCCGTAAAGGTAAGTTTGCCTTTACGCTTACCTGCGGGTCTATCTTCCGAACCAAGTACATACACATCAATATTACCGCTTTCATCGATCAGGCGATTAACAAAATTCTTTTTGGTGAACACAGGAGTAAGTAAATTGCCCCTCCATGGTTTCCCGACAAGGATGTGGGTTATGTTTTCTTTACGGGCAATATTCAGGCAGGCTTTCACCAGGTCGTTACCCGAAGTGGTAATCACTTCCCCGTCCAATTGCCTGACAAGGTTAATATTAGCGGCCAACTGCTTTTTCGCCTTATCGTCCATCGGTTGCACGGTTTCAACATGCAGAGCCACCCAGTCCGCACCCATCGAGACAGCCAGGTTCCTTGTCCACCGTATCAGTTGCGCCGAAGTTGGACTTGCACCGATAAGCACAAGCAAGTGCAGACCCGATTTCCATGGCCCCGGGATGCGCTTTTGCTGCATATACTTCTTAAGCTGTTTGTCGACCCGGTTGGCCACAATACGAAGCGCCATTTCCCTCAGGGCAGTGATATTTCCTTTGCGGAAAAAGTTTTTGACAGCCTCTTTGGAACGTTCAGGGGTATAAACTTTACCTTCGGCCAGGCGGGTGAAAAGTTCGTCGGGAGTAATGTCCACAAGTTCTACTTCGTCAGCATTCTCGAAAACCTCATCCGGAAGTGTTTCCCTGATAGTGATTCCTGTGATCTCGGCAATAGTGCCGGTACAACTTTCGAGGTGTTGTACATTGACTGTGGTATATACATTGATACCGTTATCGAGCAGCTCCAGTACATCCTGATAGCGTTTCAAATGACGGCACCCGGAGGCGTTGGTGTGCGCCAGCTCGTCCACCAGCACCAGGTACGGATGCATTTCGAGGATGGCATCCAAGTCCATTTCCTCGAGCGTCGTATTTTTATAAACAACCTTCTTACGGGGAATAATGGTTAGTCCATCGAGCAAGGCTTCAGTTTCGGAGCGATGGTGAGTTTCCACATAACCCACCACCACATGTACACCCTTGACAAGGTCGGTTTGTGCGGCTTGGAGCATGGAATAGGTTTTTCCTACACCGGGCGACATACCGAAAAATATTTTCAACTTGCCTTTCCGCTCCGTTTCTTCTTCCTGCCGGATCGAAGCAAGCAATTCATCAGGATTCGGGCGATTATCTTCCATATATCATTTCATCTCATCTAACCGCAAATTTAGCAATAATACATTGATCCGCGACTCACCGAACAAGTTAAATTGAGGTTTTTCCGTCATTTCTTCCACCAACGATTGTAATTTCCATTTCTGTTGATCGGAAAACTTTCGTGTTTTGGCAATCCTGTTGATTTGCAATGTGGCAGCTTCGGGCGAAATATGCGGATCCAATCCACTGGCAGAGGCAAATAACATCTCTGACGGGATTTTTCTACTGGGTGATATCCCGTTGCGGACAATAAACGCCTCTTTCCGTTCCTTCACTTGGTCATACAGTTTCCTACTGGTCAATCCTAAGTTGGATGCACCCGAAGGTAACGTACTGTAGCCGGTAGCCGACGGACGCGAACTAAAATAAGCAGCACTGTCGAACTGCTGGCCGACGAGCATGCTACCAATTATTTTTCCGTTTTTTTCGATGAGCGAACCGTTGGCCTTATCGGGGAAACAAACCTGGGCAATGCCGGCAATGAACAACGGGTAAACGACGCCCAATAGAACCGTCATAACGACGAGTATTTTTAATGATGTGGTGAATGTTTTCATGATGATATTTTTGTCCACGAATTCACACGAATTTTCACAAATTTGTAAATTGGATCATATTATTTCTAAAATCAAATCTATCAATTTAATACCAATGAACGGCGTTACTAATCCGCCTAACCCGTAAATGAACAGGTTCCGCATGAGCGACACCGTAGCCGGCTCTGTCCGGTATTTTACACCTTTCAGCGCCAGCGGCACCAGCAGGATAATGATCAGGGCATTGAAGATCACAGCGCTCAATACAGCATTTTCAGGTGACGACAATTTCATGATGTTGAGCGCAGATAACGCACCCGTTCCCGAAGCGCCTGCATACAGGGTAACAGCAATGGCAGGAATGATGGCAAAATATTTGGCCACATCGTTGGCGATACTGAACGTGGTGAGTGCGCCTCGCGTCATCAGCAGTTGCTTGCCCACTTCCACAACTTCTATCAGCTTGGTGGGGTTACTGTCCAAGTCGACCATATTCCCGGCTTCGCGGGCTGCCTGTGTCCCATTGTTCATGGCGATACCCACATCCGACTGCGCCAGAGCCGGCGCATCATTCGTACCGTCGCCAATCATGCCCACCAGGTGTCCTTTGGCCTGTTCCTCACGGATTCGTTGCAACTTATCTTCCGGCTTGGCTTCGGCCAGAAAGTCGTCTACACCGGCTTCAGCGGCAATGGCGGCAGCCGTAAGGGGATTGTCTCCAGTGATCATCACTGTGCGGATACCCATCTTACGGAGTTGTGCAAAGCGTTGTTTGATACCGCCTTTCACCACATCCTTCAAATGAATGATGCCTAACACGCGGTTATCTTCAGCCACAATCAACGGCGTAGCTCCTTGTTGGGCAAGCTCTATAGCCTTTTCCTCGGTCTGTTTTGGAAAAAATCCGTTGTTGCCCTGTACAAACGAACGTATGGCTTCCACCGAACCTTTCCGTATCCGCTGCTGCTTACCATCCACCTTTATGTCCACGCCACTCATACGTGTCTGCGCGGTGAAAGGTACAAACTCGGCATCCAACCCGGTCAGATCACGTCCGCGGATACCGTATTTCTCCTTCACCAAAATAACTACCGAACGACCTTCGGGTGTTTCATCGCTCAACGACGAGAGTTGAGCAGCATCGGCCAACATTTGCATGTCCACCTTTTCAGCAGGAATCAACTCACTGGCCATACGATTACCAAAAGTGATGGTACCGGTCTTGTCGAGTAACAGAACATCCACATCACCCGCCGCTTCGATAGCACGTCCGCTGGTAGCGATCACATTGCGCCTCATCAAACGGTCCATGCCGCTGATACCGATAGCGCTCAATAATCCGCCGATGGTGGTAGGAATAAGGCAAACCAGTAAGGCAATCAACACAGGTAATGTGAGATTTTCCGATCGCGGCAGGCCCGATGCATCAAGACTATAGCCAAAGAAGGCCGGCAAAGTGACCACAGCAAGCAGGAAGATAACGGAAAGCGCCACCAACAGGATAGTAAGGGCAACCTCGTTGGGCGTCTTTTTCCGTTGGGCGCCTTCCACCAATTCAATCATCCGGTCGATGAAGGTATTACCGGCATCGGACGTGATTTGGATCACAATTCGGTCACTCAACACTTTCGTACCACCGGTCACCGCACTACGGTCGCCGCCGCTTTCGCGGATCACCGGCGCCGATTCGCCTGTGATAGCCGACTCGTCCACACTGGCAATACCTTCGGTAATCTCGCCGTCGGACGGGATGGTGTCGCCTGCTTCGCACACCACGATGTCGCCTTTTTTGAGCAATGAAGCAGCAACGAGTTCTTCCTTGTCGCCCATCAACTTCCGTGCTTTGGTTTGTGACCGATTGGCTCGCAGGCTTTCAGCCTGCGCCTTTCCGCGTCCTTCGGCAACAGCTTCGGAAAAATTGGCGAACAACACGGTAATCCACAGCCAAATGGATAATTGAAAATTGAAAGTTGAAAATTGAGAATGAAAGATCCCCCATATTGTAATAACGGTTGAAAGTAAAGCGCCAACCGCCACAACGAGAATAACCGGGTTTTTAACCAAGTCGGCAGGATGCAGTTTTACAAAAGACATTTTTAAAGCATCGGCAATTTGCCCACTATTGAAGAAAGACTTCTTATTCATTTTTGATTATAGATTGTGTCCCACTGATTTCGCTGATTTACGCAGATTGTTAACCAATTCTTCTGCGATGATCTGCGTCATCTGCGGGAAAATACTAAAACGAAACTCCGCTTTGTAACAACAGATGTTCGACAATTGGCCCCAGCGAAAGCACCGGGAAAAAAGTCAATCCGCCTACAATCAGGATGATGATTACCAACAGGCCTACAAAAAGCCAGTTATCCGTCAGGAAAGTACCTAACGATGCAGGTGTGATCTTCTTTTGCGCCATATTCCCGGCAATAGCCAGTACGGGAATGATCACTCCAAACCGCCCGATGATCATACCAACAGCAATCAGCACATTATAAAAAACAGTATTGGCATTCAGTCCGGCAAATGCACTGCCATTGTTACCTGCCGCAGAAGCAAACGTATACAATATCTCGGAAAGTCCGTGTGGCCCGGCATTCCCAAGACTCGACAATCCGGCAGGTAAGCTACAAGAAATGGCCGAGAACAACAGGATAACCACTGAGGGTGCTATCACGACCAGCATTGCCATTTTTATTTCAAAGGCTTCTATTTTCTTCCCGAGGAATTCAGGAGTCCGGCCAACCATCAGCCCTGCTATGAATACAGTGAGGATTACAAAGATGAGCATGCCGTACATCCCCGCTCCCACCCCACCGAAAATGACTTCGCCGAGCATCATATTGATTATGGCCACCATCCCCGACAAGGGCGACAAGCTATCGTGCATGGCATTGACCGAACCGCTTGATGCCGCCGTGGTTACTTCCGACCACAGTATACTCCCGGCGATGCCGTTGCGGGTTTCCTTTCCCTCCATATACGATAGCCCTTCCCAAAGTCTGGAAGATTGGTATTCCGAATGCAAAGAGACAGTTAACCCTATGGCAAAAAGAATTGCCATGGCAGAAAAAATTGCCCAGCCTTGCCGTTGCGACTTGACCATCCGTCCGTAAGTAAATGTCAATGCAACCGGTATCAGCAAGATAGCCACTATTTCCAAAAAATTGGAGAAAGGAGTCGGGTTTTCCAACGGGTGAGCGCTGTTTGCATTAAAAAATCCACCGCCATTGGTTCCAAGTTGTTTGATTGCTATTTGCGATGCGGCAGGTCCTTGCGGGATGATTTGCGTAGCGCCCTCAAGAGTTGTAGCGTCGGTGTAGGAATGAAAATTCTGTACCACACCTTGTCCTACCAGCAGAACCGCCCAAACAATCGAAAGTGGCAAAAGGATATAAAGGGTGGAACGTGTGAGATCGACCCAGAAGTTACCAATTTCCTTGACTGTCCGCCCTGTAATGCCTCGTACCAATGCTGCAAAAACAGCAATTCCGGTTGCAGCACTCACAAAATTCTGCACTGAGAGTCCCACCATCTGGCTGAAATAGCTCAATCCGGTTTCGCCGGCATAGCCCTGCCAGTTGGTATTGGTCACGAAACTAACCGAGGTGTTGAATGCCGAATGCCAGCTCATATTCCCGACATCCTGCGGGTTGAGCGGAAGCCATTTCTGCACCAGCAAAATGATAAAAAGAACAACAAATCCCAACAGATTGAACATCAGCAATGCTGTACAATATTTTTTCCAATCCATCGATTGTGCCGGATGTATTGATACGAACCGGTAAATACCCTTTTCGAGCCATCCAAACACCGGAAGCATGAAATGTCTTTTTCCGTCCAATACCTTATATATGTAGTCGCCCAGAAAAGGAGTTACTACAACAAGTAAAAGAATGAACGGCAATATGTTACGTACAATATCCATTATTTTCGTTTATTGATTAAATCAAGACAAAAGTAGGCGGGGGTTTGTTTTGATTTTGTAAAGAAAACAGTAGCAGTATAAAGATTTTATAAAGACTAAAGATCTCCATCCTTTAATAGAATGAAGCTTTTTAGGAAAATTAAAAAAATATCTTTTCCAGCATTTTACCAATTAATAATAAAAACACCCGGATTATTCGTTAACCCGGGTGTTCCATGATCATTTTAAAGAACCTTTATTTCCTTGCAGCGGCAGCATTACGTGCATCGGCGGCGGCTTTCATGTTTGCTGTCACCTTATCAATTGTAAAGCTGGCCGGACTTTGGCGCGGCGGAAAATCTTTATAGGTTTCGAGATATGCAGCGACCATATCTATTACATCAAAAATCAGGAAATTCTTGTCGAGCATCCATTTTTCGTAATTGATGGAACCGTCATAAGCATATTCATAAGGATCCTGGCGCAAGTCGATCAGGAAGGGTGCTTTGAGCGTCGATAACGGAGTACGCCAAATGGCCATTCCCGTTGCTTCCTGCAGAGAGAAAGTCACTTTATACTGGCCTTTCCGGGCAGCGGCTAAGTTACCATCGTCATCAAACAGATAAAACTCGTTGCGCAAAGATTTAGCCACTTTACCTTCGAGGAACGGTAACTGATTGTAGCCATCTAGGTGCACCTTGAAAGTTTTATTACCAGCTTTCACACCTTTCTTAACACTTTCCACCAGGTTAGCATCACCGCCGGCAGCAGCCACCAAAGTAGGCAGCCAGTCTTCAGCTGAGAATATATCATTTACTGCCATACCCGGTTGAAAATGACCCGGCCAACGGACAACACAAGGCACACGTACAGCGCCTTCCCAGTTGGTATCCTTTTCGGAACGGAAGGGCGAAACACCACCATCGGGCCATTGGTTTTTCATGGCGCCGTTGTCGGTAGTATAAATCACAATGGTATTATCGGCGATACCTAACTCATCGAGCAAAGCAAGCAATTCGCCTACCATACCGTCATGTTCCACCATACCATCAGCTTGCAGGCCGAGACCGGTTTTACCCTGCGAGGCCGGTTTCAAGTGGGTATTCACATGCATACGGGTGGCATTGAACCATGTAAAAAATGGTGTGCCAGCTTTGACATTGCGATTGATGAAATTCTTGGCAGCAGCCAGAAATTCTTCATCCACAGTTTCCATACGTTTCTTGGTCAACGGGCCGGTATCTTCCACCTTACCATCGGCTGTAGAGCGGAGCACGCCGCGCGGCCTGTGTTTGGCCAGGAAAGCAGGATCTTTCGGATATTCCGGTTGTTCGGGTTCTTCCTCAGCATTCAGATGGTAGAGATTTCCGAAAAACTCGTCGAAACCATGCTTTGTGGGCAAATACTTGTCCTGATCACCCAGGTGGTTCTTACCGAATTGCCCGGTAGCATACCCCAATGGTTTCAAGAATTCAGCGATGGTAGGGTCTTCAGCCTGCAAACCCACAGGCGCACCCGGCATACCGACTTTCGTCAAACCGGTACGGAACGGACATTGCCCGGTAATAAACGCGGCACGACCAGCCGTACAGCTTTGCTGCCCATAATAATCGGTAAACATAACACCGTCTTTAGCAATTTTATCGATGTTGGGTGTTTTGAATCCCATAATACCATGACTGTAAGCACTGATATTGTGGTACCCGATATCATCGCCGAAAATCACCAGGATATTCGGTTTTTTCTGGGCATAACTGTTGCCTGCAAAAGCAAAGACCATCAATACTATTGTTGTTAAAAACATCATTTTCATTGTTTTAACTTTCTTATTCATACTTTCTTCTTTTATATAGATGATTTATTTGAAAAAATTATTGATTTACATTGTATCTGACATAATCTGTAACAAAGTTTTGTTTGGTTTGTTGAATAACAAGATAATTTTACGGAATATAACGGATCAATATTTGTTTACTGATATTATTTCATAGTTTTGTGCCCGATTTATCAACCAATTTATAATTTAATCAACATGAATCAGGAAATACCAAGATTTAAAAACGATCCGATTGTAGTATTGCTTCTAGGATTTATTACTTGTGGTTTGTATTTGATATACTGGAACATTAAAACAGCCCAGGTATTGAATGCCGTAGCCGAAAAGGAGGTTATCTCACAGCCTATTGCAATTTTTGCCGGGTGTTGCTTCCCGGTAAATGTATATTTTTATTACCTGGCCGGCAGGGATGCATTACCCCAAGTATATAAAAAAGTGGGTGAACCGGAAAAGGACAACTCTACCCTGCTTTTGATCCTGGGAATTTTTATCCCGATGGTTGCAGCAATGATCGTTCAAGGTGATATTAACAAACTCTATAACTAAGCATCCAAAAGTAGTTGGTAAAATTATGGGAATAGCTGGGGCGATTATCATCCTGGCTTTCCCATATGTTATTATGCTGACAAATCCGCATGTGGAGATGTCGCAATCTTTCTGCCCTATGAAAATGTTAACCGGACTCCCGTGTCCCGGATGCGGTATCACCAAATCGCTTGTATTTGCTTATCAGGGTGACGTATACAAAAGTATTTCCTACCATATTCTTGGTTTCCCGGCAATTATAGCCTGTATTATTGCGATAGTAGTGCTCAGTATGGAAATCATTACCGGGAAGGAATACTTCCATAGTATTCTCCATAGCCGCAGGCTGGCTTATTTTTTAGCTTACCTGTTGGGTGGTTACCATCTCATCCGTACCATCATCTTTATCTATCATCACAGCCTGACGGATATCCTGCACGAATCCATCTGGATGTAAGGCCGGCAACTATTTTTTCTCCGCAAGTATTTTTTCGAGCATCGCTACTTTCTCCAGCTTCGTTTTCAGCATGCGTTCATAAAGTTCTGCTACAGGGAATTTCCAATTCATGAAAAAAGCCGTCCCTGTGAAGAAACGGCTTAAAAAATGATCGAGGTTTAAAACGGATATTAGTTAGGTTTGAGGGTTTCAATCTCTTTCAAGCGTTTCAGTGCCTCCTGCTGTTTGAGCAACCCATAATTAATGCCTGACGGGTTCAATGTGCTACCTGCCTGATAAGGGTATTTTTCGAAATCGGCAAAGAAATTTTTCACTTGTTGTTGAATCGGAACCAACAGCCACATTTGTTGCATGCTCCACTCTGTTTCCATGCCGCTTTCGTCTTTACGCTCATAGGGATCCATACGCAAGTTATATGCCCTTGCCCACGAAGTAACTTCGCGATGCGATGTAGCTATATTCCCTTCGGAAGCAATAGCAAAAGCCACTTTCCAGTCGTTCCAGCGGATCGCGTTCAGGTTACCTGCCTGGTCGAAATACATAAAGTTTTCACGCGGGCCTTTTGTTTCTTTTCCCTGGAAATACGGCATGAAATTGTAGCCATCCAGATGTACCTTAAAGGTTTTCCCTGCACCGGTCCAACCTTTGGCCATTTTTTCCCTGATATCGGGAACACCGGCAGCAGCGCATAATGTCGGGAACATATCGAGTAACGAAATGATTTCGTTGCATTCGGTTTGTGGTTGAATCATACCCGGCCAACGAATCAGCATCGGAATACGGAAACCACCTTCCCAAGTAGTGCCTTTCTCACCTTTGAACGGCATCATACCGCCATCGGGCCACGATGCGATTTCACCACCGTTATCGGTAGCATATACAACAATGGTATTGTCGGTCAACCCCAGATCATCCAATTGTTTCAGTAACTCACCGATCATATTATCATGTTCTTTCATGCCGTCTGCTTCAATACCCTTACCGGTAAGCCCCACTGATTCGGGTTTCAGGTGGGTAAATACATGCATGCGGGTTGTATTAAACCATACAAAGAACGGTTTATCGGCTTTTGCCTGACGTCCCACGAAATCCTTATATGCCGCAAAGAACTCTTCATCAATGGTTTCCATGCGTTTTTTTGTCAACGGCCCGGTGTCTTCCACTTTACCGTCGGCTGTGGATTTCAATACACCGCGTGGACCATACTTCTTGCGGAATTCCGGATCTTTCGGGTAGAAATATCCTTCGGGTTCCTCTTCGGCATTCAGATGGTAAAGATTGCCAAAGAATTCGTCGAATCCATGTTTCGTAGGCAAGTGTTTATCCCGGTCACCCAGGTGGTTCTTGCCAAATTGGCCGGTAGCATACCCTTGCGCCTTCATCACATCGGCAATGGTAGGCATCCAGTCGGTAATCCCATGGTCATCACCAGGCATGCCAATGGTAAGCAATCCTGTCCGAAATGGTTCCTGTCCGAGGATAAACGAAGCCCGGCCTGCCGTACATGACTGCTGTCCGTATGCATCGGTAAAGATAGCGCCCTCCTTATACAACCGGTCGATGTTGGGGGTGCGGTACCCCATCATGCCGCGTGTGTAGGCACTAATTTGCGATTGCCCGATGTCGTCGCCGAAAATAACCACGATATTCGGTTTCTTCTGGGCAAAACTCTCTATTGCCAACATGCCTGCCATCATCAAAACAAGCAGCTTTGTTGATTTAAGACTCTTACACATAACTCTTTTTGTTTTTTGGATTAGATATTCAACGTTTTTAACACTTATAAAGTGTACAAAAAAGGAACAAGCCTATGGCAGTTTTGTTTAGACGGCGTTTTATTTTCCATAATTGACAATAGATTGAATCCGTACCACGGCATTCCACTGTCAAGTGCATAAAATTCACATGGTAATGAAACTTTTCATATCCCGATATCGTAAAAATAGGAAACATTTTTATGTATTTTTGATGGAAACACAAGACGAATGGATCAGGATGGCCAACCTGGTGTATGAGCTGGACCGCAGATTTCTGCAAAAAGGAGAAAATTCACAGACAATCAGGCGTCTGTACCAACGTATGGTACAGACTATGGAAGATGCCGGGATATGGATGTACAATCCGATTAACGAGATTTACAGCGAAACACGCACCGACCTGGAAGCAACCATCAGCGAAAATGCACGCAATAATTCGTTACGGATTATCGAGGTATTGAAACCTGTACTTTACTTGAAAACAGGTCATAGCCGCCAATTATTGCAAAAAGGTGTGGTCATTGTAGGTTGATGGACTGTTTGTACATATCACCTGTCACGTTGCTCAACTGGGAACCGGACATGCTGCCATCGGAACAAGACATCCGTATGGCGCGGAAACGCTGGTTGGCAGAGCTCGACCTGTTGGGTGCGGCAACCATCCCGATCTATGGCAAGGAATATGGCAAACAAGAAATCATCGATATTTTCGACCGGTTACAGGGTGATCTTTACTTACCCTACCATCTGGCCGTAGCCAAAGACCCGGTGATGTTACATTTCCTCGAAACGGGGGATTTCACCAAAGGGCAATCGTTCGGCGAATGTCCGGAATATGAAGACGAAGCGTTCATCGTCTGGATTGTTCCATATGTTATACCTGCATTTCAAAAACAACTGGCAGCTGCTTTTGCCACCGGAACAGCTATTCATGCGGCTGCATTATACAAGCAACTATTTATCCCGGATGATTCGGAATCAGAAGCATGGAAACCGGCAGGTGACTACCTGCAACGGGCTAATGCTTTTATGGAATATTTCAACGGCGCACCATGTACGGACGAGCGGATTGTCCAGATGCGGCAAAACATCACCATGAGCGCCATGCAGTTGCTCTGTTTAATGCCACCGTATTTATACCAGAGTGCATACAGGGAGTATTGCCTTATGCTGGTAAACCTTATCGATCGTGTTCACGAATCGGGAAAAAGACAGGAAGCAGTTGCACTCCTGCAAAACGCACTAAACCTGCCGATGGATGAGGATTTACGTAATACTTATTACAAACACAATCTCAAAATTTACCTCAATAACGGCGCCAGGGTTAGTCCCTTCTTGCCCAAGGATGAAAATATCCCGCACCGATGGTACAAACAGAATCCCGAATCGATGGCCGGCCCACCTGCCGGAAATGTGACCGAAAAGAAAGGAGGACGTGAAGGCTGGGCTATTGCAGCTCTTATTATTCTCATTATCCGGATTATTATTATCTTTACACATTGACAAACACCGGATTATATATATCGCCTGTTACTTTGTTGGATTGGGACAACGATAAGCCACCTAGCCAACAGGAAATTCGTATGGCGCGAAAACGCTGGGTAGCCGAGCTCGATTTGTCCGGCAACTCAACCATTTCCATTAACGGGCAGGAGTTTGGTAAACAGGAAATCATCACTACATTTGATCGGTTGCAGAAAGACGAACACCTGGCATACCACTTAGCCGTAGATAACGACGGTGTGATGCGGCATTTCCTGGAAACAGGCGAATTCACCAAAGGTCAACAGTTTGTCGCCCTTCGCGAATACGAAGACGAGGCATTCATCCAATGGATAACTCCTTATGTAGTTCCTGCTTTCCAGAAACTGCTGGCAAAATCATTCGCTACCGGTACGGCCGTTCATGTCGCCGCTTTGTGCAAACAGATGTTTCCGCCTGCAAGCATAGAGGCAGAAGCCTGGCAACCGGCCTGCGATTACCTTCGAAAGGCGACCGCTTTTATGGAATACTTCGTAGAATCGTCCTTTCAGGAAGACCGGTTTCAACAAATGCAGAAAATCATTTCGCTGGGTACCATGCAATTGTTATGCCTCAAACCCGTGCATCTTTTTTCGCAAGACATAGACGAATATTGCAGGCTTTTACATAAGCTTTCCCGCGAACTTCATAAAGAAAAACCGGAGGAATCGGTAGCTCTGCTGCACAACGGATCGAATTTACCGATGAATGATTTATTGTGTAATATTTTCAGGATGCAGATCGATTTCTATCATCGTTATTATGGACAAACAGCCTGCCCTCGACAGGAAGAAGACGAAAATATACCATTCGCGTGGTATGATCCGGCGCCTGCCACCGTTAATAAGCCGTTGTACCACTTGCGGCTCGAACCCGCCGTTACCCCTGTGGCAGAAAAGAAGAATATCATTAACATACTGATCGTTATCATCATTGCACTAATTGCGATTATATTACATCTTGCTTTAACAGACTGATATTTCATTTAGTACCATATCATCATGACCATTGATTTTGCCATTGATTTAGGAACCACCAATTCGTTGATCGCCTCATGCCGCAACGGCGAAGTGGAAATATACCGTAACCCCGCAGGATTGAAACAGACGCTACCGAGCGTGGTGGCCTTCCGCAAAGAACGGACGTTGATCGGCGACAAGGCCCGCGAATACCTCGAAAAAGACCCGAATAATGTGATCGGCGGATTCAAACGCAAGGTAGGTACCAACGAATCGTATTTCATTCCCAACCGGAACGAGAATATGACACCGGTACATCTAAGTGCAATTATCCTGAAAGAACTTCGCGAATTCATCCACACGGGCGAGAAACCGCAAAGTATCGTAATCACTATCCCGGCATCGTTCGACACCATCCAGAGCAATGCTACCAAACAAGCCGGTTACGAAGCTGGATTCGCCGAAGTGGTACTTTTGCAGGAACCTATCGCGGCAAGCCTTGCCTTTGCCAACAAAGCTTCTGGACAAGACCTGCAAGGCTATTGGCTGGTGTATGATCTTGGCGGCGGAACATTCGATGCCGCATTGGTATCCATCGGAGAAGAAATGCGTATTATAGACCATCAAGGTGACAATTACTTAGGCGGGATGGATTTCGACACGGCCATCATCCAGCAACTGATCGTTCCCAAACTCGAAGCCATGAACCGGTTTCCCGGTATCGCAGGATTGCGAAGCGCCAGCAATCCATACAATCATCTTTATTACATCCTCCAGCACAAAGCCGAAGAAGCCAAGATCATGCTTTCTGGATATCCAAGTGCCGATGTTGAGTTCGAAATAACGGATGCCGACGGCGAAGAACACGAGATATGCCTCACCATCGCCCGTGAGGAATTCGAAGCATTGATACGTCCGCAAATAGACCAGACCATCGATCTGGTCAGGCAGATCATGCAACGCAATTCATTGGTTGCAGGACAAATAGGCGAGGTCGTCATGATTGGGGGCAGCACATACATCCCTGCCGTACGCGAAACCATCGGAAGGGAATTGGGTATCTGCGTTAATTGCTCCACCGACCCTACCACCGCAGTTGCCGTGGGAGCAGCATATTACGCAGCCACCAAAACGTGTAAAGTGGAACCGCGCACTAATGAAATCCACGATCCGGCCAAAAACGACACGCCGAAAATACCTATCAAAACGGCTTATGCCAAACATTCGCGTGATATGGAAGAATTCTTTTCTGCCGCCGTAGCACTCGACGGGTTGTATCGTATCATTCGCGAAGATGGAGGCTACGATTCGGGCCTGAAGCCTTTCAACGGACGCATTGCAGAAGTATTGCCGTTGCTGGCAGGATGCGCCAACCGTTTCCGGTTGAAATTGTACGATAACCAACAAATGCCCATTGATGCAGATATAGCCGCCATTGAGATCATCCAAGGCAAATATTCCATCCAAGGACAACCGCTTCCCAACGATATATGTTTAGAAGTAGACGATACTGCCAATAAAGGCAGCCTGCTCGAACCGGTTTTCGAGAAAAACGCCCTTCTGCCGTTGCGCAGGACAATGACCCGCACCATCAACCGTACCATATTGAAGGACAGCAACGACCGGCTACTCATCAATGTGGTGGAAGGCCACAGGTTCTACAGTCCGCAGTGTTGCGTCCCGATCGGGTTCATCGAAATCCCTGCCGGCAATTTACCCGCCGACCTCATCAAAGGTTGCGATATTGAGATCTGTTTCGAAATGAGCGAAAGCCGCGACTTGAGTATCAGCGCATACATCAGCGCCCTGGAGTATGAACAGACGGCCGTTTTTAGTCCCAACCAGCGGACAGTGCATACGGGACGACTGCTCGAGGAACTGAACTACCTGAAACGCGAGTGCAATGCACTGATGACAAAAACCGTACAAACCGAAGATTTTGAAACCGCCGCCCTGCTGAGGCGCAATATCGAACGGATAGAAGCACTCGAAACACAATGCCGGCAATTGGTTGCCGACGATGTGTCGGACGAAAAATACCAGATAGAAGAAAACAAACGGAAAATAGCCGCCGAAATCGATCACTTGAATAGCCGTTCGACCATGCTCGACATCAAGGAAGAATATTTTGCATACAAGGCCGACCTGCAAAGCAGGCTCGATACAATAGGTACGGAAATGCACCGGAGGCAGTTCCGAAGCATCGTAGTCAACGAATCGGAATGGATACAGGGAAGCCCCAGTGTCATCCGGCGCAAAATACAAGAAATGAGAAGCCTGGGATTCGAACTGAAAAAGAACGATTTCGACTGGATAGTCGGCATATACATGTATTACGCCCTGCTAGGTGACAATGCCTATACGGACAGGGTAAGGCTTAAACACTTGAGAACAGAAGCCGAGAGGATTATTCCGCAACGAAATGTGTCGGCTTTACTGGCCATCATCAACCACATGTACGATTTGTTGACCGACGAATACAAAAACCGTGACCAGCCCGAAGGCATCAGGGGAACAGGATTATCGTAAGGTAAAAAGTGTTTTCTGCCAATAATATCAACGTTAGGCGGCACCCGCAGACGGTGTACCGCATTTGAGAGTGAGGCCTGACAAAGGAGAATGGCTGAAAATCCTGTAAAGAGTAGGCGCGAAATAAAAAACAATAATAAAATGATCAAAAAATTACAAATTTTCTTATCGGTTTATATGTTACTTATCTCACCAACAGCACTGTATGCTCAGAAAGATGTAACACAGTTTCTCGGCATTCCTGTTGATGGAAGCAAATCTGAAATGATAAAGAAATTAAAAGATAAAGGATATACAAGTAATTCATTTAATAAAGATATCCTTGTTGGCGAATTTAATGGAACAGATGTTAATATACATATTGTAACAAACAATAATAAAGTATGTCGAATTATGGTTTGTGATGCTAATGAAACGAGTGAAGTGAATATTAAAATAAGATTCAATAAGCTCTGCCAGCAGTTTCAGATTAATGAAAAGTATATATCAGCGATGTCATCATACTATTAAATACCTGACAGTGAAGACATTTCTCATGAAATGACAGTTAAAAAGAAACGATATGAAGCGGTTTTTTATCAAAAGCCCTCAGACTTGGATACTGTTGATGTCGTAAAGGAAATACAGTCTGTTCTCTTGTCGAAATATACAGAGGAACAACTATCCAATCCAACCGAAGAAATACAAACAGAGATGATGATGGCAGGACTTTCATATATGTTGGAAAAATTTTCAAAAAAAACTGTTTGGTTTATGATTAGTGAGCGTTATGGAAAATATTATATCAAAATGTTCTATGACAATGAGTATAACAGAGCAAACGGAGAGGATTTATAATAAAAAGAAAAAATATGAAAAAAGAAAAACCTCGTACCGATATTCCTATTGAATGTGGTAAAACAAAAGACAGTTTTGATAAGTTAAAAATGCTGTGCAATGAAGAATTAAAAAAACTATCTGAGACCATTGAGATTTCTAATTTGGAGGTAATTTCAGCTACTTTTTGGACTTCTGGCTTTCCAGAACTTATTTGCGTGGGAAGTTTTAGCAGGAGAGAAAGCGGTTTAATTGCACTTGAGTTAGATTTTTCGTAATCTACTTTATAATACAAGGGGTGACCGCCTAACTTACGGCCTACTTTTAGGGCGGGGGCAACGATCGGTTAGCATCGTCCGTCACCCGCGCCACCGTCTGTCTCGGTAGACAGTGAAGTCCACCGCAAACCCGCTCGAGAGCAAGCTGTGGGAACGATCGGCACGGCTTTCATCCCGGGTGAAATTTTATACAGGGATTTACCAGTTTTTTCCTACTTTTGTCCTTTTAAATTAAATCCCAAATGGAATTAAGCATTCTTTCTGCCATTTCGCCGATAGATGGCCGTTACCGGAGTAAAACCGAACCCTTAGCCGGTTATTATTCCGAATATGCCTTGATACGCTACCGCATCAAGGTCGAAGTAGAGTACTTTATAGCATTGTGCGAAATACCCCTGCCCCAATTGCAGTCATTTGACAAGTCGAAATACGAAAACCTGCGCAACATCTACAAAAATTACCATGTAGACGCTGCCGAACGGGTAAAAGCCATTGAAGAAGAAACCAACCACGATGTAAAAGCTGTGGAATATTACCTGAAAGAAAGGTTCTGTGAGCTTGGTATCGAATCGTTCAGCGAATTCATACATTTCGGGCTGACTTCACAGGATATCAACAACACGGCCATTCCCCTGTCGAACAAGGATGCCATTGAGCAGATATATATACCGTATTACGACGACGTAATGCTGCGCTTGCGTAATTTCGCCCAGTCGTGGGCCACAGTCCCGATGCTGGCGCGTACGCACGGACAACCGGCTTCGCCCACCCGTCTGGGCAAGGAAATAATGGTCTTTGTCGAGCGGCTCGAAGTTCAGTACAACCAATTCCGGTCGATTCCGTTTTCAGCCAAATTTGGCGGGGCAACGGGTAATTTCAATGCCCACCACGTGGCTTACCCGGATATCGACTGGAAGTCATTCGCCAACAACTTTGTCAATCATACACTAGGATTGTGCCGCAGCCAAACAACCACGCAAATAGAGCATTACGACAATTTTGCCGCCCAATGCGACGCGCTGAAACGGATCAACAATATCCTGATCGATATGTGCCGCGACATCTGGACATATATTTCACAGGAATATTTCAAGCAGAGGATCATCAAGGCTGAAGTAGGCTCGTCGGCCATGCCGCATAAAGTGAATCCTATCGATTTCGAAAATGCTGAAGGAAACCTGGGTGTTGCCAACTCGCTGTTCGAACACTTAGCCTCAAAATTACCTGTATCGCGCCTGCAACGCGATCTGACCGATTCCACCGTGTTACGGAATATTGGTGTTCCTATGGCGCATACCATCATCGCTATACATTCGATCATCAAAGGTTTGGACAAACTGATTGTTAATTATCCCGCACTGGATGCCGACCTCACCCGCAACTGGATGGTGGTGAGTGAAGGAATCCAGACGGTATTGCGTCGCGAAGGATTTCCCAAACCTTACGAAGCGCTTAAAGAGTTAACCCGCACCTCGGAAGAAGGAATCGACAAGCATAAATTGAATGCATTCATCGACCAGTTGAATGTGTCGCCTAAGGTAAAGGAAGAGCTAAAGCAAATCACACCGTTCAATTATACGGGGATTTGACAATTGTGAATTAAGAATTAAAAATTAAGAATTAAGAGTTCCTAATTTTTTAATTCTTAATTTTTAATTCTTAATTGATAAAGATGAGCCAGCTGGAGAAAAGGGAAGTACGGTATTTCAATACCACCGGACCATGCAACCCGGAGGAGCATTACATGCTGGATGCGGAAGAACGCTTGGTTGGAGCGCAATTGCACCGCTATATCAGCGATAAGCTCTATTGGGTACTCCATGCTCCTCGCCAAACGGGGAAAACCACTTTCCTGAAAAGTTGGATGCGCGAAATCAATTCGGGTGACGAAGCCATCGCCTGTTATGTGAGCGTGGAGGATTGCCAGGGCATCACCTCCGAAGAGGATGCGATGCTGACGCTCTACCGGGATATATACGACCATGCCAAGTTTGCAGGATTGCCGATACCCGAAATGAATCTTGACACCACACAAGGACTTCTACGAAGCACGTTAATGCGTTGGGCTGAATTGGTGGCACCCAAGTCGTTGGTCGTACTCTTCGATGAGGTAGATGTGTTGCAAGGCGCACCGTTGATCAGTTTTCTGCGACAGCTACGTGGCGGGTTCGCCTCGCGTGGCGTTGGCTCTTTCCCTGTTTCGATTGCATTGGTGGGTATGCGCGATCTGAAGGATTATATTACAGCCGCTAAAGAAGGTATTCCACCTAATCCCGGTTCGCCATTCAACATCAAGGCTGATTCTGCGACATTGTCCAATTTTAGCAGAAACGATATTGCGAAACTTTTTGCACAACGGACGAAAGAAACCGGACAAGAAATTACGCAAGAGGCGTTGGATTATGTTTACGTGCAATCAAAAGGTCAACCATGGATTGTCAATTCGCTTTTTATGCGGGCAACACTTCGCATATTGGACATGGAAAGCCGCGAAACTGTGACGCTTGAACACGTCATTCAGGCACGTGAACAGATGATCATGGCCCGCGAAACACATTTGGACGCTTTGGGCGAACGCTTGCGCGACCCAAGAATCAAACAGGTGATTGAAACCATTTTGACCGGAGAACCAGACCCTACGATGGCCGAAGGTGACGCATTCCGCCTGTGTCTCGACTTGGGCTTGGTTACCATCGAAAACGGCACTCCCTGCATTGCCAATCCTATTTACCGCGAAATATTGGCACGATATCTCACCTACAGCCTGCAATTAGCCATTCCTGCACCTGATTGGAAATGGCAAAAATCCGACGGTTCATTGGATATGGAACAACTGTTGAAGGAATTCCAGAAATTCTGGCGACGTCATTCCGAATTGTGGGAACAAAAATCGGATTACACCGAGGCTTTCCCACACCTGCTGCTGATGGCTTTCCTGCAAAGGGTGATCAACGGCGGGGGACATATCGAACGCGAATATGCGGCAGGCCGTGGCCGTATGGACCTGGCCATAGAATACCACGGACGGTGGAACATCATAGAAATAAAATTAGTGCATAGTTATGACAGTTTTGAAACGGTTGCGGAAGAAGGTTTGGAACAGGTCAAAAGATACCGAGATAAGATCGACCAGACGGCAACCGCTTACCTGGTAATTTTCGATCGACGTCCTGAAACCAGGCAAAAACCGTGGAATGAACGCTTGAAATGGCTCACAGCAGACGATCGTGTAACAATTGTGGTTTGTTAAAATATTGAAAACATGCTTTTATTAAAAAAAACATTATTAGCATCGGCCTTAATTTTTGGTCAATTATCTTTGATCTACGGACAATTACGTTTCGATGACTATTTCGAGCCGAAAACGCTCCGTTTCGATTTTTACTTAGCCGGTAATGCCGATCAGCAGAATATATATGTAGATTGTTTCCGCGAAGAACCGCAGTGGGGAGGTCCGCTCACACATCTTACCGACAATCCCGACTACGGGGAATATTGTTATCGTGTATACGACGAAGTATCAGGAAAGCTGATCTATAGCAAAGGATTCTGTTCGTTATTCCAGGAATGGCGTACCACTGATGAAGCAAAGACGATCAACCGATCGTACAGTCAAGTGATTGCGATACCATACCCCAAAAAGGACATCCGATTGGAAGTCCTGGCACGGAGCTACGCGACAGGAAAGTTCGAACCTTTGTTCCAAACCACAGTCGACCCGAAAAGTATCTTCATCAACCGCGAAAAACGCCCCTCGTACCCGGTGACTAAGATTGTCGATAACGGAATCCCAGCCAAAAAAGTCGACTTGGTATTCGTTGCCGAAGGATATACAAAGGAAGAAATGGACAAATTCCGTAAAGACGCTGCTCGTTTTACCGATTTTCTTTTCCAAACAAAGCCCTATGATAGCCGGAAGAAGGATTTCAACGTGTGGGCGGTGGAATGCCCTTCGGAAGAATCGGGTGTAGACATTCCGGGGCAAGGTATCTGGAAGAACACAGCGCTGAAGTCGCATTTCTGGACTTTCGGTATCGACCGTTACCTCACAGCGCCCGATCTGGCGATTATCCGCGACAAAGTATGGAACGTACCCTGCGACGCAGTGTTTGTCATTGTCAACTCCGAGAAATACGGTGGTGGCGGCATCTACAATTATTACGGACTTGGAACTGCCGGTCACGAATTGAGTTGTGTCGTGTTTGTCCACGAGTTCGGACATTCGTTCGCCGGGTTGGCCGACGAATATTTCAGTTCCGAAGTGGCCTACAACGATTTCTACAACCTGAAAACCGAACCGTGGGAACCAAATATCACCACACTGGTTGACTTTGGAGCCAAATGGAAAGATATGCTGCCCGCCGGAACACCTGTCCCGACGCCGGACACCAAGGAAAACGAAACCAAGGTAGGCGTGTATGAAGGCGGCGGATATGTGACCAAAGGCGTCTACCGACCGATGATCAACTGCCGCATGCGCAGCAATCATTCGGATTTCTGCCCGGTATGCCAGCGTGCCATTAGCAGGATGATTGATTGGAGTATTGATAAATAAAATTTCGAGTTTGAAGTTTAAAGTTTGCCTTTCGGCGAGCTCGCCAGTTCGGTTCAAGTTGGGCAAAACCTTGTTTTCCAGAAAATAGTAACAAAATAGCCATTAATTCATGAAGCCTTTTTTTCGTTTGCTCAGTTTTGCCAAGCCTTACGGACGATATTGGCCTAAGTATGCCGTGTTTACTCTAATTGCTGCGGTAATGGGCACAGTTAATTTCGTATTGATTATTCCGGTAATGAAGGTACTATTTGAAGGTAATTCGGCAATTGTTGCAGAAAAGCCTCTAATGACAGAGGGATTTATCAAATATTGCATCGACATGTATAATTACTATTTATCTAATTTTACGGTGCAATATGGTCCTAAAGGAGCTCTTATTTTTGTGATTTTGATACTTTTAGGTGCTTCGTTACTGGCCAATCTTTTTAGTTATTTGTCGCAACGGACACTCACATCGCTGCGCACCAATGTTGTACGCAACATTCGTAAAGCAATCTATGACAAGATATGCAGTTTTAATGTCGGTTATTTTCAGGATAAACGTAAAGGAGATATCTTATCGAGTGTTTCGGGAGATGTTGCTGAAGTGCAGGGATCAGTAGTCAATTCATTTCAAGTATTGTTTCGCGAACCACTGATGATCATCATTACGATGGGAGCACTTTTTATGATGTCGTACCGGTTAACATTCTTTACCTTACTTGCTTTACCGGTTGTTTCCTTGCTCATCGGAAGGCTGATCAAAAAACTCCGTACACATGCCAAAGAAAGCCAGAGTATCATGGGGCAAATTGTCAGTGTATTTGAAGAGACCATTTCAGGTATCAAAATCATCAAGGCATTTAATGCAGAAAAACAAATGACTGACAAGTTTGACCGGATGAATAATAGACACAGGCTTGTTAACAAAAAAATTATGAACCGGATTGAAACCGCTACACCTCTTTCCGAATTTTTAGGTGTGAGCATTGTTGCCTGCATCATTTTTTATGCCGGTATGCTTCAAATCAATGGTAAGTTGGGAATGACGATGGAGGTTTTCATCGGATATATTGCCATGTATTATCGGGTAATAGCACCTGCAAAGGCTTTGGGTAATGCCTACGGTAATATCCAGCGTGGTCTGGCTTCCGGCCAACGCATCTTTGCCATATTGGATCAGGAAAATGAAATTACGGAAATAGCCAATCCCGTTCCGATCAGCAAATTCAATGAAAATATTGATTTCCGTGATGTAACGTTCCGTTACGGAGCTGAGCCGGTATTGCACAATATCAACCTAACCATCCCCAAAGGTAAAATGTATGCTCTGGTGGGGCATTCGGGTGCAGGCAAATCGACCATAGCCGACCTGATTCCTCGTTTTTATGATGTAACGAAAGGCGAATTGTGTATCGATAGTGTTAACATCAAAGATTACAAGCTTGATGACCTAATCGACCTGATGGGCATTGTTACGCAAGAACCAGTGTTGTTCAACGATACCGTATTCAATAATATCGCTTTTGGGATGAGCAATGTGAACGAGGAGCAGGTGATCGCTGCCGCCAAGATTGCCAATGCCGACGAGTTCATTGTCAATCTCGACGAAGGATATTACACCAACATTGGTGACCGCGGCATGCGGTTGTCGGGCGGCCAACGCCAACGCATCGCCATTGCACGCGCTGTGCTGAAAAACCCGCCTATACTGATCCTTGACGAAGCCACCTCGGCGCTCGATACCGAATCGGAACGATTAGTGCAGGATGCCCTCACCAAGCTGATGGCTAACCGTACCTCCATCGTTATTGCCCACCGGCTAAGTACCATCAAGCATGCCGACTGTATCTGCGTGCTCGAAAACGGACACATTGTGGAGCAAGGCACACATGATGAACTGATTGCCATCAACAATGGAATTTATAAATATCTGCACTCGCTGCAAGTAAAATAATTGCGTTCGTAACGTTGGAACGTCTATAACGTTTGTAACGTTATTTGCATTTTACACGTTATGAACGTTTCAACGTTATAAACGTTATGACGATAAGTCAAGCACAACATACGGTAGACGAATGGATACGACGCTACGGCGTTCGTTATTTCAACGAGCTGACCAATATGGCTATCCTTACTGAAGAAGTGGGCGAAGTGGCGCGAATCATTGCCCGGCGCTATGGTGAACAATCGGAAAAACCATCCGACAAGGAAAAGAATCTTGCGGACGAGCTTGCCGATGTATTGTTCGTGGTTATTTGCCTTGCCAACCAGACAGGTATCGATCTTACGGAAGCATTGCAGCGCAACCTTGAAAAGAAAACCGCCCGTGATATGGAACGACACCAAGACAACAACAAACTCAAAACGGACAACCAGTGATTTACCCGGATAATTTCGAAGAGAAGATTGGCTTTACGCGCATCCGCGAATGGTTGAAAGACTTGTGCATATCGCCGCTGGGAAGTCAAAGAGTGGATGAAATGAAGTTCCTTACTTCGTTCGAGGCCATCGACGTGTTGACGGGGCAAACAGCCGAACTCCGCACCATCTGCCTGATGGAAGCGGGTTTCCCGGTACACGATTATTTCGATGTAACACCTATGTTCCAAAATATAGCGATACCAGGCACTTTCCCGAATGTGGAAGATGTATTCGCTTTGAAGAAATCGCTGGAGACCATCCGTGATATCCTTACCTTTTTCCGTGGTAAGGGCGACGAATATCCACTACTGCGAAGCCTGATGGGCGATGTGGGTTATTTTCCCGACATTGTCAAGGCCATTGACCGGATACTTGACCACCAGGGACACGTCCGTGACAACGCTTCGCCCGAACTGGCCGCTATCCGTCGTTCGATTTCCGAGAAGCAGGCAACAGTGTCGCGTACCATGCAGCGTATCATCAAACAAGCCCAGGCCGATGGGCTGGTAGATGAAGGTGTCGCTCCCGCTATCCGTGACGGACGGACGGTTATTCCCGTTAATTCGTCATTCAAACGGAAGATCAACGGTATCGTGCACGATGAATCGGCTACCGGACGGACGTCGTACATTGAACCTGCCGAGGTAGTAGCAGTTAACAATGCCATCCGCGAGCTTTATTTTGCGGAGCAACGCGAGATCGTGCGCATCCTTACTGCGTTTGCCGACCTGTTGCGTCCACACCTCGACGACCTGTATTCGGCCTTCGACTTCCTTGGAAGTATTGACTTCATCCGCGCCAAGGCATTACTGGCGCTGAAACAAAATGCCATCAAACCGGTATTTTCACCACAACAGGCCTTCGAATGGCGACGGGCCGTACACCCGGTGATGTACCTCAACTTCAGGAAAGAAAACCGCGAGGTGGTGCCGTTAGATATCCGCCTGACGGCCGACGAGCGTATCCTGCTGATATCGGGTCCCAATGCCGGGGGAAAAAGCGTATGCCTGAAAACTGTCGGACTGGTACAATACATGTTCCAGTGCGGCATGCTGGCTCCGATGTCCGAAAACTCAGAAATGGGATTGTTCGAATCCATCTGCATTGATATCGGCGACGAACAGTCCATCGACAATGACCTGAGCACTTACAGTTCGCACCTGCTCAATATGAAGCAGTTTGTGCGTCTTGCCGGGCCGCGGACATTGGTGTTGATCGACGAATTCGGTTCGGGTACGGAACCTATCATCGGTGGAGCTATTGCCGAGGCTATTCTTGCCAACATCAATGCGAAAGAGATATGGGGTGTTATCACCACACATTACAGCAACCTGAAACATTACGCGTCGTCTACCAGTGGCATCGTGAACGGCGCCATGCTGTATGACAGCCACCAGATGCAGCCTCTGTTCCGCCTCGAAATGGGTAAACCCGGAAGTTCGTTTGCTTTCGAAATTGCCCGGAAAATAGGCCTCCCGGAAGAAATCCTTTCCGAAGCAGCCGACAAAGCAGGACACCAGCATATCGACTTTGAGAAACACCTTCGCGAAATAGAACGCGACAAACGTTACTGGGAACGCAAACGCGAGGATGTCCGCCGACACGAGAAACGGTTAGACGAGATTTCCTCCAAACAGTTGACCGAACTGGAAAAGATCGAGAAGGAACGTAAAGCGATCATCGAGAATGCCCGCAAGGAAGCGCAACAGATACTGTCAGATACCAATCGTATCATCGAAAATACGATCCGCACCATCAAGGAAAATCAGGCAGAGAAGGAAACGACGAAAGTGGTTCGCAAGGAGTTGGAAACCTTTAAGGAAAAAGCGGAACAACAAAAGAGCGACGAGGAAGAACGTATCCTCCGTAAGATCGCCCAGTTGAAGGAACGCGAAAAGAGACGCGCCGAAAAGAAAGACCAGGAACCCAAGGAACAACCCCAACCCGAAGAAAAAATTGTGGACAAGGTGATCCGAAAAGGCGATACCGTTCGGTTAGACGGGCAGGACACCACAGGCGAGGTGATGGAAATCAATGGAAAAAACGTCTCTGTGGCATTTGGAAACCTGCTGAGCACCGTAGCTGCCGACCGGTTGGTAAAAATATCGAAGATCGAATACAAGAAACAACGTACGCACAACGCCCCAACGGTACAGGTATATAATGTGGGCGAACGCCGCCTGCGGTTCAAGTCGCACATCGACGTGCGCGGAATGCGCACCGAAGAAGCCATTCCCAAGGTGGAGGAATTAGTGGACGAAGCATCGATGCTCAACATTGGCGAAGTACGTATCCTGCACGGCAAAGGTAACGGTATCCTCCGGCAGATGATCCGCGAATACCTGCGCACCTCGCCCGTAGTGGAATCTTATGATGATGAAAATATCCAACAGGGCGGAAACGGAATCACAGTGGTGAAGATGAAATAAGTAATTACTATTAACTGCTGGCTAAGTGCCTTGATCAGGCGCTTAGCCAGAGATGCACACGAAAAGAAAAAGATGTAAGAAAAAAACATACTTTTTAAAACATCTTTCAATTTATTTCATACTTTTGTGGACGATCTTGTTGCATTTATCAAAAAAAATGAGTATGAAATAAATTTATGCATTTGTTCTGTCGTTTCCATTGCTTTAGACAGCAGTACTATATACGGTCAGGAAAAGAAATCGAAAAAACAACGTGAGGCGGAATAAGCCGAAAATGACCTGGCAACTTATTGATGCGCAACACTTTCATTTTTTTGAACATTCCTTTCAAAAAATGAATTTCAGACAACTTATAAACTTATTGTAACAAAAGGTAGTAACTTAAAATTATACGAGCATGAAAACACAATTTGTCTTTCGGAAAGAAAGTATAAGAATACTTACAAGTATTATATGTGTAGTGATTTCGTTTGCAGCTTTGGCTCAAAATACATCACTTCCTGTTGGCGTAATGGAAGGAGCGATGGATGTAACACCCAGTGGCGCATTAGCGTATTCTGTAAAAATTAAAATGCCGCCAATTAAAATCCCCTTACAGTCCGACCTGTCTACTGTATAGTTTATAATTCTCAAACAGGTAGTGGAATTATGGGACAAGGTTTTGAAATTAATGGTTTATCTGGCATTGTGGTTGGTTCTAAAAATTTCTATTCACACGGAGTGAATGAACCGGTATCTCTACAACCAAATGGAGAATATATTTTAGATGGGAATCCGCTAGTATTAATAAGTGGGAATCAGGGATGTAATGGTTCTGTTTATAGAACGGAAAATGAAATATATTCACAAATAACATCTTTCGGAAATAATATCAACAATCCTCAATATTTCAAATTAGAAACTAAAGGAGGTGTGATTTATGAATATGGCAATAGTGGCGATTCCCGTATGGAAGCGGGAAATTCATCTAATACGATTATGTGGTGTTTGAATAAGGTAACAGATAAAAACGGCAATTACATTCGGTATCATTATAACAAGAACAATGGAGAATCTTACATTAGTAAAATTGAATACGGAGGTAATCAAGATTTGAGTATTGTTCCATATTGTAACATTGAATTTGAATATATTGAACGTACTGATAAAAATATTATTTACGTTGCTGGTTATGCAATTCCTCAAACAGTTTTGTTAAAGTCAATCAAGGTAAAGTCTGAAAAATCAGTATACAGAGAATATAAATTGGATTACGCGACCGAATTTTATTCTCATCTTACAAAAATAACAGAATATGGTACGGATGGCACACATTTAAATCCAACAGAACTTACTTGGGGTACATCAACCAATCAATTGACAACAAACGATATTGAAATATTTGGTGGAGATTTTAATTATTACCCCGGAGATTTCAATGGCGATGGAATAACTGATTTTATTAAAGCACCAAAAGCACACAATTCTGCGAATAAAAAATGTTATTTATTTATTGGAAAACCTGATGGAAGTTTTATAGACATGGGAGAATTTCTGACTGTTGATGATTATTATAAAGGTTTTTATGTAAAAGATATTGACGGAGATGGAAAAGATGAAATATTTCTTCACAAAGGAACTACTGAAAATTCTTTGCTTTCAATCAATCCATCAGATGAACAATACATTTGTTATAAATATGACGGATCAGGTTTTATACAAAATAGCACTTTCAACATTAATACGCAAAGTAGATTTTTTTCGCGTGGTTCAGGTGCTTTCGCTCCTTACAGAGTTGAGACTCCTCAACTATTAATTTGTGATTTTATTGGTTCCGGACAAAATCAAACGATGATATTATATCACAACAATACCTTTTATGCCTCATACGAACTTCCATTATCAACAAATCCAGCAGAACTCACATCTGCAAACCAAGTAATTCCTTGCGATTTCAACGGGAACGGGAAGGTCAACCTTCTTGTGACTAAAGGAAATAATGCCAAAGTATTGGAATACAGCAGCACAATGTTAAAATTTGAAACAATTTATAATTCGGATAATGTAATTACAAGTTCACACCGCATTATGGCAGGCGATTTTAACGGAGACGGCAAAACGGATTTACTTTTGTACAAAAGCAATGTCTGGAGTATTTTATATTCAACAGGAACCTCTTTTGTAAATTTAAACACCAACCCGATTACAAAAACCATAGATCCATTTGCCAACACTACTGATAATAACTACTTTATAGCAGATATTAATGGAGACGGCAAGGAGGATATTATTGAAATGTATAAACTAAATACAACTACAACACAAGTAAACATCTACAACAGTAACGGCAGAAGTTTTGTTCCTGAAAGCCATTCTCTTTCTTTACAATATATAACGCGAGATTTTTTTACATTTTCAAACTTTGGAGGAGACTGTAAAAACAGAATGCTTTATCATAGAAATGTAACCACAGAAAAATTAAAGACCATCTCTTTTCACAATAAGGAAAATAGGCATTTAATTAAACGAATTAAAGATGGGTTTGGACAAGTATCCGAAATTAAATATAAGTTACTAACCGACGGAGGAGATTTTTATGAAAGGGGTGCAAACAGTACTTTTCCACTGATGGATATCCAATATCCATTTTACACTGTATCAGAAGCCATATCACCGGATGGGATAGGTGGCTCAAATCATACAACCTATCAATACAAAAATGCACGTATTCACAGGCAAGGAAAAGGTTTTCTGGGCTTTGGAGAAGTTAAATCGTCAAATATAGAGCAGGGGATATATACTGTCAGTCAATTTGACGTCAACGAATACAATCATGTTGCGTTAAAAAAGAGGGAAAAAAGGACAACTAGTAACCAGTTAATTTCTGAATCCTCTTATACCAACAGTTATATATTCTTGGGCGGGAAGAGATATTTTCCATACATTTCAAAAATTGTGGAATATGATGCCCTCAAAAATATTCATATGTATCTTGATTATGTATATGACCAGAATGGCAATCTTACTTATCAAACAAAATCTTATGATAATGGAGATAGTGAGACTGTATCAAATGAATACACACAAATATCATCATTTTGTCCTTCAAATATTACCAAAAAGACCACAACAAAAATTCGTTCGGGAGATTCTCCATATGCACGTACTATCACTTATCAATATGATTCAAGAGGAAGAATGAATGTACAGACAAATGATCCGCAAACATCCAAAAGCACTATAATAACCAATTCTTATAATGGTTTTGGGTATCTGACACAACAAATACTTTCAGCAACAGGTGAAGAGTCTCGAAAAAAAACGTTTGGATACAGCCCTGATGGTAAATACCTTTTAAAAGAAACTAATAGTTTGAATATTAGCAAACAATATGAATATGATACATATGGAAATATAACCTGTATTGTTGATGAAAACATGTTGAGGACAACGTTCTATTATGATGGCTTTGGCAGATTGATAAAAACCGTTTTTCCTAATTCCAATACTTCGTTTACATCATATAACTGGAATTTAAATAACAACATCTGTTATTATACAGAAACTAAACAAGAAGGAACGCCTACGGTACTAAAATACTTTGATAAATTGGGACGCAATATAACAACAAAGATCGTTTCTTTTAACAAACAAGAGAGTATAACAGTAACTGTGTTTAACAATATAGGACAAGAAATTAAAACGTCATTGCCTTATTTTGAAGGAGAAACGCCTAAATGGATTACAAAAACGTACGACAATTATGACAGGTTAACTTCTGTAGATAATTTGGGGCAAATTACTCGTTACGAGTATTCGGGCAATACTTTAAAAACAATACAGCCATCGGGACAGAGTTCTACACAGTTTTTTGATAGCAGTAGTAAATTAACTAAAGTTACTGACAATGGGGGAGAAATACAATACGAGTATGCAAGTTCAGGAAACGTTCGGAAAATAACAGCACTGGGGGTTTATTATGAAATGTTTTATGACATGTACAATAATCAAATTAAATTGAAAGACCCCAACGCCGGTACGATTGAATATAATTACAATGCCTTTGACGAACCAATTTATCAAAAAGATGCCAGAGGAAATGAAACAGTTCTATCATACAATTCGCTTGGTCAATTGACAAGTAAAGCAAGTCCGGATGCGACCATTAATTATCAATATGCGAATGATGGAAAACCGGTATTGGTTTCAAATGAAAGCACATCACAATCATTTGCTTATGACACTCACCGCAATTTGATTGAAGTTACAGAAGCCATTAATGGAAATTTGTTTAAAACTCAATACGGTTATGATAATGTTGGCAACATTAAATCCATCAAATATCCATCAAATTACGAATTGTCTTATATAAGAGATTCTTATGGAAACATTATTGAAATAAAACAGGCAACAAACAATAAGTCGATATGGAAACTAAGTGAAGGATATGCTAATGGAACAGTGAAAAAGTACCTGCTTAACAATCAATTCAATGCCGTGAGGACGTATGATGAGAATGAACATCTATCAAAAATTGAAATAGGAAATATTTTCAGCCAATCCTACAATTTTGATATTCAAACAGGTAACTTATTAGAACGTAAAGACAATATAAGAAATCTCACGGAAACATTTGGATATAATAATGTTAATGCATTGATCAGTTCTGCTGTCGATGGACAATCTGCGTATACTTACAACTATGATGCGCTTGGTAATATGACAAATCAAACATTGACGGGCGACATATCATATCAATTACCGGAACACATTCATGCTCCATCTTCTACAGAGAATATAAATGATATCATTTCTACCGAAGTGCAAAATATTTCCTACACATCATTTCAAAAAATACTTTCCATTGAAGAAGGCAAATTCAAACAGAATTTTGTGTATGGGGCAGACCAGCAAAGGAAGCAGACTGAATTGTTTGAAAATGGAATATTAAAGAAAACTCATTTTTACGCAGGCGATTACGAAAAAATCACAAGTTCCGGCACAACAAAAGAAGTTATCTATCTGAAGGTTGAGAATGTTGTAATTGCAATGATTGAAAAAGAAAATGGGATTGAGAAACTGTATTATGTTTGTACCGACCATTTAGGTTCCATATTGTCAATTTTCACCGAGAATGCTGTCGTTGTTGAAGAACAAAATTTTGATGCTTGGGGAAACAGACGAAATCCTACAGATTTGTCATACAATAACATTCCAAATCTTCAAATTTTATCCAGAGGATTTACAGGACATGAACACATGAATGAGTTTGGTTTAACCAACATGAATGGAAGATTATATGACCCTATTTTGGCCAGCTTTTTAAGTCCAGACCCGTATGTTCAAATGCCTGACTTTACACAAAGCTTTAACCGTTATGCCTATTGCATGAATAATCCGTTAAGTTATGTCGATCCTGATGGTGAGTTCTTTATTACGGCAACTGTCATTATTGGAGCAATAATTGGAGGATATTCCGGATATAAGATCGCACAAGCAAAAGGTCTTGATTTTGGAGACTTTAAAACTTGGGCATATATGGTAGGAGGCGCCGTTATAGGTGGAGTGTCGGGTGGACTTGGATCTTCCATTGCAGCATCAAGTATTCCTTTTGCAAACACATTCTCTTTGGCGGCGAGTTCATTTACTAATTCTGTTGGTCTGTCAATAATAACAGGTGTACCTTTAGCGAATGTAAGTATAGGAGCTGCTTCGTATGATTTAACTTCCGGTACATTTAACTATCTTGGTAAAAAAGGCAATGGAGGAATGGAAAATTTGGGATATGGACTAGGAGCGTTATCAAATCTTAATGATGTTTGGAATGCTGCTTTTTCTAACTCCAAAGGTGATGTGTTAAACACAGATTCCTTTAGTGATGAAGCTATTACTCCTCATACTGCATATAAAAATTCCATTTCACATGGTTCTATGAATAGGTTAAAGAAAGCTTGGCCTGAAAGACATATAAAATTTGGTATCGGGTTGCCTCGTAAAGGAAATTCAGATTATGGATATGCAGGAAGTTGGAATCTTACTGTACCTAATCTTAACCAAACTCCATTAAACGCTTTGGCCTCTCTTAACCTTCCGTATCAAGGCCTTACTCTTAATTGTGTAAACGTAGCATCATTAGGAGTTTGGTTATCTGGTATTCCTAATCTGCCATTTCACCCTTGGTTACATCATGGTTCAATGTATTTATATACAAATATTAGACCCGACCTTTTTTCTTATCATATATATAACAAATATAAATAACGGAAAATATGAGTGCACATCAATTACACATGATTGGAAAATTAGTGATTTTCGCAATCATATTTGCAAGCACATTAAATGCTTATTCGCAAAATACAGGTATTAAATACACATACGATGAATCAGGGAACAGGATAAATAGAAGCCCTGCTAATAATAATCCAACAGGTATTAGCATTATAAAAGAAAATGAAAACTTTAAACTCCAAATTTATCCAAATCCAACAACCGGATTATTCAACATAGATGTCATCGGCTTTGATTCAAAGTTTCAGGTAGAAATATTTAATGTGACCGGTTCTTCAATTCTCAATCGGAAATATTCTGGAAAAACGGTTTTGATAAATATTTCTAATTATCCTACAGGGGTTTATATAGTAAAAATGACCATTAACGGCGTAAGCAGGTACGGAAAAATTGTAAAAACAGATTGATTTATAAGACTGTGTGACAAAAGTTGGCAGTAGAAACGAGTGGTTTAATGAAAGCGGGACATTATCTCGTCCAAACGCCGCCTGCGGTTCAAGTCGCACATCGACGTGCGCGTAATGCGCACCGAAGAAGCCATTCCCAAGGTGGAAGAATTAGTGGACGAAGCATCGATGCTCAACATTGGCGAAGTACGCATTCTGCACGGCAAAGGTAACAGTATCCTCCGGCAGATGATCCGCGAATACCTCCGCACCTCGCCCGTGGTAGAATCTTATGATGACGAAAATATCCAACAGGGTGGAAACGGGATTACGGTAGTGAAGATGAAATAAGTGAAACGGTCAAACAACACTGACCTGCTGGGTCTCCAAGACCCGGTAGGTCTTAATGGCTGCTTGATAAAACCTACCGGGTCTTAGAGACCCGGCAGGTTCCTGTGCTTCGTCGACGACACATGCAAGGATAAAAATTGTATAAAACCACATACTTTTTTTAAAAACATCACCAACTTTCTATCTATATTCTTATCTTTGTGAACGATCTTGTTGCATTAACCACAAAATTATTATGAAGTACAAAAAAGGCCTATTGGTTGGTTTGATATTTTCAAACACGTTTTTTTGTATTGGACAACAATCTGCGCCTTATGAATCCGTATCAATTTATGAATTTGGAGCGCCTGTTACCAATTGTGATATAAATATGAAGAACCTTATCAGCAATTGGGTGCCGGAAAAGGTAGCTAATGCCAATGAGTACGAATTTTTAGAATGGTCTTTTGTTGAAACAATCAAAGATAGTTCCTGCTATATCCATTACAGGAATTATTTTTCAAGTAATGAACCTGTTTATAACTCCCAAAAAAGAAAAGGTGGATACTCGAATGGAAATGAATATGATTCGCTATGGATTTACCCCGGTTTTATTCACCTTGAACTTTATGACATAAGAGGTCTACCGGATAAAGCAAAAGTCATTTTATCGGAAGATGTCAGGCAGAAAGCAAAGGATATTTTTTTGAACGACTTCAATATTGATACCATCGCCCTTCTTTATCACTCTTACCACAAAACAGATTCAACAGAACGTTTTGAAACAACGGGAGGTTACAATGTATCTGGCAAATCTATTCGACATGTCTCTCATGATATTGCGTCTATCGATTCTTTATCGCAGAATTATTTTGATGTGGTGATGACAAATAAAAAAAGTTATGATGATTTATCCATAGAAGAAACAAGGGAATTGTTGTTGGAACAGCTATCCATAGAACGGATAAACAAACAACTTAATTTTAACCATCGGGTGGAATTAGGAGATAAAGTTTTTTTAATCAAATTCGCACATAAAGAGGGGATGCATCATAAGAAGGTGTACAATAATTACATTATTTGTAGCTCAGAAACGAATAAAGTTGTGATGGATTATTTTTTTGAGGGCATAAATTTTAAAAAATATAAATACGATGAATGAGGATTTTCTTATCGATAAAGAATAAAACAACAGAGTAACCATAAAATAATCAATTTAAAAAGTAATAGTTTATGATGCAGTACAGTAATTTCGACAGTGTAATGGAAACCAGATACCATTTCAAAAACGGGGCGAGTTCGAAAAGCCAGATGAGTAGAGGAAACAATAATAATATATAAAACGATGGCACTGAATATCTTTTTAGGCATGATCGGTCCGTGGCAACTAATGATCATGTTATCAATTTTGTTAATATTCCCAATATTTTATATTCTTCCGGTCATTCTTTGTGTTAAGCGAGCAGAAAAACTAAACCACAACCCAATCGTCTGGGGAATTTTAGGATTTCTATTTAGTTATATTGCTGTGCTGATTGCATATATACTGCCAGCAGAGGAAACAAAGCAATGTCCATATTGTGGCGAAAGAATATTAACCATAGCAAAAAAGTGTAAATATTGTGGTGAATGGCTTGAAAACAGGTAAATCATTTTGACAGCTTACGGCATGTTCGGCGGAGTTTGTCCCGGGTTGAGTGGTAGAGTTGCGTTTCGTCGAGATGCCACATACAACTGGTACTACGGCAAGCCGTAAGCGCATAGTTGACAAAGAACAAAACAACAATGTGACAATAAAATAATCAACTTAAAAAGTAATCGTTATGATACGGAACAGTAAATTCGATAGCGTAATGGAAGCCGAAAACCATTTAAAAAACGAGGCGAATTTAAAAAACCAGACAAGTAGAGGAAATATTTTAAGAAAAGCGTGTGTTGGGCTATTAGCAGCAGGCATTATCTTTTTTTTCATCAATGCCTATACCGGTGTCAGTAACCCTGAACGCTGGGAGTATAAAATATTGGAATTAAACATCGTTTATGGCGACAATACGGTAAATTCAGATACCTTGAATCAGTTGGGAAAATTGGGCTGGGATATTATTTTTGTTACGGTTGGTGACCAAACAAATGGCAAAACCCCCACTCATTTGTTCACCTTAAAACGGAAACTGCCATAGTCGTTTTTTCCATAAAATGAACAATGTAATGAAGCTGGAAATGTCCTTGACGCTGAACAAGTGTCAAGGATGCCTCCTGCAACTGGTGGTTTACCTTCGGGGTGCTGCTTCGTGGTGGTGTAATGGCGGCAGTGCCCTGTAGAAAGTTTTGTGCGGAATTGAACTTTTATCACCCACATAAAAAGTAGCGTAAGCCGTCAAGGTGTTGTAGGTAATGTTGAGCAAGGAACGTATGACACGTACCTGAATAGTTATGTCCAATGGCAGAGCGAGCTTAATGCTTAGAAATCCGAGAGGGGAATCCAAGATTATTATGGGGGATATACTGAAAACGCAGGATACATTTATCCTTGAATAATCCTATCATTAAATATCAGTTCCCGGATGCGGACTGTGGTTCGTATTGCAGATGTCTTTTGTTGCGGTACACGCAATATGTGGCATCGCATATCTGGCAGGTATACGGACTAAAGCGTACATCGGAACCGATACCGATAAAGCCGCTGACCGACTTGATGGGCTGCATCAGGGCGCTCTCGGTGAGATGTATACCGCAGTTTTCTTCCGGTAAAAGGCCAAATAGCTTATGCTGCTCCTGTGTTGGCCAACCGCAATAACCGGGACTATACCTATTTGTGATTTTTAGTCCCTTCTGTTCCATATCCTTGCTGAGTTGTTGCTGGATAACATCAATGGCCGACTCAACCACTACACTACCCAGAATATCGGCAATAAATCCCTTTAATGGTTCGTTGGCAGCCATCATCTGTTTCGACCATTGCTCAATGCCATTGCCGGCTGTGCAAACAAACACAGCAATCTGTTCGCTGTGGTTCAGTTGATGATAAACGATTTTTTGCGGATTAAAATCTGTTCCTGCAATACGGATACATCGTCCATCCCCATTAAAAGCAATCCGGTCGAAAATCTGGTATCCGCCGCAAATATCGAAACAACCGGCGGTTTCTTCCATCACTTCTTCGACAATAGCAAGGATATCGTCAGGTAAGACGCTTTCGTAGCCTAACATCGGGGCTGTGTCGTGAGGGTTTATTGCCAACTCACTATATTTCAAGCGGATTCTTTTAAAACTATCCATTGATAAACAATTGAAAGTTAACCAAAGCGATAAAACTCTTATATTTTGGATAATAGAGTTTATACAAATTAGGAAACAGGCTGAAAATAAATTGTTACAGTTTTGAACTTTTACTTTGTGTCTTAGTGCCTTCGTGGCAATTTATCAGCCACAAAGACTCAAAGGCACAAAGACTATAAAATCTCTTGTACATAGAGAAGAACTTCACTGGTGCTGCGGCCTCAACAAATCACTGATGGTTTTCACCGGATTGAATGTTTCAATGGGGACTTCTACAAATACCGTATTCCAATGCGCCATGGCTCCGTTCCACAGACCGGGTAATTCCTGGGCTTTCAGTTCGATGCCATCTTTCGATTTTTTCGAGATAAAACCCGTGTTGGGATCGCGGTATTGAAGAAGGTTGAAATGATGTCCTTCATCATCCTTCACAGCGCAAACCAAATCGACCGGGTTGAAGTGGGTGGCTTCTGCCGCCATTGCTTTCTGTTGCGGGTTGTTCATGTCGATCTGCGACGATTCTGCAATCTGCAACGAAGCCGACCCGTCGTTGTTACGCACCCAGAATGGCCCACCGCCCGGTTCGCCTTCGTTTTTCACCATGCCGCAAATACGGATAGGACGATGGAGAACATCCAACAGGTATGCCTTAACACCCTCGGCTGGCCACGTCGAGATAGCTGCCGGAGGCTGGAATGAGAGCCGCCACGCCAGGAAATTCAATGCTTTTTTCACCAGTTCGTCATCGTAATCGCCATCACGGAGTAACCGATAATATTCGGTAGCTTTTTCCTGCAGTTCAATCAACAGTCCGGCCAGCGCCTTTTTATATTTGATGGTGGCTGGTTTCAACCGATCGGGTACTACATTATCGATATTTTTGATGAAAATAATATCTGCATCAATATCGTTCAGGTTTTCGAGTAGCGCACCATGCCCGCCGGGACGGAACAGGATACTTCCGTCCGTGTTACGTACCGGCCTGTTGTCACGGTCGACGGCAAGGATATCTGTTGATGGCTTTTGCTGCGAAAAACTGACATTATAGTGTACATCGAACAAGTCGGCATATTTCTTTACTGTTTTTTCCACCAGCGCTTCAAAACCTTGCTGATGCTCGGGCGATACCGTAAAGTGCAGGTTAACCGTATCATCGGCGCTTACAGCATAGTTGGCACCTTCCACCAGGTGTTCTTCGAGGGCGGTACGTGCACCGTCCTCGTATTTGTGGAACAGCAACATTCCTTTGGGCAAATTGCCATAGTTCAATCCTTCGTGCAAGAGAATAACCGCGGCTATTTTTTTCTTGTCGGACGCCTCGATATGTTGCCTGTCCATTATCTGCTTCAACTCAGGATAAAATGCAAAATCCTCCAGCCGATCGAAAACTTCCTTCATGGCAGCGTTTTCTGCATCGTCGTCCGAATGCATATATTCGTACAGGTCTTTGAACATACGGGTGGCTGCACCCGAGGCCGGAACAAATTTAAAAACCTTGCGTTGGCCTAATTTCCGTTCGTATATCTGTTCCAGAGTTTTTGTTTCTTCAGCGGTCAACTGCCGTATGCCATCGCCGACTGTTGCAGCGCGGTCGAGTCTCAAAAACGGGAACCCCTTCCTGAAGTATTCCAGTTGCCGTTCTACAACATCCATATTGATACCCTTGGCAAACAATTGCTTTAAATCTTCCGTAGTAAACATATTCAACTAATTAATTCCATTCTTACTTAACATCCGTTTTACAACGGGTGATTATACAAAAATAGGTATAAAAAATAATTCTTACAATAGCACAGACACAATTTATAATCAACCTGAACTGGTATTCTCAATAATTTAAGGAAGCACGCAACTTTTTTTGCATTGTATACGTTGTAGTAGGTAGATATTATAATTTTAGTTGCCATGAATACACATATTATTTTAAAGACGGTATTGCCCAAAGATATCGATGCTTTATCGCCTTTGCGGGATATTTACGAATCGGCTTTCCCGATAGACGAACGCCGGATATTCGATACGGTGACTGAACTGGCTAGAACTAATCCTGATTTTACTCTTTACGAAATACTCCGTGACAATGAACCTGTGGGACTTTTTTCTACTTGGAACCTGGACTGGTTCATGTTTGTAGAACATTTTGCCGTGTCGCAAGATTATCGCGGATGGGGCATCGGCCAACAGGTTATTGAGTCGTGGCTTGCCAAGCAGGCCTTACCCGTGGTCCTCGAAGTGGAAAGACCCGATAATGATATATCGAAACGCCGCATCGGATTTTATGAACGGCTTGGGTTCCGCCACTGGCCAATAGATTACATACAACCGGCGTACTCCATCGACAAACATCCAGTCCCGATGCACTTGATGACACATGGTGAGATCGACCTTGAGAATGCGCTGGACAACGTGCGGCGACGGTTGTATCAGACGGTATACGCAGGGACTTTGTTGCCGCAACCTTGGATTTAAAAATGTCTATCCGAAAAACATTCTTCTTCGCCGGAATATTCTTGCCCTTACTGTATGCATCGGCACAAGACAGCACACATCTTTCCAAAAAAGAAATCCGGAAACTACGGAAAGAAGAGAAGGTAAAAGAAGGAAAACTCCTTATTACCCCGCTGATGGGGCCTGCCTATACGCCCGAACTTGGCTTTACCATCGCCGGCGGAGTGCTCACTTCGTGGCGGACGGATAAGAAGGACACGACCCTGCAACGGTCGTCGATACCTTTTAACCTCGGCGTTGGATTCAAGACGGACGGATTGAGCGCTTTTTTCATTTCGGCCAAACCGACAACGTTCTGGCTGCACGACAAGTTGCGTATCAATGCTGATTTCTGGCTCAATGAATGTACGCATCGACTTCGGCTTCGGCAAGAATACGATGGGGTTCTATTTCAATTTTAATGAGGCCTTTTAGAGGTAAGAGATTAATAGGTAAGAGTGAAAAATATATGGAACCTTGATGCATAAATTTTCAATCTGAAGGTAGGGTATTTCACATGATATGTGTCTCAAGTTTGAGACATTCATATCAAAAAACAAATGAAATACCTGAAAAAAATCATTTTCCGATCAGTTAGCCTTGAAAGCTACCTAAGGGTGCTTCAATGGGGATTCTTTTTCCTGTATCATACGAAGTTGCTGAAACTAAGCGAGAATTATTCTTTTCATTATTTTGCAAAGAAAATAATACGTAAAGGTGATGTAATTATTGATATTGGTGCAAACCTGGGATATTATTCATTACTTTTCGCCAGATGGACAGGAAAAACGGGAGCTATCCATGCCGTTGAACCAATAGGGATTTTTAACCGGGTTTTTAACAAAAGGGCCGGCAGGTACGAGCATATCCGGTTGTATCCTTTTGCCCTTGGTGCGGAAGAAAAAATGGTTGATCTGGTTTCTCCATCACATACAGGTTATTTACGCACCGGGCTTCTGCATATATACGATCAACAGAAAGATGGAGTAATTGAAAATGCTGAATTTCATTTTAAAGCACAAATGAAAAAACCATTTGAACTGTTTGGCTCATTGGACAGGATTGATTACATCAAGTGCGATGTGGAAGGGTTTGAGTACATTGTTCTTTCGGAAATGAAAGAAATTATTGGCAGGCATAAACCCAAAATACAAGTCGAAATCGGGAAAGAAAATGAGAAGGAAATAAATGGAATGTTTCAGGACATGGGATATATTCCCTATCGATTGATTAATAACCGGTTAATTTCTCCCGAAAACTGTCCGGATGGTACAAGAGGCGATTATCTTTTTTTACACAGTCAACATGTAAGCATGAATTGATTATATTTTGTATATTTGGGAATACAAAAAGCAGTGATGATGGACGATATACCATACGATTTATTGATCAGATATAGCCGCAAACAAGCCACGCAGGACGAGATCATGCAGGTTGAACAATGGCTTTCGGATGATGGTCATCTTTCGCTCTATCTGGATTTAAAAAAAGAGTGGACGTATATTGATGACCTTTCGACAGTGACGCCTGATAAAAACCGGGTTTGGCAAAAAATACAAGCAAATACCGGCAAGCAACGTCCAAAAGAAGGAACAAGGCAATTGCTCCTGTTTAAATCAGTAGCAGCGGCATCGGTGGCATTGGCTATTATTTCAATTGCTTTTTACATGCTTCGTATGCAAAGGGATCAAATTCAACCACTGCAATATACGACTATAAGCACCCGGGCTAACGAAAAATCGAAAGTGGAACTGGCCGATGGAACTGTTGTATGGCTCAATTTAAAATCCCACATAATTTTCGACAACCAATACAATATTGAGCAACGTGAAGTTACGGCAGATGGCGAATTGTTTTTTGATGTAAAACCTTCAAACAGGAAATTTGTCGTTCATGCAGGCGGTATCAAAATCGAAGTGTTGGGTACATCATTCAATATCAAAACATCCGGCGTTGACGGCCACATTGACATATCGCTGGTGAAGGGAAAAATTGTTGTTCGCAGCAAAAAGGATAACGAGCGACTGTTCACGATGGATTCGTTGCAACATGCCACCATCAATAAATCCGACCTGAGCCATACACTACTTCCGAGCAATACCTCGAATTGTAATGCCTGGACAAGGGAAAGTCTACCGATGTATAATGAGCCATTGGGCAATATCATTAATAAACTGGAAAGTTGGTACGGGGTTACCATCGACATAACAGGTCTGGATCTCGATAAACGCTATACATTCGATTTGCAAAATGAGACAGTTAATGATTTTTTAGAGCTTTTTGCGACAATAACACCTATAGAATATGATATTGAAGGGAAAAAAATCAGTATCCGATCAAAAGTTCCCACAAGCCAATAAGATCCGATGAAATTTCTTTTAACAACATTTGTATTCATGGGTATTGCGATTTCGATGCAAGCACAGACCGATATACAATTTAACGGATCTCTAAAGGAATTGTTGGTGATGCTGCAACGTAAATATGGATATAAATTCATGTATAGCAATGATGATATAAATGATCAGCAAAAGATAGAAGTAGGTATAACAAGTGCAGAAACAGAAGAGTCATTAGCTAAAATGTTCAAGCAGATAAAAATACATTGCGAAATCAAAAATAGGCAGGTTACATTAAAACCAGAAAAACCTGTCGACTCAGAGGTATTGCCGCCACCATCGAATCCGGCAGCGTCCATTGATTCGGTTGCAATACTTCCGGATTCTCGACACCCGATAGAACCGATAACGTCGCTCGATCCTTTAAAACCTCTAACGCCCGATTTCCTGCATGCATATGAATCAAAAATGGCATCCATTTCCCGAAAAAGTGATGATGAGGAAAAAACAGCTAACCAAATGGCAGAGCTGGATATGGTTGTTCACAAGTCACCAAGAAAAGTACCGGTATGGGCAGTGCACAGTAACCTGTTATACGATTTGGCACTGACACCCAACATGGGGATAGAATGCAGAATCGGATATGCAAGCATTATTGTAAACGGGTATTGGGCGCATATCGATTGGGATGCAGGGAACAAGACCTATCGTTTATGGGCAGTTAGCCCCGAACTTCGTTTTTATATGCCGGAAAGTAAACGGTTTTATGCGGGAGCAATGTTTCAAAAAGGTGAATTGAATTTGAAACTGAACCAAACCGGCCGCCAAGGTTATTTTATTGGAGGGGGGCTTACATTGGGATACCTGGCAAACCTGGGCAACCGAACAAAATTGGATTTGAGCGTAGGATTAGGCTATGTCAATTACGAGTATGATTCCTACCAATATATTGATCGTATGAATATCAGGACAGGTTCGGATAAAACAAATTGGTGGGGGATAACCAAAATCGGGATAATCTTCGTTTGGATAATAAATTGATTGATCATGAAAACATTATTACACATATTGCTATTGTCAATATTAGCCGTGTCATGTGTACAGAAAACTTTGTATGATCCGGATATAGCGAAAGTCGTAGTAAAAGTCAACTGGGATAAAATGAACGAAGCCGACAGCCCGGATATTATCACTGTCCAACTTGCCGGAAAAAGCATCACGACAACCCGTGATCATCAACCGGATACCATACTTATATCCTCCGGAAACCATGATGTATATGCATTCAACACACCGTCCGGCATAGCTATTGAAAATGGGGTTGCAAACATAGGTGTCGACAAAGATGGAAAATTTTTACCTTGCGCAGAAGTCTTTTATTCGGCATTTGGCGAAATATCGGCCAACAGGCAACAAGTGACAGTAGTGGAATTAACACCTGAAAGACAAATGCGCCAGCTTGTTTTGGCAATTGCCCCGTCCAGGGATACCATTATGTTAATGACCGGCACACTAAGCAGTGTAGCCCAATCATTCGACATACAAGCCGCAAAAGAAGAAAATGCCGGAACAGTAATTCTAAGCTTCATTAATGACACTTGTTATATCAATTTATTCGGAATTGTAGGCAGCAGTCAAAGCATTTTGCTAAACATAGTAACCAACCGTTTGGTGAAGGAAGCAAATATCGATTTGAGCGAAGCGCTTTCAGGTTTTAACATCGATAAATCGCAACCCAAAGCATTGATGATCGTACCATGAAAATAGATGAGAAGGGTTTCCGGGAGATATTTGAGGCCTATTTCGAACCGATATGTCGGTTCCTTAACCTGTATACCAAAAACGAGAGCGTTATCGAAGATATCATACAGGAAATCTTTTGCAATTTATGGATCAACAGAGACGTCCTGCAAATCAAACATCTAAAGTCGTACCTGTATACTTCGGCACGAAACCGGATGCTCAATTATGTCCGTGATGAAAAACTTCATGCCGCTATTCTCGCCTCTTATCTTTTGGAAGAAAAAGAACTACATGATGCATACGAATGTGTCGACCAGGAGGAATTCAATAAGAAACTGGAAGGAGCCATCGAAGAATTACCGGCTAAGTGTAAGAATGTTTTCAAAATGAGTCGGTACAATAATATGACTTACAAACAAATTGCAGCTAAAGAAGGAATTTCCGAAAAGATGGTAGAAAAGCATATTGCAGTGGCCATGAAAAAAATCAAAGAAAAAATCATCAATAAGCCTTTCATCATTTTATGAATTTATTATCCGCTCATAAAATGCCTGCGTTGATCTTTATATTGACAAAAGGAGAAATTACTTATCCTGTTTTTTACTACTTTTGACCTTCAATTCGTTAATCCACACTTCCATGAAGATCAAAGACCTGTTTCTATGCATTGTCTTAACCATTGTATCGTGTACTACTACAATACCCGATAAGTTACTCGACGAGGGCGTAAGTTGTGAATTGGCCCAATTCCGGAAAGAAAATTATACGGATATCCGTTATTTGCTTGGGTTTTCGATCCCGGAAAACAAGCAGGATTCGATCAATGCCTTTGTCTATATATACCTGACCCTTGAAGAACCTACACCTATCATTCTTGACTTTACGGGAAATGCAGGAGGCATCCAAAAATTGACTATCAACCACCGACCAGTAAAATATACAGTTGAAAACCAACATATCATTATTCCCGGAAAGGATACTTCGCCGGGGTCAAATGTTGTAACGATCAATTTCAAGGCCAACGACCAATCGCTGAACCGCCGCGACGACTTCGTTTACACATTGCTTGTACCCGACCGTGCGAGAACGCTTTTTCCTTGCTTCGACCAGCCGAACCTGAAAGCAGAATTTGAACTCTGTCTTGAGGTTCCGGATACATGGGAAGCGATTGGCAACGAAAGCAAGATCTATACGTATATATTTCCCGGTGACAGCAAACTTATGAGGTTTTACCGGACAAGACCAATCAGCACTTATCTATTCTCGTTCGTGGCCGGGAAATTCGATAAGGTTAACAAGAAGAAGGCGGGTCGTACAATTACACTTTACCACAGGGAAACCGATCTTGCCAAAACGGCACAATGCGACGCTATACTCGATGAAGTGTTTCAGTCGCTGGAATGGATGGAAGAATACACTGGCATAAATTATCCTTTCGGGAAATATGACCTTATCCTCTTGCCGGGCTTCCAATACGGGGGTATGGAACATATGGGAGCAACACTTTACAACGATCGCCGGATGTTTCTTGAGCCGAACGCCACATCAGCCGACTCACTCGGCCGTAGCAGCCTCATAGCGCATGAAACGGCACACATGTGGTTCGGCGACTATGTGACGATGGAATGGTTCAGCGATGTATGGAACAAAGAGGTTTTTGCCAACTGGTTTGCCGTACAGATCGTCGGGCCGATGTATCCGCATATCGACCATCGCCTTAATTTCATGACGAGCTATTATCCGCCTGCATATTCTGAAGACCGTACAGGTGGCGCAATGCCGATACAGCAACCGTTAGATAACCTCCGCAACGCAGGTTTGATATACAGTAATGTGGTGTACAACAAGAGCCCTATTGTGATGGAGATGCTGATTGAAAAGATCGGAACGGACAATTTTTGTGAAGCAATCCGCGAATACCTTCATCAGTACGCATACGGCAATTCAGACTGGGATGGGCTCATTAAAATATTGAACGGAAAAACACAGGAGAACCTCTACACATGGAGTAATAACTGGGTAAAGGAAAAAGGAATGCCAACGATCTCGTTTGAAAGGGACAGCGGTAAATTGAATATCAAAAAGACCGACCCTTGGAACAAAGGCAGGTGGTGGCCTGCCGATGTTCAATTCGATATCTATTCCACTGCGACGGGATATAAGACACATACCGTAAAAATGACCGGCAGCAAAACAAAGGGAATAACGATCCCGGAAGAAGAGTATATTGTTCTCCCGAACCGGGACGGAAGAGGATATGGTTATTTCAAAGCCGACCCGAAAAGTACGGAATGGCTATTGGAAAACTGGGGTAAAATCGATCAGGATGTTTCCCGCTTTTCGATGTTGATGAACCTATATGAAGGAATGATGCATCTCGATGTGAAACCGGAAGCATTCCTGGAATCGATGATACGCTGTATGGATACGGAAGCCAACCCGCAGATATTCAGGCAAGCGCTTGCCTATATCGAAGCGTGTACCAAACTTTTTGTAAAACCTGATCATGAACTGCACGAAAAACTTGAAGATTACCTGTTCCGGTTGGCGAGCGAACATGCTACCCCAAGTTATCGAACGTTGGCGTTGAAATCATTCGGCAGGCTTGCTTCCTCAAAGATATCGCTTGAAAGGTTGTACCAAATCTGGGATATCCCCGCCGGAGCAACAAAGTTCCGAGCAAACGAAAATGACTTGATCGAATTTTCATACATTCTGGCACTCCATCACCCCGATCGGGCAGACGAAATTTTGCAAAAACAATTATCGCGGATCACTAATCCGGACAGGCGTAAGGAATATGAATTCGTGATGCAGGCACTGGCGCCCTCACAGCAACAGCGCAGAGAATTTTTCGACCGTCTCCTGCAACCCGAAAGCTGGGCAGTGGAACCATGGGCACAGGCTGCATTGAGGTGGCTCAATCACCCGGCACGTTACCCGGAATCGCTTGCATACATTCGGCCGGCCCTCGATGTACTGCGCGAAGTCCAGCGCAAGGGTGATATTTTCTTCCCGGTAAACTGGTGCTCGTCGCTACTGTCCGGACACACATCCCCGGAAGCGTTGGATATTGTTAAAACATTCTTCGCTGACAATCCTGATTACCCTAAGCTATTAGAAAGTAAGATACGGCAACGTGCAGATCATCTTTATATCGTTAACAACTTTTGATTTTTGATTGAAGCTGAGTAACCTTATCAGACTTTATATAAATTAGCTGAAAAACTATCTCCACGCACATACTCGTGCCTTACAATGACATGGACTGTAATGTGATTGGTGACAGACACCAACAGATGTCTCCACCTGCCCGTCCGGTCCGACGGGTTCCGCATGCTGCACACCCCCGAAGGATGCGACTCAGTCAACCTTCAGCCGACAAGAATGGCGCATGCTATGAGAAGGGAAAAATTCAAAAATCACATTCACTTTAGCATAAAAATAGAGAGCGATGTGCGCTTTTGCAACATCAACGTGCATTTCCGCACAGTTTCAGCATAGGGCAAAAATCATAACAAATTAATATATAAATATTTATTCAATTGGCATGATTTTCGCCGATTAGAAGTTGAACCTCAAAAATCATCCTGTGGATATCGCTATCAAAAAGAAACACCCAGTAATCCGATACAAATATTACATTGCAGGAGGTGTTGTATTTCTTGCTTTCCTTGTTTATGTGATCATTGCATCGGCCGGGCCGCGGCAACTGCGCTATGATGCCGATAAGCTGACTATTGCCGAAGTGCAGCAAAGTAAATTTCTCGAATATCTTGATGTGGAAGGTATTGTGCAACCGATCCTCACCGTGAAGCTGAATGCATTGGAAACCGGCACCGTAGCGCGTATTGTAGCCGAAGATGGCGACATGCTGGCCCTGGGCGATACGATCCTGATCCTGCAAAATCCCGAATTAGTCCGTACCATAGAGGACGAACGCGATGAACTGGAGAAACAACGTATTACATTCAGCGAACGCGAGATACAAATGAAACGAAAAACATCGGAGCTCAAGCGACAAACCGTTGAAACAGCATACAAACTACGACGTATCGGACAGCAATACGAATTGAGCAAAGCAGAGTATGAGATGGGCGCCAGCAGCAAAGCGCAGTTGGAACTCTCGAAGGATGAGTATGAGTTCAGCCGCGACAATACTGCCATGCTGATGGAGGAACTGCGACACGACTCGCTGATGAATGCGATACAAAAAAGCCTGATGCAAAATGATTTTCATCGTGAGGAGAAACGTTTTGAACGTAGCCGCCAACGATTGGATAACCTAATCGTACGGGCGCCTATCTCAGGGCAACTGAGTTTTGTGAGCGTCATAGCAGGCGAACGGGTATCAGCCGGCAGCAGCATCGGCGAGTTGAAAGTGGTAGACCAGTTCAAGATCAACACAAAAATTAGCGAGTATTACATTGACAGAATCACCATCGGACTACCGGCTACCATTGTCTACCAAAATCGAAAATTTCCGCTACGTATCAGCAAGATCAATCCCGAAGTAAAAGACCGTCAGTTTGCCGTGGATCTGGTACTGCTTGATGAGACACCCGAAAATACCCGCATCGGCAAGAACTACCGGATACAGATCGAGTTAGGGCAACCGGAAGACGCGCTGATTATCCCCAAAGGCAGTTTCTTCCAACAAACAGGCGGGCAATGGATCTTCCGCCTCAACGAAGCCGGCGATAAAGCTCGGAAAGCGAATATCTCCATCGGGCGGCAAAACCCGCAGCAATACGAAGTCATGGACGGGCTAAAACCCGGCGAACGTGTGATTGTGTCGGGATATGATAACTTTGGGGATGCGGAAGAGATTGTGCTGAAGTGAGGCCCCACCCCCCGGCATCTCAAAGCCCCCTCCCGGCCTCCCCCCAAGTGGGGGAGGTGAAGGCGCTTCTCAAAGGTAGTGTTGAAATTTCAAATATAATGTTAAAACCTCAGTGGTTCTCAGCGTTCCTCAGTGTAACAAAAAAATGTAAAATATGAGCAAACAAAAACAAACCGTGAACCGCGCTGGCTCCCTCCCCTTGGGGAACTTAGCGCAGGCGGTCTCACGAACGAATGTGAGTAACGATAGGGGTGGGGCTTGGGGAGTCTTTCTCCACTATCTCAAAATGGCTTTCCGCGGATTGACTAAGTACAAATGGCAAAATATCGTTTGTATCCTGGGCTTGGCCGTTGGTTTTTCCGCTTTTGCATTGGGGGGCTATTGGTGGTATTGGGAAAACAATTTTGACGATTTCCACCCAAATGCCCGGCACACATTTGGGATTACCACTACCGGCATTACGAAAGCATCCGACGGTTCAGCCACAGAACTCGACCAATTACCCGGAGATGATGCCGCCTGGATACTACAAAATATCCCCGAAATAGAACAACATTGTAGTACCGGTTGGGCTTGGCTGAAATATACCCACGGTGGAAAAACCGAAAGAATCATGGGGTTGAGCGTAGAGCCTTCGTTCTTTACTATGTTTTATGCCGAGTTTATCGATGGTGGTTACGAACATGATCCTTTTGATGGTGGTAGTATCGTGCTGACGGAACGTGCTGCGATGAAATATTTTGGAAAAACAGCCTGCACGGGTGAAGTATTTCCTGATGGAACCCAAAAGGTTGCAGGGGTTATCAAGGATTACCCATCCAATAGCGACTTCCGTTTCGAATTTTTAACGTTAGCCCGTTCTGTTTCCAATAATGTAGGACGCTCCACCTTTTACGTACAGCTTAACCGGCATGCCCGTGTAAACGACGTCAGGAAAAAAATTGAAAGCCACCAAAGCATTGCCAAAGCAAGGTTTCCGGGCGAGGATACAAAAGAATGGTCGTTCAACTTGCGAACGCTCTCGGAAATACACTTAAACTGCCATCCCGAACTGAAAAGCCGTTTCCGGAACATCCAGTTATTGGCATTAGCAGGCTTTTTAGGACTTATCAGTTCCCTGATGAACCACTTGGTTCTCTTTGCCGGGCTACAACAACGGCGACAGCGTCGCAACAATACATTCAGGAGTTTAGGAGCCTCCACCTCCTACCTGTTCCTGAGAAGTTTCATTGATTTGCTAATTCCGCTCGTTTTTGCACTCATATTGTCTGTAGCCTTTGTCAGGCTCATATTTCCCTATTATCAATCGTATACCCAGTGGCAGGGTTACGGAATGTTAGAAAAATATATCAGCAAGGTAAATTTTAATGCGGTTATGTATACATCCCTCAAATGGACAGGGTTGATAATTGTGTTATTCCTAATGGCGGGCTCGTTAGTTATTGCCGGGATATTAAGAAAAACCGGTGGACAAACGCCATTTTCGCCACGACGCGGCTTGATCATTTGCCAGGTGTTTATCGGGAGTTTTTTCCTTTTCATTGCCCTTTCGTTATACAAGCAATTCTATTTCACGAAAAATAAAGACAAGGGGATTCATGTCGAAAACATCATACAAATTGATGCCGGGGTGTATGGCATCGCAGAGCATCAAACCATGAAAAAGGAATTGTTGCGCAGCCCGTATATCGAGGAGGTTACTTTAACCACCACACCCGTGTTAACCGAACGAGGAGATCATTACCTTTCGTATATTACAAATATCACACTCAATGAGGAACGATACAATGAGATCCGGGCATTGATGGTGGAACCGAACTTTAAGGATTTTTTCGGAATCACGATGAAAGAAGGAGATTGGATGTCCGGAGAAACCGAAGTAGTAATGAATGAGGCGCAAACACATTCTTTGGGTAATATCAACTTGGTAGGACATCCTATTAAAATGGCTGGTTTGGGCGAAGGTAAAATCAGTGGAATCATACACAATTATAACTATTCAACCATGCAATACCCCGTTGTGGGACTTATGTTTCACCTGCCCGGGAAAGAAGCAATTACAGCCTATGAATATGCCTACATCAAAACCAAGCCCGAAAACCGCACAAAAGCATTGGAACATGCACAAAAGATATTAGAAACCATGGAAACTGACGATATCCCTGAAGAAAAACGTTTTCGCGTGCTAACCGACATCATGGAGGAGTTCAACCGGCCTGAACGTACACTTTCGTTGATCTTCGGTATTCTTTCACTGACCTGTATCCTGGTAGTTTCGTTCGGTATATATTCGCTCATCACGCTTACCATTGAACAACGCCGTAAGGAAATAGCCATCCGCAAGGTAAACGGTGCGGAATTCACCGATATGTTGCGGCTGTTTTTCCGCGAATACTTTGTATTAGTGATTATTGGAAATGTATTTGCACTTACGGTAGGTTATTATCTGATGCAGCGATGGTTTGAAACGTATACCTATCACACAACGCTCAGTTGGTGGCTGTTTGCTGTGGTACTTGCAATAACGTGTATCATTGTATTTTTGTCAGTAGTAAGTAAAATCAGTGAGGCGGCAAAGGTTCATCCAGCCGAGGCATTGAAATATGAATAGGTCAGCCCCCTCCCGGCTCCCCCCAACTTAGCGCAGCAATCTCATGCAGCGAAGCAAGTAAATGGGGAGGTGAAGGCGCTGTACAAAGGTAGTGGTGAAATATCAAATATAATGTTAAAACCTCAGTGGTTCTCAGCGTTCCTCAGTGTAACAAAAAAATATTAAATATGAGCAAACAAAAACAAACCGTGAGCAGCACCTTCTCCCTCCCCACATGGGGCATAGCCATCAAGCTAAGAGTGTAATTATTTAATATGCAACGTTTTATGAATTTGCGTTGAGTTTAGTTTATTGTAGGTATATATTGGGGGGGTATCTCTCCCCAATAGTTGAAGCCGTCCATTCGGTGTTAAGCCCGGATCACATTCAGTCGTTAGCCCGCAGTAGTAAATTTGTACAGCGGGCCTCATCCTTGACCCCGGAGAAGTTCCTTGACATATTGATCAAA
>JAVBSH010000131.1:0-31994 GCA_031547085.1 Bacteroidales bacterium
ACGGGCAAACTACCCTTTTCTAATGGATTGCTACCGTAAAATTGTATCGTAAGTAAGGAACCGCCTTGGTACCGAACGGTATGCCGGGTGGTGTGAGAGGTCGAAACGGGAATTAATCCCGTTTCTCCTACTCGATTTATATATACTGGACCAAGAGCAGAAAGATGTTGGTAATAATAATCAATTCGTTTACATAAAAATGTTTGCAACATCAATGACGCAAGTCAAAGGAATTGGGATACCGTTATTGCAAGCCGGGCAAGGTATTGGCAACGGGCATATATTCCCGGCGGAATGAGTAATTTGAATTTATTTTGTCTTTGATTTCCCTGATGTGTATCCGATTGTCGGTAATCAGTATCGATTGCAAGAAAAAGGAGCGTTTGGATATATAAATGTCAGAATGATTGGCAGATTGATTTTATTGTGTTTTCGCATACCGTTTTCTATATTCTTTCGGCGTAATCTCCATTTCTTGCCTGAATGCCTTCGAAAAGTGGAACGGATCGTAATATCCCAACCGGAAAGCGATTTCTTTGATCTTCATATCCGAAAATTGCAAATAGGAACAGGCGCGTTGTATTTTCAATTGGTTATAATACTCCATTGGAGCATACGAGGTTTTCTGGGCAAAGAAAGCGCCGAAGTGCGATACCGAGTAACCTGCATGACGTGCAATATCGTCGAGGGTGATCTTGTTTTCAAGATTATCCTTCATAAAAAGGATACTTTTCTGGATCACATCGGTTTCCTTCGCCTTTTTTATCTCGCGGAACTGATTGATGTACTTGAGCGATGCCAGGAAATGCATCAGGCAAAAACTCACGTATTCCAGATTCTCGGGACTATAGCCCATTTCGAGGTTCTGGTACATTTCTTCGAAAAGTTGGAATCGGTCATTGTAACGGCTTTTATCTGATTCTTCCACATGAATGGTCTGTCCGATGATACTTGAGAACATCGATACGTTTTCGCCACAGAAGTGAACCCAGTATATACTCCATGGGTTGGCATTGTCGGCGCCATAAGCGTGTGCATCGCGTGCCGGAATAATAAATGCCTGGTTACGGATTAACGGATATACCGTGTCTTTGTGCTTCACCCAACCTTTGCCCTCTTCACAATAAATAAAGATATTCTCGTTGCAGCCTTCGGGACGCTCGCGATAATGGTATTTAGCATGTGGGTAATACCCTATATGCGTAACAAACAGTTGCTTTGTTATCGGGTTAGTCGCCTGAAGATGCCTTATATTATAAGGTGTGACAATAGCTTTTTCCCCTTTGAAGCCTTCCGCTATTTTTTCCATTGTTTTTTACATTTTTGCAATAAAATTTTACATTTCATCTAAAAATCAAATTATTGCATTTGGATTAAAATACAAAAATAATATTTTTTTACATCTTTTTCGAAAATTACTGCATTTTTTAGCATGATTGTATCTCTATTTTTGTATTGTTAAAAATCACGTCATGAAAGAAAAAAACAAAGGTGCTTACTTATTATTAATCTCCCTAATTTCGGCAATGGGAGGATTATTGTTTGGCTACGATTGGGTAGTAATTGGTGGCGCCAAACCTTTTTACGAAGTCTTTTTCGGTATCGCGAACTCGCCAGCCATGCAGGGTTGGGTAATGGGAAGCGCCATCCTCGGCTGCTTGTTGGGGGTGATGGTATCGGGTAGCTTGTCCGACCGCTATGGACGCAAGCCGCTGCTGACCATTGCTGCCGCCGTTTTCATCATTGCATCCATCGGAACGGGATCTGTCAATAACATTTCGTGGTTTATCGTTTACAGGATATTGGGTGGTATCGGTATCGGTATCGCGTCGAACCTCTCACCAATGTACATTGCAGAAGTTTCGCCCGCCGGCGTGCGCGGACGATTCGTTTCTATCAACCAATTGACCATTGTGCTGGGTATTCTGGCAGCACAAATTGCCAACTGGCTAATTGCCGACCCTGTAACTGCCGGTGAGGATATCCTCGCATCGTGGAACGGACAGATGGGCTGGCGTTGGATGTTCTGGGCCTGCGCTGTACCTGCATCCTTGTTTTTCATCATGGTCTTTTTCATTCCCGAAAGTCCGCGCTGGTTGGCCACACGGCTGCGTTACGAACGGGCCGAAACGATTCTTGCACGCATCGGTGGTCACGATTACGCACGAAATGAACTAGGCGAAATAAAATCGACGGTACAAAAAACGATACAAAAAACGAATTTTCGCATGTTATTCAAAGGCCGTATACCAAAAATATTGTTGATAGGCGTTGTGATAGCTGCCTTCCAGCAATGGTGTGGCATCAACGTCATTTTTAACTATGCACAGGAAATATTCACTGCTGCCGGTTACGGAGTGTCCGACATTTTGTTTAATATCGTGGTAACAGGTGTTACTAATGTAATTTTCACTTTCGTGGGAATGTATGCAGTAGATCGTCTGGGACGACGCGCCTTGTTGTTGTTTGGTGCTGCCGGGCTGGCTTGTATTTATGCCATACTAGGTACGTGCTACTACTTCCAGGTGACAGGTATTGCAGTACTATGCCTTGTAGTATTGGCTATTGCCTGCTATGCCATGACGCTGGCGCCTATCGTTTGGGTGGTGATTTCCGAAATTTTCCCTACCCGTATCCGCGGGATGGCCATGGCGGTTGCTACGTTCTCTTTATGGACAGCCTGCTTTGTACTTACCTATACTTTCCCGCTGCTAAATAAAGGTCTGGGTTCGTATGGTACCTTTTGGCTATATGGGGTGATCTGCGTGCTTGGGTTCATCTTTATCAAGGCCATGCTACCTGAAACAAAAGGAAAATCATTGGAAGAAATAGAAAAAGAGTTAACAAAAGCCTCACCCCCCGCCCCCCTCTCCTAAAGAGAGGGGGAGATGCGCTCCGCACCTGCATCGTGGACAGCGCAAGGGCTCCCTCTTCTTTGGAGAGGGCGGGGAGAGAGGCCTATAATATTAGAATGGAAAAAATAACCGAATACCTGATTCGTCCCACTGTTAACCGGAAAGGTGAGGTGCGGGCGTGGGAAGAAGAAGTAATGTTGCCGACTTATGAAGTTGGCGAAGAGGAGAAAAATCCGATATTCCTTGAAAAACGTGTTTATCAAGGTAGTAGTGGTGTGGTCTATCCGTACCCGGTAGTCGAAAAAATCTGCGACGAGAAACACGATAAACCTTACCATGCCTTTTTCCTCGAAAATGAGTATCTGAAAATCATGATACTACCCGAACTGGGTGGCCGTGTACAGATGGCCTACGATAAGGTAAAACAACGTCATTTCGTATATTACAACCAAGTGATCAAACCGGCGCTGGTTGGTCTCACCGGTCCGTGGATTTCAGGCGGTATCGAATTCAACTGGCCGCAACATCACCGTCCAAGCACCTTCTACCCGACCGATTGTTCCATCGAGGAAAATGCCGATGGCAGCAAAACCGTATGGTGCAACGAAGTGGAGCGCATGTTTCGGACAAAAGGCATGCAAGGCTTTACGCTGCATCCCGGTAAGGCTTATCTCGAAATAAAAGTACAGGTATACAACCGTACTCCTTTTCCGCAGACTTTTTTATGGTGGGCCAATCCGGCCGTGGTGGTCAACGACCATTACCACTCGGTGTTCCCGCCTGATGTACATGCAGTATTCGATCATGGCAAGCGCGATGTGTCAGACTTCCCCATCGCTACGGGTGTATACTACAAACAGGATTATTCGGCGGGTGTAGATATTTCGAAATACAAAAATATCCCTGTACCGACATCGTATATGGCTGTGCAGTCAAAGTATGATTTTGTCGGAGGCTATGAGGAAGATACCCATGCCGGGTTGCTACACGTAGCCGATCATCATATATCGCCCGGTAAGAAACAATGGACATGGGGTAATGGCGATTTCGGCCAAGCGTGGGATCGTAACCTTACCGATGAGGATGGTCCCTATATTGAACTGATGACCGGCGTTTTCACCGATAATCAGCCTGATTTCACATGGCTGCAACCCTATGAAGAAAAGTCGTGGGTACAGTATTTTATGCCTTATGCAGAAGTAGGATATGTAAAGAATGCCAGCAAGGATGCCGTAGTGAATGTAAATACTCAAAATGGCGAAACGCAAATAATTCTTTACACGACCAGCGAGTTTCAAGGGTTACACATCTTATTGAAAAATACCGCCGGAAAAATTTATATAGACGAAACGATTGCCATATCTCCATCTAAGCCATACCGGGCAAAGGCAAAAACCGAAAATGTATTGCCCGAAGACCTGTTGCTGGAAGTGCGCGACAATAACGGGTACGTGCTGGTGACGTACCAGACCGAAAAGCCCGGAACGAAAACCACACCCAATCCCGCCCGTGCAGCCAAAGACCCGAAGGATATCACGTCAATCGAGCAACTGTACCTGACAGGACTACACCTCGAACAATACCGGCATGCGACTTACAGTCCGATGGATTATTACTTGGAAGCGTTAAACCGCGAACCGGGCGATGTGCGTTGCAATAATGCAGCCGGTCTGTTCTATATGCGTCGCGGACAATTTGCCAAAGCCGAGCCTCATTTCCGCAAAGCCATCGCAACGCTTACCGAACGTAACCCTAATCCGTACGATGGCGAACCATATTATAACTTGGGCTGGTGCCTGAACATGCAAAACCGGAGGGACGAAGCTTACGACGCTTTTTTCAAATCGGCATGGAACGCAGCATGGAAGGATGCGGCATACCTGGCATTGGCACAAATTGAAGCAAGTAGATCTAACTGGCCATCTGTGTTGGAAAAGACTGAACACAGCCTGATCCATAACTGGCATAATCACAAGGCGCGGCAATTAAAGGTCTCTGCATTGAGAATGCTGGGGCAGAAGGAAGAAGCTTTGAAATGGATCGATGAATCGTTGCATATTGACAGGTTCAATACAGGTTGCCGTTTCGAAAAATATCTGCTTACCAATGATGATAAGGCATTGATAGAATTGAAAAACCTGACGGGTAACCGTGTGCATGCCTATATCGAATATGCACTCGATTTCGCAGCAGCAGGCATGTACGAAGAAGCTTCATTATTGCTCTCGCAATGCGTTTCTGAGGGGAACAATACCTATCCGATGGTATATTACGCGCTGGGGTATTTTGCTTCATTAAGCGGCCATCCGGCGGAAGCCAGGGAATATTATACCAAAGCCGCTCAAATGTCGCCTATCCGTTGCTTCCCCAACCGTATCGAAGAAGTTAATATCTTACAGGATGTCATGCGCATAAACCCTGTTGACGCCAAAGCACCGTATTATCTCGGTAACTTCTGGTATGCAGCCCGCCAATATCCGGAAGCTATTGAATGCTGGGAACAATCGGCTGCTCTGGACGACACTTTTCCCACTGTGTTGCGTAACCTGGCATTGGCCTATTATAACAAACGCAGCGAGAAAGATAAAGCCTGCAAAATACTCGAAAAGGCTTTTGCGTTCGACACCACCGATGCCCGCATACTGATGGAACTCGACCAGTTGTACAAAAAGATGGGGCGATCGCATTCCGAACGGCTGGCATTCCTTGAACAACACCTGTCGCTGGTAGAACAACGCGACGACCTTTGTATTGAACGTATCACGCTTTACAACCAGTTGGGCAAATACGAAACAGCCCGCCAACTGATAGATTCACGCAAATTCCATCCATGGGAAGGCGGCGAAGGAAAAGTTACAGGGCAATATATACTGTGCCGCCTGGAATTGGCCAAACAAGCCATTGCTGAAAAACGCTATACCGATGCACTCTTCCTATTGCACGAAAGTGACAAATATCCGCACAATCTCGGCGAAGGTAAACTGCCTACCATGGAGGAAAATGATGTAAATTATCACAAGGGTGTGGCCTACCGTGGCCTGGGTGATGAAGAAAATGCCTGCCTCTTTTTTACAAAAGCCACTTGTGGCTCATCTGAACCGGTACAAGCTTTCTTCTACAACGACGCACAACCCGATAAGATCTTTTATCAGGGACAGGCGTGGCAGGCATTGGGCGACGGGGAAAAAGCGCGTAATTGTTTTGACAACCTTGTAACCCACGGTGAAAAACATATCAACAGCAATTGTCGCATCGACTATTTTGCTGTGTCGCTCCCCGACCTGGCTATCTGGGACGATGACCTGAACCGCCGTAACCGGATACATTGCAATTATGTAATGGCATTGGGATATCTTGGACTGGGAAATATGGATAAAGCCTTCGAATATATAGATCATGTAAAAATGATGGATATTAACCATCAAGGAGCTCATATGGCCAGCCAGTTGATGACCCACAAACAATCTTCGATACCTATAAGAGAATCGGTATAAATTATAGCCATTCATACACATACACAAATTTAATAAACCAATGAAAATTAGAAGTAAACCCCTTAAAAGCTTGACTACCCTATGTGGGTCAATGATAAATGCCCTATCTTTTCTACAAAAAAATTATCAGATCATAAATAAAGGCATTTTGATCGACAACAAATCGTTGTAAATAAGCTACATGATTGTCATGCTTGTATTTTGTTCGATATTAATTCGTACAAAAGCAACAGATGTATATATGGTATATCCATAATAATTAAGGGAATTTCAAAATTTTTCTCACAATTACACACCAGTAAATCATGAATATCAAGAATATATTATTGTATTTCTTTTGTTTAACGGCGATATCTTTATCTATTACGGCCGCACCCGTTAAAATCAGTTCTCCTAATGGAAAAATGGAATTACAAGTGTCGACTGATAAGAAGGTTTCTATAAAACTTCGTTCCGGTGACAAAACTCTAATGGAGATAGACGGAATTGAACTTGAAACCGACAAGGGACTTGTTCCATCGGCCAACCCGAAAATCCGTAAAGTCCAAAAAGCTTCGATAAACCGGATGATCAAGCCTGTTATCAAGGAAAAGCGGTCTGAAATTCCGGAACAATTTAATGAAGCGGTGATTGAATTCAATGATAAGACCAAAATCCAATTCCGTGTTTATAACGATGGTATAGCCTATCGTTTTATCCTCAATTTGCCCGGCGAAATTAAAATCATTGATGATCGCGCCGATTTTATTTTCGGCAAAGACGCAATGCTTACTTTTCAAAAAGACAATAATAATCCCAACAGCGATTACGAAAAGCCATACATTACATCAAATATCAATGATTTGAATGTCGGAGATATGGGAAATTTGCCGGTACTGATACAAAACAGCTCGGGTGAATGCATCCTGTTTCTTGAAGCCGACACACGAGATTATCCCTGCATGTGGATTAAAAAGTCGGACCATGGTTTGGTTCCCCACTATTGGGGAGTTCCTAGCGGTTATAACGACAAAGGTAACTCGTATAACAGGAAACGTACCACGGGAAACAAGGATTATATTGCACAAACGGAGGCATCACGGGAATTCCCCTGGAAAGTGTTCGCCGTTGCCGAAAAGGAAACGGGACTACTGACCAACCAATTAGTTTACCTCTTGGGCGAGGAGTGTAAAATCGAAGACACATCGTGGATCAAACCGGGCTGGGTGACCTTTGATTGGTGGGCACGTCGCGGACTATACGGAGTGGATTTCAAAGCTGGTATCAACAACGAAACAGCAAAATATATGATTGATTTTGCAGCTGAATTCGGAATTCGCTATTTCCTGTTCGATGACGGCTGGACTTTCAAAGATGACCTTACCCAAGCTATTCCGGGATTGGACATAGCAGAGGTAGTACGTTATGCCGATTCTAAAAACGTTGATGTAATGCTATGGGTGACATACGCTTCGTTTGATGATCAGATGGATGCCGCTTTAAAGCAATTCCAGAAATGGGGAATAAAAGGCATCAAGATCGATTTCATGAACCGGTCGGATCAAGAGGTAGTCAATTTCTATTGGCGGGCAGCCGAAGAATGCGCCAAATACAAGATGGCGGTGGATTTTCACGGAGCTTACCGCCCCGATGGACTAAGACGGGCATATCCCAATGTATTAACCAGGGAAGCACTCATCGAATTCGAATACAACGGCGGAAAAGATTGGGACAGCCCCGACCACCATTGCACGCTCCCGTTTATCCGCAATGTAGCCGGACCGATGGATTACATCCCTGGAACCATGAATAATGCGACCAAAAAGGATTTCCGTACCAACCCGAACAAACCTATGGGACAGGGAACCCGCGCCCATGCGCTGGCATTGGCAGTGATTACCGAAAGTCCCATACAGATGTTGTCTGATGCACAGCCGCTTTATTACCGCGAGCGCGAGTGTACCGAATTCCTGACAAAGATTCCTGTGGAATGGGATGAAATTGTGCCCCTGAACGGAAAAGTTGGCGATTATGTGGCACTGGCCCGGCGCAAAGGAAGCACATGGTACGTAGCTGCTATCACCGATTGGGATCCTCGAACTATGGAAATCAATTTCGATTTTTTAAGCGAAGGGAAAATATATAAAATGGAAATCATTAAAGACGGTATCAATGCCGATATGACTGCCAATGATTATAAAAAGGAGATCAGCGAAGTGAAAAAGGGAAGTACGATGAAAATAGACATGGCTCCCGGAGGAGGTTGGATTGCAAGAATATATTAACAACAATGTCAAAAGATGACTTTGTACTAATTTTAAAACATTAACAATAATGCCTATGATATAGAACCGTATGATATGTTTGGGAACATACATGTAACCTTCCTTCAATAGGATATGATTGCAAAATTGTTCCAGTTTTAATAAGTTTAATTTTAGTGATTTACAAATAAATATAATTGTTTTAGTAATACTATCTAATGTATGAAAAGATTTGATCATTATTTTACCCGGCAAGTAAACAATACTGCCTGCCGGTCTGACAAGTTGTTCGTCTTCAATACCGCATTGCGGTGTTTGGTAGTTACGTGCCTTGCAGTGTTTTTTCTTGTTTCATGTAATAATGACAAGAATGATAAAGCAGCTTACGACCCTAACCAGCCAATAGTCCTTACTTCATTCCATCCCGATTCGGGACGTATCAGGGAGATGGTACTGTTGGACGGTAGTAATTTCGGCAGCGATCCTTCGGCCATCAAGGTGTTCTTCAATTCTTCCGAAGCGAAAGTGATTGGTTCTACCGGAACGCGCATTTTGGCGTTAACGCCCCGTATGCCGGGTGATACCTGTGTCTTGTCGGTACAAATCGGCGACCGGAAATTGGAGTATAATCAACAAAAATTCCGTTACAAGATCGAGGCTTCAGTAACGACCATTGCCGGTAATGGCCGGGAAGCTCATGTGTTCGATAAAGGATTAGATAATTGCGAGTTGAAGCCGGTGTATATTGCCGCCGACAATGAGTACAACGTTTTTGTGACCGACAACACGGATGTCTTGTTGCGCATCAATACCATCACAAACACCTTGTCGGTGGTCGCCACAAAAGATCAGGGGTTCAATCACCGTTGCGCACCCAGCGCCAATCCCAAGACCAACGTACTGCAACAAGGAGCGGAAGGGGCGGAAAATCGCGATCGCTTTTCGTTCCTCGACCCGAGGGACGGATGGGCGTTGAAATCGAAGTATATCAAAACCTGGGATCTTAACGGCTGTCAGCTTCCTTCGGGAGGCGGGAGCGGTAACCTTAATTACGCATCACATTTCCAATGCTTGTATTGTGAAGCCGACGGGATGTATTATACCCGTTATGTCGGCGGGCAAGTCGTACGGGTCAATCCCGAAACATGGGAAGCAAAAATAGTAGGGATGACTCCAGTGGGGCTGACTTACGGTATGGCGTTTCATCCCAAAAAGCCGAAGGAATTGTGGTTAGGTTACAGCGAACTCACCACTCCGACGGGAGCCGAGGCCGCAAACGGTATTTATACATTGGATGTTACCGATGACACACAGGTTGAGAACAATATGATGGCATCTTTAAAGAGAGTGTCGACTCCGGTGTCTTCTGCGGGAGGTCACAGAGACGGCCCGATAACTCAAGCCTTGTTTTTGGGGATTCGCATGATCAATTTCGATGCCGACGGAAATCTGTATGTGGGCGACTGCCGGAATCACTGTATACGTATGGTCAATACCGTTACCATGATGGTTTCCACCATCATCGGAATACCGGGAGTCAGTTCTCCTTTCAAGGACGGCGCAAGAGAGGACGCAACATTTAATACGCTGCACGGTATTGTTACCGACCCGGACGGGGTTATCTATGTTGCCGATTACCACAACAACAGGGTCCGAAGAATCGCTATCGAATAATCTTCATAACTTGATAACAATTATACAATGAATAAAATAAAAAAAATGTATCATTACATGTTTACTCTCCTGCTGTTGGCGGCTGTATGTTTTGCATTGCCGGCACAGCAGAGGGAAACTGGCATTAGTGTGGAAGGCACGGTATCCGATGCGATAACAGGCGAAACCATGCCCGGTGTTAACGTCATCATTAAGGGAAAAATAGGCGGTACTACTACCGACATAAACGGAAAGTTTTCTATCAAGGCGCAACGCGGCGAATGGCTGCTTTTCTCCTTTGTGGGCTATGAATCTTACGAATGGTTAGTTACCGAGGAAACGAAAAACCTGAAGATTACGCTTTCCGAAAGTACCCAGCAGATAGAAGAAGTAGTGGTAACGGGTGTTGGTGTTCAACGAAGAATATCGACGCTTGCCGCCGTTACTTCCGTTGACGCCAAAGACTTACAGGTGCCCGCCCCATCGGTAACCAATATGCTGGGAGGCCGGGTAGCAGGTATCTTCACCATGCAGGCCAGCGGTGAACCTGGTAAGAACCTTGCCGAGTTCTGGGTGCGCGGTATCGGTACCTTCGGTGCCAACAGTAGCGCCCTGGTGCTAATTGACGGACTGGAAGGTGATATCAACTCCATCGACCCCGCCGATATCGAGAGTTTCTCAGTGTTGAAGGATGCCTCGGCGACGGCGGTATACGGTGTGCGCGGCGCCAACGGCGTGGTGCTCATCACCACCAAGCGTGGACAATCGGGAAAATTGGCCATTACGGGACGTGTGAACTATACTTTGTCGCAATTACGCCGTTTGCCTGATTATCTCCGTGCCTACGACTATGCGCTTCTGGCAAATGAAGCCCGCGAAGTGCGCGGCGAAACGCCCCTTTACAATAATACTCAAATGGAAGTAATCAAAGATGGATTGGATCCCGACTTCTATCCCGATATCAGTTGGCAGGATGAAATCGTACGCCGCTTGTCGTTCAAGCAAACGTACTATGTCAGCGGACAGGGAGGTGGCGATGTCGCCCGTTATTTTGTAAGTCTCGGCGGTTCTAACGAATCGGCAGCCTACCGGGTGGATAAATCCAACCCTTATTCCACCAATGCCGGATATAATACCTATTCATTCCGTCTTAACCTGGATATTAACCTGACCAAGACCACCGTATTGAAATTCAATTCGGACGCCTTTATGTCCATCAATAACAGACCTGGTACCGCGTTATCTACCGATTATATCTGGCAATCGCAGGCTGCACTCACTCCGTTGATATTCCCTTTGCGATATTCCAACGGAGAGTTACCCTCGTCGAACGTTGCCAATATTGGCTTATCTCCCTATGTGGTGATCAACTACAGCGGAAAAACCAAGCTGACCGATTATAAATCGAAGTTTTCCATGGCACTCGAACAGGATTTGAAATTTATTACCGAAGGGTTGAAAATGAAATTCTTGGGCGCTTACGACCGTAACGGCGGATACATCGAACAACGCTATCATCTCCCTGCCTTGTATCAGGCAATCGGACGCAGCAATCAGGGCGAACTGATCACCCGTGAAACAGTGGCTGCCACAGCCCAGGAATACTATGGTTTAATCGCCAGTAAAGATTATAACCAATTCAGGCGATTTCAATTTGAAACAACAGTGAACTACGACCGTGTATTCGGTGGCGACCACCGCGTCGGTGGATTGGCTTACCTGCACCTCAGCGATCAGATGTCGACTATGCAGTTTTTGGAAGATGAAATGCAGGGGTTGCCCATGAACTATGCACAAATACCCAGAAGATACCTGCGATTGACGGGACGGGTGGCATACGGATTCCGCGACACATATATGGTTGATTTCAACTTCGGTTACACCGGTACCGAAAACTTTATGCCTGGTCGCCAATACGGTTTCTTTCCCGCCATTGCTTTGGGTTGGGTACCGTCCAGCTACGAATGGGTAAAAGATAATCTGCCATGGCTAAGTCTTTTCAAACTTAGGGGATCGTACGGAACGGTAGGTAACGACCGTATCGGTGGACGCCGTTTTCCCTACCTGAATAGGGTATCACAAGGCAATGATAATATATGGGGCGGCGGGTCGCTGCAAACGATCAAAGTAACACGTGTAGGCGCCGACAACTTAGTATGGGAAAGGGCATTGAAATCGGATATAGGCGTCGATGCCCGCCTGTTCAAGGATGCGGTTGCTCTTACGGTGGATGTCTTCCACGACAAACGCAACGGTATTTTTCAGGAGCGGGTACAAGTGCCCGGTTTTGCAGGTTTGACCAACAATCCGTACGGTAACGTAGGCAGCATGGTGAGCTGGGGATCGGACGGAAACGCATCCTACACATTCGATGTGAACAAAGACATCAGTGTTACTCTCCGGGGGAACTACACGTATGCCCGGAACAAGGTGCTCAATTACGAAAAGTTATACGAGGAGTATCCTTACAGGGACTATACGGGACTTCCCAACGAAATAGTACAAGGCTACCAGTGTGTCGGTTTTTTCAAGGATGCCGATGATGTAGCCTACAGTGCAAAACAGAACTGGGGAACGGTGATGCCGGGCGATTTGAAATACAAGGACATCAACGGCGACGGTGTGATCAACGATGAGGATAAGGTGCCTATTTCCTATCCCTATGCGGGCACAAAAATGCTGCCCCAACTGACGTATGGTTTCGGGGGACAGGCCACCTATAAAAATTTGTCGGTAGGCGTTTTATTCAGGGGAACCGGCAAAGTGGATTATTTCCGCAACAATATGGGGTACGTTCCGTTTTATAACGGCCAATTGGGTAATATACTCACGCAGTTCAGCGATCCTTCCACACGCTGGATACCCCGCTGGTATGCCGAAGCGCACGGGATAGATACCAACCTTGCCGAAAACCCTAATGCGCAATTGCCAAGGCTGCAATATGGAAGCAACACCAACAATACGCAACTTTCCGATTTTTGGAAAGGAAACGCCCGTTATCTGCGCTTGCAGGAAATTACCATCAATTACAATTTGAAAAACGATTTTCTGAAGCGGATCGGCATTGTGTCCATAGACCTGCAATTGGTCGGCAACAACCTGTACGTATGGGATAAGGTGAAAGTATACGATCCCGAACAGGCAAACAAGGTAGGTAATGTATACCCTATCCCTACCACGTATTCCTTCCAATTATATATCCACATGTAATTATAAAAGATGATGAATCATATGAACATAAATATAAAAAATATCCGTAAGGCTCTTTGTGTAAAGGTAGCATGTATCGCGCTTGTCATTGCGGGTTGTTTATCGTCCTGCGACTATCTGAGTATCGACGATTATATCGACAACGATCTGGCCATCGATACCATTTTCACTCAAAAACGTTATATTGAGGCTTATATGTGGGGCGCAGCCACTTACTTTCCCGACGAAGGCGCACTGTTCGGAAATCCCTACACACCGGGACCCATGGCGACCGACGAAGCTTTCTGCGAATACGGTACGGGCGAATTTCAAGGCATGGGCTTTGTATTGGGCGATCGTAACGAAAGTAACCTCGGTTCGCTCGACAACTGGCACACATGGTACCAGGTTATCCGCCAATGCAATACCATCTTCAACCGCATGGATGAAGCCAAGGACTGGACGATCTCCGAGCGGGCGCGTATTGAAGCGAATACCCGTTTCATTCGGGCGTATGCTTATTACCTCCTCGTGATGAACCACGGACCAGTGGTACTGTTGGGCGACGAAGTGGTGAAAAATAACGAAGACATTGCTTATTACGATCGTCCACGCGACCTGTACGACGACTGCGTGGAATACATCTGTACGGAATTGGAGGCAGCCGCTAAGAACCTGCCGGTGCACGTACTGACTTTATCCGAGTTCGGACAACCTACCAAAGGCGCTGCGCTCGGATTGACGGCGCGGTTGCGGTTGCAACATGCCAGCGACCTGTTCAACGGTGGGAATTCTGCCCGCCTTTATTTCAGCAATTGGAAACGCAAAGTCGATGGCAAACATTATATCCAACAGACATACGACCCGAAACGTTGGGCGGTTGCCGCGGCTGCTGCTAAACGAGTTATTGATCTGAAGGATGAAGCGGGCGTTAAGGCGTATGAACTGCATACGATACCTAAGGACAACAAAACTCCCGCACTGTCAGAAAACACCTCCGATCCCAATTACAACAATGTTTATCCTGAAGGAGCTGATGGTATTGATCCTTTTCATTCCTACGCCGACATGTTCAACAGCGAAAGCGTGGCGACAGTAAACAAGGAATTTGTGTGGGCGCGTAATTCTGCGGCTACCTTGGCCTACACACGTCACTCATTCCCCAATGCCAATGGCGGATATAACGGGCTGTGTGTAACCCAAAAAGTTGTGGATGCTTACGAGATGGCCGACGGACGCGCCACTGGTAATTCAAGTGCAGAATTTCCGTACAGCGAATCGGGATTCACCACTACGCAAAAGGAACTTTACAACGGTTACCGGTTGAATTCCGGGGTAAACAACATGTACGTCAATCGCGAAGCCCGTTTTTACGCTTCCGTCGGATTCAGCGAATGTTTCTGGGAAATGGGATCAACCACCGACGTAACGCAAAAGAACCTCACCATTACCTATTATTCCGATTCGCCCAACGGTAAGGATTTGGTCACAAACGCCACTCAATATCCCATCACGGGCTATGTGATCCGGAAATATGTCAATCCTAACGATGCTTGGGCAGGCGACGCAGCACGACGCCTCGGCAAGGCGTATCCCATGATCCGTTATGCTGAAATCCTGCTGTCGTACGCCGAAGCATTGAATCAATTGGGCGGTGAAACCTTTACCATCGACGTGGACGACGTGCAGCAAACCTTCAGCCGGGATGTCAACGAAATCAAACAGGCGTTCAATTTAGTGCGTTACCGCGCCGGATTGCCGGGCCTGACCGATGCCGAGGTGGCCGATGCCAGCTTGGTAATGGAAAAGATCAAACGGGAACGTATGGTGGAATTCCTTTACGAAAACCGTCGCTATTTCGACGTGCGTCGCTGGGGCGACTACGAAACATCGGAAGGTGAAACCATTATCGGTATGAATACCGGCGCCGTCAAGGATGCGTATTACCAGCGCGTAGTGCCGGGAAGTTCACGTATAGCACGGCGAATTGTCGACCGAAAAATGATTTTCGTGCCCATACCGAAAATAGAGATGAAACGTCTGCCGTCTTTCGATCAAAATCCCGGATGGTAAATAATTGAAAAATGAGAATTGAAAATTAATATATAATTAATTATGAAATATCTTAAAATATGCATGATCGTGGTTTTTGCGGTTGCGTTGAACGCCTGCGATCGCGATGAAGTCTTCGAGCGGGAACAGTACAAGCCTGTGATTGCCCTGCTGAGTGAGGGCGATTTTAACATCTTCGCCGAGGAACACGACCCCGCCACAGCAGATGAAGAAGGTTATACGGAAGGTTATATTGCTGCATCGTGCGGCGGCTCCCTGTCTACAACCCAATCCATTACGCTCAACATAGTAGAGGATGCCGATTTGTTGCAACAATACAATAATGTCAATTTCGCAACGGAATCTTACAAATACGCCCGGTATCTTTCGACCAACAGGTACAAGATCGACAATCCCGTCATCGCTATGCAGCAAGGCGAACGAAACGGACGAATGAAGATCCGGATACGCGCCGGCGGTCTGTCGCCCGACTCTGTTTACCTCATTCCTCTTCGTGTGGACAAATGTTCGGCATACGAGTTGAATCCCGACAAAAGTACGGTGCTCTATCGCGTGTATCTGAAAAACTTTTGGGCTTCCACAAAAACTGTTCCCGTTTATTCCCACCGGGGTATCCTGTTGGAAAACGGAGCAACCGCTCCCGTCAACACTATGATGACCAAACAGATGCTTCCAGCATCGGGTAATGAGGTGCGGTTATTCGCCGGCAACAAGATCGTCACGACGTCCACGGCGGGCATTATCGAAAAATGGGCGATGCGGCTTTCGATAGACGGCAGCGGCAACGTGACCATCCGTCCGTGGAGTAATACCTATTTCGGATTGAAGGTGACTCAGGTAGACGGGGATCCCGATTATCCGAATGTCGTCAAACTTGTTGACGACGGGTACGGCAAAACCTTTAAAACCTTCCTGCTGTGTTACGATTATGTCGATTCTGACGACGGCATCACCAAGTACAGGATGAAGGAAGAGTTGAAAATTGAAAATGTTATCACCGTAAAATAAACCGGATATGAAAAAAATGGCAAAAACATTGAATTATTGGAAGATTTTTCTCTTGGTTGCATTGGTGAATGCAATCTACGGATGCGTCGGATTCGACAACTTTAATACCACCGAAAAGCCATACGTGGACAAAGCCTCGGTGGAACTGTACATAGGCGAAGGCTCAGGCGATCTCAATCAAATACAATTGAAAAGCGCTCCGGAAGGCAGGCAGTATACATGGACAAGTCTTGACCCGTCCATTGCTACGGTCACGCAGACAGGGTTTGTAACAGCGTTGAAGGAAGGGTTTGCCGTGATCACTGTCGCTTCCGGCAACGACCAAACCAACGTAAATGTGTGGGTACGGAACTGGGTTCCGCTCGAAGATTTTACATTGGACAAACAACAGGTTGAAGTGAAAAGGTTGGACAAGATGCAGATCGTTGCCGCCTCTGTTCCGCAAAATGCTTCCGTAACCGACATCCGGTGGACTTCTTCCAACCCTGAAGTAGCAACGGTATACGACAACGGATGGATCGTAGGCAATGAAATAGGGAATGCTATCATTACAGCCACCGCCGCCAACGGTAAGGAACACCAAGTAGCGGTAGAAGTAGTACCGGCCGTAGCGAGATTTAAGATCACTGCGGCGAACATACCGGGCTACACGACAACCACCAACAAACCGTCTATCGGGTACAGTTCCCACCAGACTGCGTATCCTCTTTTAAATCTGTTTGATGGAAATATCACTACATTCTGGCATGGTGCATATAGCGGCGATTTTGTTTCGACCTATCCGCATTGGTTCATTGTGGATTTACGCCGTACGGTGGTTATCACCGAACTGATGATGCAAAAACGCCAGGAAGGTTCAGGTCAGAATTTCAAATCGGCCACTGGTTTTTACTTTTACACTTGTCCCGATGTAACTGTTGATCAAAATGATCCGGTAGATGGCTATCCTTGGGTGCTTCAAGACGAATTTGCGTTCAACTCCCTGACAAATGCGGAGCAACGCTACAAATTACCCGTACCCTTGGAAGCGCGTTATGTCAAAATATATATCGATACCAAGCACAAAGACCCGGCTGCGGCGAATAATTATATTCAGCTCGCCGAGTTTGGTATATATGGCTATTAATTAGTGTTGGATATATAGAATTTTGTTCATCAAAGGATGTCTGAAAAGATAATAATATTATGATTATCGGGTTTTTGCCCAATGTTTGTGGACTGAATTGTTCGGCATAGCGTCTCGCTATGTCGAAGCTAAAAGCAAGGCTCCTGCCTTGCGTATACGGAAAGCAGGAGCTTTCTTTTTAGCACGACGGAGTCTGGAGACTCCGCCGAACGCCGCCGTATAATCAATAGGCATAATACCCGATAATCATTTAATAATAAAATCCTTTTCAGGCATCCTTATGATTTCCACATCTTTATCATTTTAAATATAAGCCACTTACGGTGAGTAAAATATTTCAAACATGAAAGTCTTAGCCGGAATTATTCGCTTGTCCTTGTTTTTATAATAACCCAAATAAAAGCCATTAGACTAATTTAACATTTTATTCATTTTAATATATTTTATTTCCATGAAAAACAAATTTTTATGTCTTTTTGGAGGATTGATGGCCACTTTACTTGTTGCCGCCCAAAATAACATCATTAACACCAATAACGACGGTAAAAGTTGGGACATTGTTACCCGTTCGTCCGTTTACCGGTTAGCTGTAAATTCGGCCGGGAACGTACAAACTGTTTATTATGGGAATAAGTTGATGCTGGAGGCAGCAAGTGGTGTGCTGGGAGCTGAAATTACCGTACGCGGAGGCTATGCGTCGGCAACACCCTTGCTCGAGGTCATTTTTCCCGACGGCGTCCGGGATATTGAACTTGAATACAAAACATCCGAAACGACCACGGCAGACGGATATCCCGTTCTGAAAATCGTTCAAACCGATAAGCATTACCCACTGGAAGTACGGTCGTATATCCGGGTAATACCCGAATATGACCTGATTGAGAAATGGGTCGAAGTAATCAATACAGGTAAAAAAGGGCCCGTCAAAATCGAGAACTTACAGTCAGGGTCGATTTTCCTACCCAAAGACGCTTATGAACTGACGCATTATTCGGGAGTATGGGGACACGAATTTACACCGCAAACCACCAAACTTACCCAAGGAACGAAAACATTACAGGTAAAGGATTTCAAATCATACGGTGCGTCAACCTTCATAATACGCCCCGAAGGCGAACATGACAAATCCATGGGAAAAGTATGGTTCGGAACGTTATGTTACAGCGGGAACTGGCGTATCGATTTCGAAAAATTTTTCAACGGAAGTGTTCAGGCTACAGGTGGTATGAATTTCTGGGATCAGGAGGTAAACCTGAAACCGGGACAATCATTCACCTCCCCGCACATCATGTTCGGGTACACCGAATGCGGCTCCGAAGGAGTAACTTTAAGCCTGGCGTCGTATGTTCGCGAGAAGTTATTGCCGGCATCGCACCGCGACAAGTTACGTCCTGTGTTGTACAATAGTTGGTATGCCACCACTTTTAATGTCAACGAAGAACACCAACTGGCTTTAGCAAAAGTAGCCAAAGAACTTGGCGTGGAAATGTTTGTGATAGACGACGGTTGGTTCAAAGGCAGGGTAAACGATAAAGCCGGGTTAGGCGACTGGACGGTCGACAAAAATAAATTTCCCAATGGCTTAAAACCCATGATAGAAAAAATCAATGCAATGGGGCTTGATTTTGGTATCTGGATCGAACCTGAAATGGTGAATCCCAACAGCGACTTGTACCGTGCTCATCCCGACTGGGTATTTCATTTTCCCAATCGCGAACGGCACCAAGGACGAAACCAGTTAATGCTTAATTTGGCAAGGGAAGACGTATATCAATATCTTTACAAATATTTTCATGACCTGCTGAAAGAAAACAACATCAAGTTTATTAAGTGGGATATGAACAAATCGCTGACCGACCCGGGGTTTATGTCGGCGCCTGCGGATGAACAACGGGCTGTGCGGATCAAATATGTGGAAAATCTGTATCGTTTGGTCGAAACCTTGCGGAAAGAATTTCCCGACGTATGGTTTGAGAACTGTTCCAGCGGCGGCGGACGTATCGACTTAGCCATCATGTCGCGTTTCGATTTCAATTGGGCCAGCGACTATACCGACCCTGTGGAACGTATTTTCATACAGGATTCCTATCTGACGCTTTTCCCCGCCAATACGATGATTTCGTGGATAACACACGAGGACAGGCACCGGCAAAACCCGTCACTGGAATACAAATTTGATGTAAGTATGGCTGGTGTGTTGGGTGTGGGGTATGATATCACCAAATGGGACGACGCGCAAAAGAAAATCGCAACGGAAAAAATAGCACAGTATAAAGCCATCCGCGAAACCGTACAGAAAGGAGATTTGTACCGCATTGTTTCTCCTTACGAGGAAAACCGGAGTGTACTCCAATACGTGAATAAAAACAAAAAAGAGGCAGTAATTTTTGCCTACAATATGGCGGAATATCCCATCAATACGATAGAGGAAACACAACGGACGCCTTTGATCAGGTTACGGGGGTTATTACCCGGTGAAAAGTATCAAGTCGAAGGAATTAAAGGTATATATACAGGGCAATTCCTGATGGAAGTAGGAATAGGATTACCTTTGACCGGTGCATATAAAAGCAAAATATACACCGTAAAAGTAATTGAATAAACAACCGATTGAATAATAAAAAATATTCTGATTCCCTTTGTCCATAGGATGTTCCGTAGCCGATATAATTTTCGAAATTCCGGAATTATTGGAAAGGATGCAATAATTATATGATCCGTAAAAATATGAAAACTTTTGTCACATTTTTTATCTCAATCTTGCTGGCCACTGTTGTTGCAGGCCAGTCATACCAGAACGGCAAGGAATACAAAGGTCAAAAAAATATTTACAAATGTAATCGTATTCACAATAACGGCATCAATTATTTTGAATTTACCAATACCAAAAATGTGATGTACAACATGGCTGGTTGGGAAACCAAAATACCAAATGTAGCTCCGGAACGAAGGTTATTTGAAATACTGTGCGAAGTATATGGAGGTAGAGAAAAAATGCGAACAATGAAGTCAGAAACAATCGCTCTTGATCTCTATATTGTATCCTACAGTGCCGTTCCTAATTATAGAACTATTTGCGAAGTAGGAGAAGTGAAGATTGTCATCACATCTAAAACAGGCAATCCCAAAACTGAGATCCTTCAAGTGGAAGCCATTGAAAATTTAGTTAACGGTTGCTCGTTTGACACTGAAGATGGAGTATATATCTGGGGGCCATATACGATTTCCGAAATTCCGGAATTGCTGGAAGATATACCGTATCAAGATGGCAAAGCGTATCCGGCCAAAATCCACACTTACAAATGTAGATATGAAAGTTCTCAAGGCCGCCATTATTATACGTTTATCAACACCAGAAACGTACTGGCAAACATAAGTTCTAAAATTCGCGGTGATGATACCGGCAAAGCCAAGACACCGGACTCGGAACGCAAATTGTTGGAACTGCTGTGTGAAGTATATGGAGGTAAAGAAAAAATGCAGGCGATGGGAAACGAAAAAATAGAATTACATTGCTATGTTGGTATGGATTTCAAGGCAAAAGAATTTGCGATCACTTTAATAACTGATAGTAAAAATCCCAAAACTACGATTCTTCAATTAGAAACCATCGTATGGATGATTAATAAACATATACGTTTTATCTTTAATCGTGAGAGTCCGCAGTATGATTATGCCATATACACAGACACATGGCTATCCTACACAATTTCCGCAATACCGAAATTATTGGAGAAAATACAGTAATTATATAATCCGGTAAAAACAATAAGATATTAACCGTAAAATCAATTAAATAAACAACCTGAATAATGAAAAATATTCTGATCCTCATCACAATCATCCTGTTTTACGGATGTTCAACACCCAAGTTAGAAGTAGAACTGGGTAGTCTGGACATCAGTAAATTCGCCAGCGGCTGGGGAAAAGCGCAGGTAAACAAATCAATTACCGGGACACCGTTGTCCATTGGAGGCAAGGTTTTTGAAAAAGGTGTAGGCACTCATGCTTATAGTGAAGCACAAATAAAACTAAGCGGCGAAAAAGGCCGTTTTACCGCCTATGTCGGTATCGATGACAATACATCATCAGACTCTATTGCAACAGTGATCTTTTATATCTTCACCAATAAGGGTGTCGCCTTCAACAGCGGGGTAATGAAAAAAGGCGATGCTCCCAAACCGGTGGACATCGACTTGAAAGGAGTAACCGAATTATTTTTGGTGGTGGAAGCTACCCCGGATGGCATTAATTACGACCATGCGAACTGGGCCGATGCAAAATTTCTTGTAAGTACCTCCCCGGAGATCGTCAGTAACGATAGCTCGGAGAATTATTACATCCTCACCCCGGAGCCGTCAGCCGTTCCGCGCATTAATGGTGCGAAAGTTGTAGGCGCATCGTCGGGGAAACCGTTCCTGTTCACCATTGCCGCCACAGGCGAACGCCCGATGACATTCGATGTCGAAGGATTGCCGGCCGGGCTTGTGCTTGACCGGGAACGGGGCATCATCACCGGAAAATGCTCCCGGGCAGGAAAATACACGGTACAGGTAACAGCTAAAAATGCAAAAGGAACATGCAAGGATCATATTGAGATTGTCATTGACGGAGGCTTGGCATTAACCCCGCACATGGGATGGAACAGCTGGTATATATACGGTACCCGGGTAACTCAAGAAGACATGGAAAAGAGCGCGCAGGCGATGGTGGATCAAGGCTTAGTGAATTTTGGCTATTCCTATGTAAATATCGACGACGGATGGGAAATCAAAGTAGACAGCGACGATCCTGTCATTGGCGGGCCTGTGAGGAATCCGGACGGTACGATCCGGACCAACAAGAAATTTCCCGATATGAAAAAAATGACTGATTTTATCCACAGCCTTGGCCTCAAAGCAGGGTTGTATTCCTCGCCGGGTTATATGACCTGTGGGGGATATGCCGGCTCATTGGGTCACGAAGCGCAGGATGTCAGGACATTTTCCGACTGGGGTTTCGATTTTCTCAAATACGACTGGTGTTCCTATTCACGTGAAGTAAATTCGCCAACCATCGAGGACATGAAAAAACCGTACCTATTGATCGGTAAATTATGTCGTGAAGCCGACCGCGACATTGTACTCAATATGTGCCAGTATGGAATGGGTGATGTGTGGAAATGGGGAAGAGAGGCGGGCGGACATTCGTGGCGAACCACCGGCGACATTAATGGCGGGGGCAGAAATTTGATTTCCGGCATGTTCAATATTGGCTTTTTTCAGGAAAAGTTGAAAAAATATTCCGGGCCGGGTGGTTGGAATGATCCCGACTACCTGCTTTTCGGATATATCTTCGATTGGGATAACGGGAAAACAAAACGTTCACCTTTTTCGGCCGACGAACATTATACCTGTATGACTTTGTGGAGTATCCTGTCGGCCCCGTTGATTTTCAGCGGTGATATCACAAGACTCGACGCTTTTACTAAAAATGTTTTGTGCAATGCCGAAGTGATTGACATCAACCAGGATAAAGCGGGGAATCAGGGATATTGCATCTTCAACGAAGAATTAATTGAAATATGGAAAAAAGAACTGGCTGACGGAAATACAGCCATCGCCATTTTCAACAGGAGACCGATTGACAGCAAGGTAGATATACCTTGGATGAAACTTGGTTTTGGGGATAACGGTAAATTACGTGACTTGTGGAGACAATCGGATATGGGTGATATCAAAGAAAACAAATCTTTCGATATACCCGGACATGGTTGTATGTTTCTGAAATTATCGGCCAACTGATGTACCTGCAATCATTTCATCAATGTAAAAAATAATAAAAATCATAAATCAATAAAAATGAAAAAAGCATTAATTTTCCTTTTCCTTTTCCAAACAGCTTGTGCGTCCTATATGACGGCACAAGACAAGAAACTATCATCTCCTGATGGAAATTTGAGTTTCGAAATCCGCGACCAACAGTTGCAGGGCGAATTGGCGTATGAAATAACATATCGTGGCCAACCGGTTATTTTACCCTCACAATTGGGCATCAGCAACTGGGAAAAAAATATGGAAATCGAGAAAGTTGAAGAAACAACGGTTAACACGGTATGGAAACCTGTTTATGGCGAACGTGCCGAAGTAAAAGATCGCTACAACCAAAAGACATACATCATTAAATCGAGTACGCGCGGCGCTGACAGGCTTCATATTATCGTACGCGCTTATAATGAAGGCATTGCTTTTCGCTATAAATATGCAGGGAACAATTACCTGAGAATAACAGCGGAAAAAACAACCTTTTGTGTTCCGCAAAACACCTATTGTTGGTTTGCCCCTTATGCCCAGGCAGTACATACAAAAATGCCCGTAAAGGAATGGCCGGGCGAAGCCGAACGACCACTCACCCTTCAATTAGCCAACGGGTTTTATGCCGCTTTGGGCGAAGCCGAAATGGTAAATTACAGCCGGACTAAGTTTTTTGTAGAAAAAGGCGAAGAGAATATCATCCGTTGCAGCATGTACGAGGCTGTGGAAGAAATCGCTCCCTTTGCATCGCCTTGGCGCATGGTAATGGTGGCCAACCGCCCCGGAGACCTCTTGGAAAACAACGACATTTATCTCAACCTCAACAAGGAATGTGAAATTGATAACACCGGATGGATCAAACCCGGAAAGGTAATGCGGGTAACCCAACTGAACACCGATGCCGCTAAAAAAATGGTCGACTTTGCTGTCAAGCGTAAACTCGACTTTATTCATTTCGATGCCGGATGGTATGGCAAAGAATCTTTGATGGAGTCCGACCCGCGGAAACCGATTAATTCATTGGATATGGTCGAAATAGCTCGTTACGCCCGTTCCAAGAATGTCGGTGTATGGCTTTATGTTAATCAACGTGCGCTGGTAAACTATTTGGACGAGATATTGCCGTTGTACCAATCTTGGGGTATTGCCGGTATCAAATTCGGGTTCGTGCAAGTAGGCTCGTTCAGATGGACTACATGGATGCACGAAGCGGTCGAAAAATGCGCCCGATACAATATCATGGTCGATATACACGACGAATACCGTCCCACCGGTTTCAGCCGCACTTATCCCAACCTGCTCACGCAGGAAGGCGTTCGCGGCAACGAAGAATTTCCCGACGGAGTGAACAACACCACGCTGCCTTTTACCCGATTCCTTTGCGGAGCAGCCGATGCTACCGTTTGTTATTACCATCGCAAGGAACTGAAGACAACTCTGCCATTGAATGCCCGTTCGTTGCTGAACACGGCTTGCCATCAGATGGCTTTGTCGCTCATCAATTACAGCCCGTTGCAATTCCTCTATTGGTACGACGCACCCGATGATTGCCAGGATGAGCCCGAACTGGCGTTTTTCGATGAATTGTACACCGTGTGGGATGATACCCGTGCGCTCGAAGGAAGTATCGGCGAATATGTAAGCATTGCACGCCGCAAGGGGAATAAATGGTTTGTAGGAAGTATCACCAACAACGATCCGCGGAAATTCGAATTTTCTTTCGATTTCCTTGATCCGAATAAGAAATATGAATTGAGGTTATTTACCGACGGCGGTGAAAAAGTAAAAACACGGACACATGTTGCCATCGAAACTAAAAAGATAACCCACAAGAGCAAATTAAAATTAGACTTATTGCCGCGTGGAGGTTGTGCCATGATCATTGAAGAAAAATAATGCGGCAAGAGGCTGTTCAAAAAGTCGAAAATGAACATCATTGCGAGGAGGAACGACGAAGCAATCTATTAATAATAAGATGGATTGCTTCGCTATCGCTCGCAATGACGAGCTGAAAACTAACTTTTTGAACAGTCTCCTTAATCACTTGAAAAACATGAGCAAGAAAAAAGTTATCATTTGGGTCTTCATTTGTGCGATTATTTATTTTCTTTTCAATAAAGACATTGTCAATGTAACCCTGTATGCAATCGTCACTCTCTCTTTGTCTTTGTATTTTTTCCCGATAAAACCAGTTTTAGAAATATGTAAACAAAAAGACAACACCCCCCAAACGATCATACTCATACTTTTATCGAATTTTGTGTTGTCAGCAGCTTTATCTCTTACGGTTATTAGAGCTTATATGCCTGAAAACAAAATTATTGAGATGGTATCCGGCTTGTTTTATATTTTTAACGGACTTCTTGCATATTATAACCTTTTTATCAAAGATGACATGAATGCAGCCATCTTGCATTTTATGATAAGTTTATGTTTCCTTAAATATTAGACAGAGCTATACAGCTTGTGATTAGTTAACCTTCATACAAATATATCAAAGAATGATAAATAGAATTTTCATATTAGTATTTATTGCAGCTGCCTTTTCCTGTTCAACAAAGACGTTTGACTCCGATAAGAATTTAAATTATTGTGTGGCCCAAGTGGAAAAAGCCATACCACAACTGACGGATGACAATAAAATCCCGAACAATATCCTGAAAGACGATCAATCGAAAAACTGGAATTGTTCTTCCATTTACGATTGGAAAAGCGGTTTTTGGCCGGGTATACTTTGGTATACCTATGAATACGGCCACGACGAAAAAATCAAGCAACAGGCGGAACGTTTTTCCATAGCGCTTTATCCGATAGCCGACCGTAAAGCGAGGAATCACGATCTCGGATTCCAGATTTATTGCAGTTTAGGCAACGGTTACCGTATAACGCAAAATCCCGAATACAAAGAAATTATGCTTCGTGTAGCTGACTCGCTGGCTACATTATATAATCCTGTTGTGGGAACTATCTGTTCGTGGCCACACATGAAACAGTGGCCCCATAACACCATTATCGATAACATGATGAACCTCGAATTACTTTTCTGGGCGGCGAAAAATGGAGGAAGTAAGGAATTATATGACATCGCTTACCGCCATGCAGAAGTGACCATGCAGAACCATTTCCGTGAAAATTTCAGCACTTATCATGTCGTTGTATACGATAACATCACAGGGAAAAAACTGCAAGGAGTGACTCACCAGGGATATGCCGACGGAACCATGTGGGCGCGGGGGCAGGCCTGGGCTATCTACGGTTTTACCATGGCATACAGGGAAACTGAAAATAAAGAGTTCCTCGGAACGGCTATCAAGGCAGTCGATATTTTCCTGAAAAACCTTCCCGAAGACCATGTACCTTACTGGGATTTCAACGCCCCGAATATCCCCAACGAACCGAAAGATGCTTCGGCTGCGGCTATTATTGCATCGGCGCTGTTGGAATTGCAAAAGTATGTGGAATCCGCAAAAGCCGCTTCCTATAAGGATGCAGCCGTAAAAATTTTAACATCTTTATCATCGGAGGCTTACCAGAGCAGGGAGACCAACAATGCATTCCTGTTGCATTCTACCGGTCATAAGCCCAATGAATCAGAGGTTGATGCTTCGATTGTTTATGCCGATTATTATTATATTGAAGCATTGATGAGATTAAAGAAATTATAGTTATTTATTGAAAGACAGAGGTTATTCAAAAAGTTGAAAATGAACGTCATTGCGAGGAGGCGCAACGAAGCCAATGACGAGCTGAAAACAGACTTTTTGAACAGCGTTATCTCATCGATAATACAAATTATTTTATTATAAGTACACATCAAAAAAACTTTATACTTTAAAGAAAGCCATATGCAATGTCCAAAACCTTGTTGACAGAATTGTTCGGCGTAGCGTCTCGCTACGTCGCAGCTAAGAGCAAGGCTCCTGCCTTGCGAAGATGGAAAGCAGGAGCTTTCCTTTTAGCACGACGGAGTCTGGAGACTCCGCCGAACGCAATATTCGTAAAAAATAATCTAAACTAATTATTGTTGGGTATTTATACTCAGAATCAAAAAAAATAATTCTTTTTCATGAAAAAAATCATCTTCATTTTCGGGTTGATGCTCTTATTACTTGGTTGTAAAAGGGAATTAGAACATCCTCGGATTTACATCACCGATGACAAGAAAGCAGCCTTTACAGAGAAATTAAGTAAAGCCGAATGGGCAAAATCTTCATACGAAGCCATCAAAGATGGTGTGGAAAAATATGTAGATCGCCACCAGGCAGATCCCGAATGGATTATTTCGCGTATGCAGATGTATTGGGATACGCATTACGAAAGGGTGTATGTAATAGGAAATGAATTTTCGCACGGTACGGGGCATGCTCCGGTTCCCACCGTAAAATTCCAGGGACATCGCGATCCGGCAACCGATTATGCCATGCCTTCGTTGGATGACACGCAACCTTACATGGATGAAAAGGGAATGTATGTACAGAACATGAAAAAAGAAGGAAAACCCTGGGAATGGGTACATCCTTCGAAAACAGGACGCATGATCGGCCCAATGAACGACCGTATCATGTCGCTCGCTGCAAATGCTGCCTTCCTGTTTTGGTACACGGGCGAAGAAAAATATGCGGTTTTTGCTTCTGATATCTTTATGACTTATATACGTGGTATGCATCACCGCCGTGAGCCTTTTGCATTGGAACAATATCACAACAGTCACCTGATGGGATTGGCTACCTTCGAAGTGATTCTCGACAGCCTTATCCCCGATTTGGCCGTATGTTACGATTTCCTTCATGCTTACCTGAAGAAGGAAGGCGAGGATTTTGATATGATCGCAAGCGTATTGAAACGCTTTGCCGATCAGGAAATTATGTATGGAGTTCCCGACAATAACTGGAATATCTTCCAGGCACGCTTTATCACCTACCTTGCGCTTGCCTTGGAAAGCGATTCACATTACAAAGACGGAAAGGGACGGCAATATTACATTAACGAAATCATCAACCATACAACCATTCGTCAGTTTGCCCTGAAAGAAGCTGTTGCCGATATTTTTGACCAGGAAACAGGCATGTGGCCGGAATCGGCAACGTACTCCATGGGCGTGTGTAAAGATATGTTGGATATCATCTGCCTGATCGATAATGCAGAAAATAACCGGATGTTGGATACTTTCGCGATCATGAAAAAAGCCGTGCCGGTCACAGCCGAGTACTTGTTCCCCAACGGCAGGGTCACAGCCTTCGGCGATGCCAAATACGTTCCTTTAAGTGCACAGTCGTTCGAAATGCTGATTTCCCTGTACCGGAAGTACGACGAGAGCGATCAGGAAAAGGAAGCGACACAGGTATTGCAGAAACTGATAGATGATAAGTTCTATAACCGTGGCAACAAATCTATGTTTTCCTTGTTTTTCTACGTGGATCAACTGATGGATATTCCTGCTCAGGACATCACTTACGATCATCTTGAGAGTAATACGTTTTATGTTCCCAATACAAGTTGGCTGATACAACGTAACGGAAAAGACAGGGAGAACGGTATGGCGTTTACATTGGTAGGATCATACGGTAACCATGCTCATGCTAATGGTGTTTCCCTGGAAATGTATGCCAAGGGATTGGTACTCGCACCCGAAAGTTCGTTCGGGATTAGTTATACCACACGCGACAATCAGGAATATTATGCCCGTTTTCCCGCACACAACACGGTTTGTGTCGATGGCATATCTGACTATCCCATGATGCGTAGTAATTATCCATATGAACTGATTTCCTGTTATCCGGCACATGGCGACAAAGACCCGCTTACAGGAAACATCACCTTTGCGAAAGTCGCTTTTACCGAACCGAGAACCAATGCGAAACAGGAACGCCTGACAAGCATGATTCGTACCGGCGAAACGTCGGGTTATGTAGTCGACATATTTCGTTCGGCGCGTAATGATGGAAAAGACCGTAAACACGAATACTTTTACCATAGCATCGGTCAGGATATTGATGTGATGAATGCAACAGGGCAAAAACTAAACCTGTCGCCGACCAATGAATTGTCATCATCCCTGGGCGACATGAAAGGATATGATTATTTTAAAAACAAAAAAGCGGTTCCATACAACCAGGATTTCATGGCACGGTTCAACATCCGTTTGGAAAAACGGGATAACGTGTTTGTGGATATGTGGATGAAGGGATACCCGGGGCGCACCGTCTTTTCCGCAGAAGCGCCCCAATCGAACGCATTAGCGAAAGGTTCCGTCCCCGATGAATTGTTGAACCGGCCGCTTCCCACGTTAATTGTCCGGCAGGACGGCGAAGCATGGGAGAGACCGTTTGTGTCCATTTTTTACCCATACACATCAGGAGAAAACAAGTCGGTAAAATCCGTCGATTATTTCGGTAACCGGAAAAATTTTACGGGAATTATTGTTACGTCCGGTAAAAAAACCGATTATATTTTCAACAGCACGGATGGACAAGCAGTTGTTATCCATCAGGATATGCAATTCCAAGGCGATTATGCAGTAGTAGGCATAGCAGGTGAAAAACCGGAATTTCTTTTCCTCGGCAACGGGAAAACAATCAGAAAAGGACAGTGGAATGTCACGGCAGAAAATAAAGCTGTAAATCTGTCATTATGCAAAAAAGGCGATTCGTGGGAAATAGATGCAAGCGATGCGGTACAAATCACCATACCTGCAAAAACGCAACCTCAGATTACCGGAACAACCGATGTCGAGAAAACGGTAGAAGTCAAAGCCCAATCCGACGGGACTTTCGTTGTCAGGCTAGCATCGGGAAAATATAACATGAAATTATAATAATTTCCCGTGTTCAGGGCTATGTCTCAAATTACCTGTAAAACTCTTGCTCAACATCAAGGTAAAGACATCATGATGTTTCGCATTAATGATTATTCGGGATCATATGTTGAAATTCTGAATTACGGCGCCACACTGGTATCAGCAGTTGTACCCGATCATAAAGGTAGTCTAGGAAACGTTATTTTGAATTATCCTGACATGAAGGACTACTTCACTGATACCTGTTATCTTGGAAGTACCATTGGTCGTTTTGCTAACCGTATTGGTAAAGCGCAATTCACATTAAATGGGAAAACATTTCATTTGGATAAAAATGATGGCGAAAACTGCAATCACGGTGGTTATTCTGGTTTTCATCAAAAAGTATTCGATGCTGAAATACGTGGCGACGAATTAGTACTTACTACGCATAGCCCAGATGGTGAAAACGGATTTCCCGGGAACATGAAAGTAATGATATACTTCACTTTCCGCAACAATGAACTAACCATCCGGTATACAGCTTTATCTGATTGCGAAACACTTTTCAATCCCACCTGCCATGCCTATTTTAACCTTTCGGAACAAAAAAAATCCGTCTTTCAACATGAATTACAAATAAGCGCCACTGAATACCTCGAAACGAACAACGATTTCCTTCCTACAGGAAAGATACTGCCGATTGCAAATACTGCATTCGATTTTAGCCAATATCATACCATCGGCCAAATGGCTGCGCAAAAACATGATCTATTGAAAGGCTTTAATACATACTTCCCGGTTCCGGATAATGGCAGGCTGCGGAGATTGGCTACCCTTAAGGAACCTATGTCCGGGCGCATGATAAATGTTTGTTCTACCATGCCAGGGATACTGCTTTACACTGGCGATTATCTTCACGGGCAGCATCAACCATTCGAAGGCTTATGCCTTGAAGTCCAATTCCATCCTGACACACCTAACCACGCTCACTTTCCGCGGTATACACTTATGCCAGGCAAAACCGGGGAACACATCATACTATTTCAATTCAACTCCACAAAACCAGGATAAATGACATTTTCTCTAATCTGAAAATATTTGAAATAACTTAATTTTTGCTAAAAAGTAACATTTTTCCTGTAAGATACATGTTTTGCAGTACAAGGTTTACAAGCAAAACTACAGCATATCCTACCGATAAAAAAGCAACAACCGTAAAAGCAAAACCTTCTATACTTCGTGAATACCATTTCATATGGAGAAATGCTACAACGCAAAGCAATAGAAATTCCACATAGTTTTTAATCAATCTTCTTTTTCTCATTGTTTTTCATTTTTACCGATGCCGAAGGTGGTGCAGGCGATAAAAGATGAATGCAACACGTCACCTGCCCTGAAGCCAGAATAGTTATTTTTTTTGTGTATTAATCTAATTATCAGACATTTTATGATTTAAAAATATTAATATATTGGAAATCTAAAATATGTGTATAAAAGATTGAAGCCATCAATAAATTCATGAGTTTTATGAACCTTATCAATTTCAACTTTCATTGAGATAATTGGCATAATTAATCCAAAAGCAATCCCCAAACTAAACAACCGGTAGTAAAATCTACTTTCCGTAATCTTTAAAAATAGACTAAGTAGTCGTCTATAAATAATCGCCGTTATTTAGTATCTTTGCACCATGAGATACATTGAATTATCAGAAGATGCCCAAAAGGAGTTGGAAGGAATTTATCGAAGTCATTCCAAATCCTACGTTCGCCAACGGGCACAG
>JAVBSH010000084.1:0-4588 GCA_031547085.1 Bacteroidales bacterium
TCTGCGAAAGGTTAAAGCAAGAACTCGGAAAGCTTTGGAAGAGAAGATCGCGGGTGCGTTGAGTAGCATTACCGTATCTGACATTTTAGGTTGGTTCGCGGAAGATGGGTATAGTACATAATAAATTCAATTGCTATAATAATGAACCCCAGTAAAATACCAGCATTATTACTCATTGGTTTATTGAGTATTTTGCCGCTGTGGGCATACGACTTTGAGGTAGATGGAGTGTACTACAACAGGATCGATACAGGCAAAGTAGAAGTAACATCCAAAACTTCGGATCGTAACAGTTACAGTGGCAATATAATCCTTCCGGAAAGGGTCACTTACCAGAATAAGGAATATTACGTAACACGTATTGGCGATCACGCGTTTATGAGTTCTCATCCATTGTTATTCCAGATGGTATAACCAGTATTGGAAATTCTGCTTTTGCAGCATGCGAAAAACTTACTTCAATTGTAATACCCAATAGTGTAACCCGCATTGAAAAATTTGCTTTTGTGCTTTGTGATCATCTTGTTTCAATCATTCTTCCGGGAGGTCTCAAAAATATTGAAGACTCCACTTTTGCAGGCTGTAGTGCACTTGCGTCCTTATCTCTTCCAGACAGTTTGGTCAATATCGGTAATGTCGTATTTGTAAATTGTAGCAGCCTGACTTCGATTAATATTCCAAAGGGAGTGATCGATCTTAATAATTGTGGGGTTTTTGCCGGTTGTAAAAACCTGAAACGGTTCACAGTGGCATGGGAAACACCTCCAATAGCAAACCTTTTAACAGATAGAGATTTAGATTTTAGTCAATGTGCCTTGATTGTCCCCACAGGAACAAAAGCAAAATACATGGTTGCCGATAACTGGAAAGATTTTGGAACAATTGTTGAAAATCCGGATAATTGATAACTGTCACTATTTAACATTCAACCTATACGATCATCGTTTCATCTTATCCTGTACCCAAATGAAAAAAATAAGTTTATTTCTGATGGCATTACTGATCCTCGCCACTGAGCTACAAGCGACGGGGTTGCGTGTGTTGTTCATTGGCGATTCGATTACCGACGGGAATTGGGGCAAAGGCGACGGCAAACCCTCGGCACAACGTCCCCAATGGGATATGAATCACATATTCGGCAGTGGGTACATGTACCTGTGCGCTACTCACTATATGGGTAAATATCCCCGGCGTGAATACATGTTTTTTAACAGGGGGAGCAGCGGGAATACGTTAGACGACCTGGAGAAACGTTGGGATACGGACGTGCTGGAAATGCAACCGGATGTGTTGTCGGTATTGATCGGCATCAACGATGTGAACAGATACTTGCATGGTGACAGGAAAACACCGTTCGATTTCGATGCTTGGGAAGCAACATACCGCAAATTGCTGGATCATGCCCGTCAGGCAAATCCCAACCTGAAAATCGTACTTGCCGGGCCTTTCGTGGCGCCTACCGGAAAAATGTCGTCGGATGCCGGTTTTGCCCAATGTAATGAGATAACACGCCGGTGCGACGGTATCGTTAAAAAAATAGCACAGGATTACCATGCATTATACCTGCCTTACCAGGAAATGTTTGATCAGATATTGAAGTCCGAACCAACCTCACAGGATACTTACTGGATTTGGGATGGCGTTCATCCCACGCCTGCCGGGCACTGGCTAATGGCAAATATGTGGATCAAACAGGTAGACAAAAAGAAATTCCTCAAGTAATAATCATTACATTTGACTTTTAAAGTAAAATTTAAGTACATCCAAAGTTCAGCCAATTATCAATTTATCATGAATATAAAATATCTCTTACTTTCGTTAAGTCTATTCGCTATCACGTATCAAATTTCTGCACAACAACCGGTAAATCTCCGATGCGAACATCTTGAAAGACCTTTGGGAATAGATGCGTCTTCACCACGTTTATCCTGGATGTTGAGCGATCAACGCCATGGTGCAGGCCAAAAGGCTTATCAGGTCATCGTTGGCAGGGATTCCCTGGAAGTGAAAAACGGTAAGGGTGATGTATGGGATTCGGGTAAGACCAACTCATCCGGAATGCTGGTTACTTATGCCGGAGGTCAGTTGACCCCTTTTACCTGTTACTATTGGAAGGTTCAAGTATGGGATCAGGATGATCGTCCGGTAACCTCATCGGTAAGTTCTTTCGAAACCGGCATGATGAGCCAGAAAAATTGGAAAGGCGCATGGATCGGCGATGGACGTGGTGTCGATTATCAGCCGGCACCTTATTTCAGGAAACCATTCGACCTGAACAAAAAGGTAAAATCCGCCAGGGCATATATGGCGGTAGGAGGATTATACGAGTTATATATCAATGGCGGAAAGGTGGGGAACCACAGGCTCGACCCGATGTATACCCGTTTTGATCGTCGTAACCTGTACGTAACTTACGATGTAACCAGACAATTGCAGCAGGGAGCAAATGCCGTAGGCGTATTGCTGGGTAACGGATGGTACAACCATCAATCCATCGCTGTCTGGAATTTTGAACGTGCACCGTGGCGCAACAGGCCCGCTTTTTGTCTGGACCTGCGCATTACCTACGAAGATGGTTCTGTAGAGACCATTATGTCGGAAAGAGATTGGAAAACTTCATCCGGGGCAGTTGTCTTTAACAGTATTTACACCGCCGAACATTATGATGCACGTAAGGAACAACAGGGTTGGAACACTCCCGGTTTTGACGATTCCCAGTGGAGAGGCGTGGGATACAGGGCTGCTCCTTCGCAGAATATCGTTGCACAGCAAATGTATCCGATCCGTAATGTTGAGGAAATCACGCCTAAGTCCATGACTAAGATCAATGACACCACTTATCTATACGATTTGGGAAGGAATATCTCAGGTGTAAGCCGGTTCAAAGTATCCGGGGATGAAGGAACTGTTATCAAATTGAAGCATACCGAAAGGTTGTATCTCAACGGAAGAGCCGACATGTCCAACATCGACGTATATTACAGGGGTGATAAAATTACGGATCCTTTTCAGACGGACATCCTTATCCTCAGTGGCAAAGGAGAAGAAGAATTCATGCCGAAATTTAACTACAAAGGATTCCGGTATGTTGAAGTTACTTGTAGTAAACCAATCGACTTGAAAAAAGAAAACCTTACGGGTTACTTCATGCACAGTGACGTTCCGCCGGTGGGTCATATCGAAACATCAAACCCTTTGGTTGATAAATTATGGTGGGCAACGAACAATGCCTATTTATCCAATTTGTTCGGTTACCCGACGGATTGTCCGCAACGTGAGAAAAACGGGTGGACAGGCGACGGACATCTTGCTGTAGAAACCGGCTTGTATAATTTCGACGGGATCACGATATATGAAAAATGGCTTGCCGACCATCGTGACGAACAACAACCGAACGGTGTGTTGCCCGATATCATCCCGACAGGAGGCTGGGGATACGGAACAGATAATGGTGTCGACTGGACAAGCACCATTGCGATCATTCCATGGAACATATACCTTTTCTACGGGGACAGCAAGTTATTGGCTGATTGTTACGACAATATCAAACGCTATATCAACTATATCGATTCTCACAGTCCCAATGGGTTGACTTCCTGGGGAAGAGGCGATTGGGTTCCAGTAAAATCACATTCCACCAAAGAATTGATGTCCTCCATCTATTATTATGTGGATACAAAAGTTCTTGCTGATGCGGCACAATTGTTCGGCAAGCAGGAAGATTATCAACATTATTCGGCGTTAGCGCAAAAGATAAAAAATGCAATCAACGGCAAATACCTGAACAGGGGAACAGGCATTTATGCCAATGGAACCCAGACGGAGCAGAGCATGCCTTTGATGTGGGGAGTTGTGCCTGATGATATGAGGCAGTTTGTTGCCAATAACCTGGCAAAGAAAGTACAGGACAATGGCTTCCATCTGGATGTGGGAGTACACGGGGCAAAAGCGCTTCTTTTTGCATTAAGTGAAAACGGACATGCAGAAACAGCCTATAAAGTGGCCGCACAGGATAAATACCCGTCATGGGGATGGTGGATTGTCAATGGGGCGACAACATTGCTTGAAAATTGGGACCTAAAAGCGGAGCGAGATATCTCCGATAACCACATGATGTTTGGCGCTGTTGGCGGATGGTTTTTCAGAGGTTTGGGAGGTATTTATCCCGACAATGCAAAACCCGGATTCAAAAACATTGTTCTGCGTCCGAATTTTGTTACAGGACTCCAACAATTTACGGCAACATACCAATCTCCATACGGATCAATCGAATCAAAATGGGAAAAGAAGAAAAAAGATATTGTTTACAAAGTCATTATCCCTGCAAACTCCACTGCAGATTTTTATATTCCCGACGGATTCAAGCTTAAGAAAGTAAAGCTTGATACAGGTAAAGAGATTTCCTGTGAAAAAGTATCTGAGCAGCAGTATCGTTTATTGGCAGGGAAATATATGATAGAACTTGGCAATGCCCGATGATATCTGTAATGCCATGAGGTTTCCTGCCCATGTTTTATACCTTTCGCGGCCATGTTTTATGCAAAGCGGTGTTGGGCACAGGAAAGACAGAGGGGCGACACAGTCAAAA
>JAVBSH010000049.1:0-27624 GCA_031547085.1 Bacteroidales bacterium
ATCTTGGCTTCTGTGTCGCCTTTCAATTTGGCGGCTATGATGCGCTTGCGAAGATCAAGGGATAAGGGGGCGGGCATAAACTGAGGATTTACGGGATTAGCTGCGCAAAGATAGTATATAATTTATTCAATTGCTATAACACTAAATACAGCAAGGCCGATACGATACACCCTGCCACGATTATCCAGTTGTAGCGGAAATCGTCACGGATAACCGCCCCGGCAAAGTCGAACGCGGAAAATACCAAGAAAAGTGCGAATAAACCATTTTTTTCGGCACGTAACACCCGTTTCCAGTTGAAAGGATTGTTGGGTGAGATAAATTTGCGGAAAGCAGGTACAAATGCTGGAACTCTGGCCGCCCAGTCGATGAATTGCGCTCCAAATTTCCTTTCGAGGAAACATTCTTCAGTAAACATGATGCGTTCGTAGAAAAGCCAGAAGAGCAGACAGAACACGATGGTGAACCATACTTCGCCTACCAGCAGGGCAATGCTAAGCCACATCAGGAAATTACCCAAGTAGAGCGGATGTCGTACCATGGAATAAATTCCTGTGGTATTGAGATTTTGTGCTACCTGTCCTTTGGTATTCCTGCCCGAAGTGCCGGCATGCGAGTAGCCAATAGTGTAGACCCGAACATACAGTCCGGTCAACCCAATGAACAGGCACAATAATTCATACAACCAAAAAATCCGGATGTCAAAGCGTGTGATAAATATCCTGCTTTTCACAGTTCCTATCAACCGACTTGACAAGTCTATATCAAGTCTACCCCAATTCAATACCTGGGTCCCAAAAAAGCTTCTCGAAATCGACCACTTTATTATTTTCAACCTTGATACCTTCTGCTTCGAGCAATTGCTGCATGTTATCACCGCCAAAATGTTGTTTCCCCGTAAGCAATCCCTGTCGGTTGATAACCCGGTGTGCCGGCACCGGCGTTGCGTATTGGTGGCAGGCATTCATAGCCCAGCCTACCATCCGCGCCGATTGCGCCGAACCAAGATACCGTGCAATTGCTCCATAAGTAGTCACTCTTCCGTATGGCACAAGACATACAACTTGGTAAACATGTTCAAAACTAAAGGATTCCAAAATTCAAAGATTCAACAATTCAAAGATTCCAAAATTCAATTATTCAGTCATTCCTAATTGAAACAACTTGTGTTCGCAATCCGTTTGGTTCAATATCCCTTCGATATGTTCGCGGCCGGTATCGGTGATAAATATCTGCCCGAACTGTTCGCCTGCTACCAACCGTATAATATGGCTCACACGCTGGGCATCGAATTTATCGAAAATATCGTCGAGCAACAAAATCGGCATGATGTTGCAATACCGCCGGATGAAATCGAAATTGGCCAATTTCAATGCCACAAGAAAAGTTTTCTGTTGCCCCTGCGAACCTGATTTTTTGATCGGGTTACCATCCATCTGTAAAATAAGATCATCCTTGTGAGGCCCACTGGTGGTATATTGCAACAGCCGGTCTTTGTCAGTCGATTCGCGGAGCAACGTGGCAAAATCCTTTTCCTGCAATTGCGAACGATATACCAGTTCCACCTTTTCCTTGCCGCCTGATATTTCCCGGTAAAATTGCTGGAAAACAGGGATCAGTTCCTGGCAGTATTTCGTACGGTAATCATAGATCTTGTTTCCTTCGGCAGCCAGTTGCTCATTCCAGACTTCGAGCACCTCGGCATCGAATGTCCGGTTCTCGGCAAAGCTTTTCAACAGCGCGTTGCGTTGTTCCAAGGCGCGGTTGTAATGCATCATGTCCAGTAGGTAACCATGATCGTATTGCGAAATCACCTCGTTCATCAGCTTGCGTCGTTCCTCGCTTCCGCCGGTAATCAGGTGTCCGTCGGCAGGCGATACCATCACGATTGGCAACAGCCCGATATGCTCCGATAAGCGTTCATATTCCTTTTTGTTGCGGCGAAAAACCTTCTTCTGCCCGCGTTTCATTCCACAATAGATACATTCGGGCGTACCTTTCCGGTCATATTCACCCTGGATTACGAAAAAATCCTGATCGTAGCGGATGTTCTGTGTATCGGCCGGATTCAGGCAGCTTTTGGTCATTGAAAGGTAATAAATCGCATCCAGCACATTGGTTTTGCCTGTTCCGTTGTTACCTACCAGGCAATTGATTTTCGGGCAGAAATGGAAATTGGCCTGGTCGTAATTCTTGAAATTAACCAGCGTCAAAACATTTAACCGGCAATCGATGGTTGATAATGGTTGGCCTTCTGGCGTATCCCGGATATTATCGCTCATTTTTTCTTCCTTTATTTTTTATGACTATTGAATATTGTGCCTGTTGATTGCCGGGGGACGTTTAGCGGAGTCTGGAGACTCCGTTGTGCTTAAAAGGAAAGCTCCTGCTTTCCATATGTAAGGCAGGAGCCTTGCTTTTAACTACGACGTAGCGAAACGCTACGCCGAACTGTTCGATCAACAAATATTGGGTACGATATCTGATAACCATACTATTATCTTTTTCCCCTCGGGTGAAACTCCACAATTGTCTGCCGTAAAAAGCTACGATCTAGATGAGTATATATTTCGGTAGTGAGAATCGACTCGTGGCCAAGCATTTCCTGCACGGCACGCAGGTCAGCGCCTCCTTCCACCAGGTGTGTGGCAAACGAATGGCGGAACGTATGCGGACTAATGCTTTTTTGCAAGCCAATGGTTGCTGCCAGATTCTTGATAATGGTAAACACCATCACGCGCGAAAGCGCTTTGCCGCGTTGGTTAAGGAACAGGAAATCCTCGTGTCCCCTGGCAATATCCAACTTGGCGCGGTCAGGCATGTACAGGTTGATTTCATGAATGGCCTTGTCGCTGATAGGAACCAACCGTTCCTTGCTGCCTTTGCCTTTCACTTTAATGAACCCATCTTTAAGGAACAGGTCGGACAAGTGCAGCCCTACCAGTTCCGATACCCGGAGTCCGCAACTGTACATGGTTTCGAGCATCGCCTTGTTACGTTGCCCTTCCGGTCGGCTCAAATCAATAGCCCCCAACAATGCATCTATCTCCTGCACGGTAAGTATATCCGGCAATTTACGTCCTACTTTCGGATAATCAACCAAACGTGTGGGGTCAGCGTCTATTAAATTATCCATCAGCAGGTACTTGTAAAAAGCCCTGATACCCGACAACATACGCGCCTGCGAACGAGCTTGCATGCCATGCCCGCCCACATGAACAAGGAAATCCGACAGCATTGCCGGAGTGATGTCTTGTGGTGTTGCCGATGATCCTGTTTCCTGCAAATATGCCTGCAATTTATTCAAATCATCGATATATGCCTCGATGGTATTAGCCGACAAGGCTTTCTCGATTTTCAGGTAGGCAATAAAATCTTTAACGTTTTGCTCCCACATGAGAAACAAATGGTGAATAATTGAATAACTGAATAATTCCGATTTCAGTCATTCAGTCATTCAATTATTCAGTTATTAATTCATACTCCGTTGTTCCCAGTCCGATCTTTTCGGCATGAGCCAACCCCACTTTCCAATCGGTTTTGGGATGAATCAGCTTGAACTTGTCCTTGCCCTGCAACATGCCGTGTTCATGCACATCAAGGCAGGTGTCCATGTTGGCGGCAGCGGCGGTTACCATATCGGCGCAAGCCTTGTCCAACGCCACAGGATCGAACGAAGCGGCAATCCCAATATCGGGAACAATGGCGGCATCGTTACAACCCCAACAGTCGCACAACGGCGATACATCCATAATGAAACTGATATGGAAATTCGGTTTATCTTTCACCACAGCCAGCGAATACTCGGCAACCTTGTAATTGGTAATGTCCGATGAATTATTCCATACCACTTGTGCGGCATCGTACTGGCAAACAGCAATACATTGTCCGCAACCGACGCATTTCACATAGTCGATTTCAGCCTTTTTCTTTTGATTGAGTTTGACGGCATCCGACGCACAATATTTGACACATTGTCCGCACGAAGTACACTTTTCCTCATTAATCACCGGCTGCGACGACGAATGCATGTCCAGTTTACCCGCAGCCGATGCCGAACCCATGCCAAGATTCTTGAGCGCTCCGCCAAAGCCTGTCTGTTCGTGTCCCTTGAAGTGTGTCATGGAGATAATGATATCCGCATCAGCGATAGCTGCACCGATCTTGGCGGTTTTACAATATTCGCCATCGATTTTCACTTCGCGATAGTCAATAGCTTTGAGGCCATCGGCAATAATCACGGGACACGGTACGGCAATAGGGTTAAATCCGTTTTCCATGGCGCTTTGCAGATGATCTACCGCATTGGAACGGCGGCCCGAATACAATGTATTGGAATCAGTCAGAAATACTTTGGCCTGTTTCTTTTGCAGGAATTGTACCAGCCGTGCGGCATAATTCGGACGGATATACGCCAAGTTACCCGGTTCGCCGAAATGTATCTTTACGGCGGTGAACTTTCCCGCAAAATCAATTTGCTCAATACCAGCCTTCCTGACTAATGTTTCCATCTTATCCAACAGGCTGCGTCCGTTTTTAACTCTTAAATTGGTAAAATAAACCTTTGACATTTTTGATTTCAATTATCGATAGATGAACTTGTACTTATAACAATCATTAACTGTTTAATATCACTTTCTTTGATTTCACTTCTTCACCAAAAAAAACCGAGGCATAGCGATCAAACATTTCCGGCGAATCGGTAGTTTGAAATACTCGTGCACGATTTTTTTCCAGCCGGATATCCATTTCCAGATGGCGGGACAGGTAATCGGCCAGGCTTTCGGCAACGATACCGCCTTGCGATAATATATGAATACCTTGCGGCACATATTTACGTATCTTGTCGATCAACAACGGATAATGCGTACAAGCCAGTACCATAACATCAATGTCGGGGCTTTGCTGCAACAGGTTATCGATATGCTGGCGGATGAAATAATCAGCGCCATCCTTTTGGTACTCATTGTTTTCAACCAGTGGCACCCACATTGGGCAGGCTTCCTGGAAAACTTTTATATGCGGGTTGAGTTTGGCTATTTCGATAGGATAAGAAAGGGATTGCACTGTCCCAGCAGTTCCCAGCACGCCCACATGTCCCGTACGGGTATATTGCCCCACGGCTTCGGCGCTTGGCCTGATAACACCTAACACGCGGCGTTGTGGGTCGAGTATTGGTAAATCGCGTTGCTGGATAGTACGTAGCGCTTTCGCGGAAGCAGTATTACATGCCAGAATCACCAATTGACAACCTTCATCGAACAGATATTTCACACACTCGAGGGTGTAACGATATACCGTTTCGAACGAACGTGTACCGTAAGGCGTTCGTGCGTTATCACCAAAATAGCAATAATCGTATTGCGGCAATAGTTTTACGAACTCTTTCAGAACTGTCAATCCTCCATATCCCGAATCAAAAACACCGATCATATTATTTTTGACTTTCGATTAAAATACCAACAAAAAACGGTGCAATTTCTTGCACCGTTTTTGTATTTCCTGCAAAAACAGGTATTGAGATAACTTAGTCATACTATCATTGATGAAATTGGCTTCAGTCAAAAATAGACATTAGGAAATCATCAAACTTATTTGCCTTCGTTTTTTGCTTCGATGCTTAGTGTGGCATGCGGCACGGCGCGGAGACGTTCCTTTGGGATCAGTTGCCCGGTTTCCCTACAAATACCATACGTTTTATTTTCGATACGTGCTAATGCAGCCTGCAAGTGTTGGATAAACTTGAGTTGGCGTTGTGCCAGCCGTCCGGCTTCTTCTTTCGACAAGGTAGCTGCACCTTCCTCCAACACCTTGAATGTGGGCGAAGTGTCTTCCGTGTCGTTACCATTACTATTGGTAATAGTACCTTTCAGCAGGTCATAATCTTTCTTAGCCTTATCTAACTTTTCCAGGATAAGCTCTTTGAATTCCTCCAATTCAGCATCCGAATATCTTGTTTTTTCACTCATGGCTTTAAAATTTTGGCCGAAATTAGTCATATTTTCCTAACCGGCAAAACAAACTTATTAACTTTAAACAATTGAATATGCAAGATGCAAAAACAATGCCGAATTCGGTTTGTTCATTTGGCATGATGATTGTTTCCCGGTTGATGGTCGGTTTTCGTTGTCAATACTATGCTGGTCGCGTTTTATCCAGCTCGTCGAAATATTTTGCAACCGTGGCTGCTTTCTGCTTTCCCACTACCTTTTCCAGTTCCTCCACAGGCGCCAGTTGCAACCGTGCCACCGACTTGAATTCCTGTAATAACTTCTCAATGGTTTTCTGTCCGATACCCTCGATATTTTGCAGTTCAGTAGTGATCATCGCCCGCGACCGTTTGTTGCGGTGGAATGTGATACCGAAACGATGCGCTTCATCGCGCATGTGTTGTATCAGTTTAAGGCTTTCCGAGCGTTTATCTAAGTAAAGCGGAGCCGAATCACCGGGAAAATATATCTCTTCAAGTCTTTTAGCAATGCCTACTATAGCAATTTTTCCGTTCAAGCCAAGAAGTTCAAGGCTATGCATTGCAGAACTTAATTGTCCCTTGCCACCGTCGATAACAATCAGTTGCGGTAATGGCTCGTCCTCATCAAGCAGACGGCGGTAGCGACGGAACACCACCTCCTCCATCGATGCAAAATCGTTGGGTCCCTCCACCGTTTTGATATTAAAATGCCGGTAATCCTTCTTGCTCGGACGGGCATTCTTGAACACCACGCAGGCAGCCACAGGATTCGTACCCTGTATGTTCGAGTTGTCGAAGCATTCGATATGCACAGGCAGTTCGCTCAGGTGCAGGTCGCGTTTCAATGTTTCCATAATGCGGTTCACATGTCGGTCGGGATCGGTTTTTTCGATCTGTTTTTTCTTCTCCAACTGAAAGAACTTGGCGTTGCGTTGTGACAATTCCAGCAGTTTCTTCTTGTCACCAATCTTAGGAATGGTGTAAGTGATGCTCGGCAGCGACACGTCGGGTTCAAACGGCACAATAATTTCGCGCGACTGGCTCATAAACCGTTCACGCATATCGGTAATAGCATATCCGAGAAGTTCAGCCGGCTGTTCGTCCAACCGCTTGGTCAGTTCAATGGTGTGCGCTTGTATGATGGCGCCGTCGATGATCCTCAAATAATTGATGTACGCGCAATGAATATCCTCCTCATACGAAAACACATCTATATTATTGATCGAAGGGTTGACAATAGCCGATTTGCTGCGGAACTTTTCGAGCATGGCGATCTTATTCTTCATCACCTCTGCCTCCTCGAAACGATAGGCTTCGGCATACTCGTTCATCAGTGTTTTCAGGTGTTGTATCACTGTTGTGATATTTCCTTTCAGAATATCACGGATCTGCGTGATCGACTCGTTGTATTCCTCTTCTGTTTGCAGTCCTTCGCACGGTCCCTTACAGTTACCAATATGGTATTCGAGACAAACCTTGAATTTGCGTTGGCCGATATTTTCTTTGGTGAGACTCAGAGCACAAGTGCGCAGCGGATAAAGCTGCTTCACAAGGTCAAGCAGTGTACGCACCATCACTACCGATGTATATGGCCCGAAATATTGTGAACCATCGCGAACTGGGTTACGCATAAGATACACACGCGGGAAATGCTCATTGCGAATCACCATCCACGGATATGACTTGTCGTCTTTGAGCAGGATATTATAACGCGGCAGGTATTTCTTAATCAGGTTATTTTCGAGTAGCAAAGCATCACTCTCAGTATCCACCACGATGGCTTGCAAATCTGCAATTTTACTAACCATCAGCATCAACTTGCGGTTGTCGTGCGTTTTGTTAAAATACGACGAAACCCGTTTTTTCAGGTTCTTGGCCTTGCCTACGTAAATGATCTTTCCCTCGTCATTCAGGAACTGGTATACACCCGGACTATCGGGCAAGTTGCTAATGGTATATTGGAGTGTTTCGTTCAAAATAGAAATCGGTTTTGGAACAGTCTTCGTGCCTTAGTGTCTTTGTGGCTGAAAATGGCCACGAAGACACTAAGATACAAAGCATAAACAATATCAATACTCCAATACCCCCAATCCCTGCCGTACAATCTCAGGTTCGTCACTGGTGCAGTCCACGATGGTCGAAAATTCGGTGCCACCATAGCCGCCATCGACCACCAAATCGACCATGTCGGCATACTTTTCGTGAATCAGTTCAGGATCGGTGGCGTATTCGATCATCTCATCGTCGAAATGCACCGAAGTGGACAACAACGGGTTGCCAAGTTGTTCAACAATTGCTGCCACAATATCGTTGGCGGGAATACGGATACCCACCGTTTTCTTTTTGCTTTCCAGCATCTTGGGTACCTTATTGCTGGCATTGAGGATAAAAGTGAACGGGCCAGGCAGGTTACGCTTCATCAGTTTGAACACCGAGTTGGGCACCTGACGGGCATATTCGCTCAAGTGACTCAGGTCGCGGCAGATAAATGAAAAATCCGCCTTTTCGGGTTTGATGCCTTTGATACGTGCAATCCTTTCAACGGCCTTCTGGTTGTGAATATCACAACCAATACCGTACACCGTATCGGTCGGGTAAATGATTACACCGTCTCCTTGCAGAACTTTTACAATGGATTCAATCTGCTTCGGGTTGGGGTTTTCTGTATAGAGTTTGGTCAACATGGCGTTTATTTCTACTCGATTAACAACATCTTCTTTGCTACCTCTTCTGCAACTTTATTTCCTTTCAGTTGTGACAGGAGTTCCATTGCAAAATCGAACACAAAACCGGCTGCCCGCCCTGTGGTGATGTTTCCATCGACCATTACAGGCGCCTTGGTTACATGTGCACCGGTAAGATAGCTTTCGTAACCCGGATAACAAGTTACCCTTTTACCTTCGAGCAACCCTAATCCGCCAAGCACTATCGGCGCAGCACATATAGCCGCCACCGGTTTACCCTGCTTTGCAAAAGCAAGCACTTCCCGCTTTAAGCCTTCGTGTTCGTTTATTTTTACCGTTCCGCCGGGAAGGATCAGCATTTCGGCACCGGCAAAATCGGCTTCATCGAACAGGTAATCGGCAACAACGGTAATCTGATGCCCGCCGGCAACAGTCTTGTCGCCGGTGAGCGACACCGATTTGATATCAACACCTCCGCGCCAGAGGACATCGATGGTGGCCAACGCTTCAATTTCTTCGAAACCTGTTGTTAAAAAAATTAATACTTCTTTCATAGTTTTCACACTTAATTCGCAATTTTTAATTCTTTTATTGACCTATGATATTTGAATTGCTCATTTCAACCAAATTGCATGTTTCAAATAATTGAACAACCAAATCCCAATTGCGCTCAAATAATGAAAACAATTGTTTATTTCGGATATTACCAGTTGTTATAACCAATAACTTTTCAGGGATGCCATTCAGTATATGAGAATCAATAAAATCAGAATCTTTAGTAATAACAATGCGATTGTCTCGTAATGCTATATCTCTTATTTGTTTATCGGTGGTACGTTCTTTTTCCGGCAAATCGTCGGTATGTAGTGCATCGTAGCCTCTATTTCGTAAAAAAAAGGCTATACCATACGGTAACTGAGCATCTACAACAAACTTCATGCAATCAGCCTATTGATTGTTTTTACTTTTGCTAATCGTGATGCAAAAGCCAAGCATGCTAAAATATCCTCTTCTACAATGGCCGGATAATCCTCGATTATTTCAGATGAAGTCATTCCTGAAGATAAGAGGTCGAGTATCATTTCTACCGGATACCGCATATTTCTAATGGTTGGTTTTCCATGGCATATATCCGGATTGATGGTTATTCTTTCGATCAGTGTGTTCATTTTCAAACAATATCTAAAATTACATAAGGCAAAGATAAATGTTTACCAACAACAAATCAATTTTTACAACTATCAGCTATTTTTAATTTAAGGCTTAAGAATATTATTCCAATACCTTATAAGCCGCCAATATCCCTTTCATCACTGCCGATGTGAACCCGGCATGTTCCATCTTGTTCAGACCTTTGATCGTAATGCCTTTCGGAGTGGTTACCTTGTCGATTTCCGATTCGGGATGGTTATTCGATTCGGTCATCAGGACAGCAGCGCCCAGCATGGTTTGTGCAATCATTGCTTCGGCAACGGCAGGACGGAAACCGATTTCCACACCGGCAGTCATCGCAGCACGCAGGTAACGCAATGCAAAAGCTGTTCCACACGAAGCGATAACAGTTGCTGCATTCATCAGCGATTCGTCAATCATTATGGCTTTACCTACGCGATTGAACAAGTCGAGCACTGTGCTGTACTGTGCTGTGCTGGCGTTATCGGCAGCAATGCAGGTCATCGACTGGCAAACGGCCATTGCCGTGTTGGGAATAACACGGAACAAAGATCGTTTCCCGGCATAGAGCGTCAACTGGTTCAAAGTGATGCCTGCTGCAAACGAAGCCAGCAAGGTACTATCCGCCAGCGAAGGCAATATCTCCTCGATAACATTGTGAACCAGATAGGGCTTGACACAGAGAACCAGTATGTCGGCTCCTTTTACGGCTTCAACATTATTTTGTATGGTACGGATACCTTTTGCAGCAAACGGGGCTAAAACTTCTTGTGAGATGTCGGTTAATGTAATATCGCCCGGAATAATGGAGCCTTCGCGCAATAGCCCCGCAACTAAAGCCGAGCCAATATTTCCGGAGCCTATGATACTAATTTTCATGATACTGGTTTTATATTTTAAAAGTTATACTTCGCATGATCAGGTGCCGTTGCGAATGGCTCGCGCAAACAATCCCGACCATGCGAAGTATCATACTGCATATTTATTGCGGTTTCGATACAACATAAGGTTTCTTAAAATCGATATTACTACGGGTAACATCCATTTCTTCAAACAGCATTGCATCGGGAAAAACAACAGTTGTCTGCGGGACATCAAAACTGTACATCTGTTCCTTGTCGGATGCGCCTAAAATACGTTTGAATGTTTTAAGGGTGATGTCGGATACGGCAGCTCCACGCACCAATTCCTCACTGCCATCGGCAACACGGATCCTGGAAATGCGGTTGAGGAAAAGATCATGTATGATATAGGCATATTCCAAATCTTCTTCCTTTGCAGCAGCAATCAGTTTTTTGCGCAACTCTTCCTTGCTGAATTTTAGATCGCAAGTTATCAGTATATTACCGGCAGTTGTCCGCAGGTTATTTGTATTATAATCATAACGGACATGTCCATTGGAATGTTGAATCTTTTGGGTGGGTTTCCTGCCGTTGAGCATATTGCGCAACACCCCGTTTTCTATCAGCGTTAAATCCTTGTCGGGCACGACACCTTCGCCATCCACCGGGTAATAGCCATTGAGCCGTTGGCCTTTGTAAAATTCCTGTCCTGTAATGGATGTAATGGTGATATTACGTGAAATTACCTTTTTATTCAGCATCAATTCAAAATCATTGCCTCTCTGTCCCTGTTGCTGGTTACCTTGCTGAACCATTTTTGGGGTGGCATATAACCTTCCGTTCTGGAAGAATGTCCATCTGAAAAGGAGTTCAACCGCTTTCCCTTCAAGCAGCACGGGGCCACAGTATGCATCTTCAACCACAGGAGCGTTCTTCATTTTCAAAAGGTCCTCCATCAGCGTTTTACATTCTTTGGCGTATGCGTCAACCTTGGGCATTTGTTCAAAAGTGGCATTTTCCGTATAAACCGAATGTGTCAGTTCCTGTCCGTCGCTGGCACGAGTGTTAGCGGTAAATACCAATTGATAAAATGTAGTGGGAACCGCATAACAGCTTCCTTCGGTATTATAAGTATATGCCATGACATTTCGCACAAACAGTGATACATTTGAGTCTAGAATATCGGGGTACTGTTTTGCTGTTTCCGATACTTTCCGCAGAAAATTTTCCCAATAACTTTTGTTAAAATTTACAGGAACAGGTTTCAAAACCATGTTCACTGATTTCACTTGCTCAAAGTCGGGCAAGTCCTGTTCCGCTTGGGTTTGTGTTTGCTGTTGCAAAACCGCCATTTTTGTTTTGTATCGTTCAGCGGCGTTCTTGTATGCCCCGTCCAGGTCTCTCCAAACGGTAACGGGAATACCGGGGGTGTTTTCGTTGAGGCTTGTGGTTGACGGATAATAATAGGGAGAACCTCCCATCATGTTCAGGTTGTTACGCAGGTAACCGCCCACCAGAAGCGTAGGAATGCCATACCGGTAGTGGCGCTCGTTGTAACCGCTGATAGTGCCCAGTGATGCCGCGAGACGGTATTCATACCTGTCAAAAACCGAATAACTGATGAAAAACGGCGGAGCCATACCTTCCATTTTAAGTTCCGTTTTGTTCCTGTCCACTTCCTGCTGGATGGCTGAAATAACAGGATTCTCCGTTTGTGCAAAAGCGCCCTGCATCCCTATAAACAGAGCGATACATAATATTATATTTTTTATTGTGTTCATGATCAAAAGATTAATCTGAAAAATAATTGTGTGTCAATAATAAAATCAATGAATACTACGGCCGGTTCAGGATTGGAGGCTGGCTTTGCGATCTCGCTTTCCTTTGCGTTTCCACCATTTTCACGTACAACGCCGGCGAAACGCTTGACACAGGCACACTACCCGATTCGGCGCCACAATAGCCGTTAAAAATATCATATTCGGTTCCGCAAGCGGCAATTTGCGAAAATATGGCCAACGGCGTACCCACCAGGTCAACCCCGCGTACCATTTCGTCGGGACGGCCATCGGCATAGATACGGTATACCAGGTAAGGGGCAACATTGAAGGCGTTGGGCATGTATCGACCGGTAGTAGTAAAGCCGCCGCTTACCTGATCCATCAGGTAACCATATTCCTTGCCTTCCTTTTTCAACTGATCCACCATCATGGCACGCAATTCCTTATCCGTTTTGGGTTTTGTACTTTCGATAATGGTATTCGACTGGCGGGTAAAGGTGTTCAAATAAATCATTCCCCGTCCGTGTCCGTTCGATTTTGGAAAACCTTCGATAGGCGATCGGTTCATCAGGAATGATACGAGTTTCCCGTTTTTCACCACTTCCACACGTTGTCCGCGTACTCCTTCGTCGTCAAACACATATTGGCCATTCATGGCAAAACCATGCGCTTTTTTCATCTGCGGCTCGAAAACCACCGACATGTCTTCGGGCAACACTAATTCGCCTACCTTTTTCTTAAACGTCTGTGCATCAGTTTCATTTTTCAGGCGTGCTCCTTCGATACGGTGTCCGAATATTTCGTGGAAAAACACGCTTGCCGCCTGTCCCGACATCAGTACCGGGCCGGAATATGAATCCACTACCGGCGCCGTACGCAATTTCGATACGGTTTCGCTCATCTGCCTGGCATCGGCAATGATTTGTTCGTCGGAGGGCAGTTCCTTGACATCGTATGCAAAATAGCTTTTAAACAAGGGCAAATCCATTCCATCGTCAGCTTTTGCGGAAGCGCTCATTGTCAAACGATAACAAAGCCTGTTTTCAAAAATTTCAGCGCCTTCGGTGTCTGCAAAATATTTGTGTATCAATTCTACTTCAAAGGAACATTGCGAATCAATAATGTCTTTGTTCTCCTTGAAAACAGCGCTGTATTTTTTCAATTTTTCCTCCCACGGCTTGGATTCAAATTTAATATCTGAAAATTTGACTGGTTTTTCCGTGTAACGTTCGGGTGTTTCGATACAGAAATCGGGCGACTTGTCTTCCGAACTTACCTTTACGGCAACGTTGGCTTTCACTTTTTCGAAACGTTTGGTTGCTTCCACATACATGGCGTCGGTTTTTTGCCACAGGGTCAATTTCCAGGCTGCCGGATTGTCTTCTATCCCAAGCATGCCGTTGCCCGAGGAGTTATAGTCGGAATATCCGCGTTCGTTACCTTCCTTGATCTCGTGGGTGTTGTCCAATTCGGGACTGCCAACGCGAACCGAAGCATTAAATACCCGTTCCGTGTAGGGCGTACTCAACCGCAGATTACCAAAACTGGCCGATATAGAGTGGTTTGTCCGGTCATATACCCTGTAGCTGATGTAATAAGCCTGAACTGGCTGTTTTTTCAGCTCGGCAAGATTGCGATCAGCCTCTGTTTTAAGCGTTTGCAAAAGCAGATTTTGCGCCGTTACCTGTTGCATGCAAACGGCAACCAGGAGAAAAACCAGAATTTTCTTCATGTTTTAATGGATTATTGATGATTAATTAGGTAGATTTCTTGGATCAAATGTACATAAAATTTTAGAAAAATTATTTACAAATCATAAATACTTTTTGCCGGCATTTTTTTAAATACCACAGCACACCGCGCCGGCAAGTATACTTTCAGGAAATCGTTCACCATCGGCCGGTCGGCAAAGATACTCCCGGTAAAATAATCCAGCGACTCGTCGATCAGGCCAAAACCGCCGAACAGCGGCGAATCGGTATCGAGCGCTATGCGGAACTTGCCGGGACCGGTAGGAATACCAAAATCGGTATATGAATGGTCTGGATTGAAATTGAAGACGAATATCAGTTCGTTGCGGCGGAAAGCCAGTATCTGGCGTCCCTTATCCTCGAACAACAGTTCGGCAGGCCGGTCGAAGAAAGTTTTGTTGTCTACCAGTTCTAGCATCGCCTTGTCGAAATCGGCCAGGAAATGAAATTTCAACTTTTGATTTTTCAACAGGCTCCACTGGCGCCGGGCATGCTGATACGACCAGTTGTTGCCGTCGCGAGGAAAGTCGATCCATTCGGGATGTCCGAACTCGTTGCCCATGAAACAAAGGTAGCCGTTCCCGGCAGTGGCAATAGTCACCAGGCGGATCATCTTATGCAAAGCGATGCCTCGATCAACAACCAGGCTTTTAGTGTCGGCATCCATATTATTGTAAATTTCCTTGTCAACAAGCCGGAAGAAGACTGTTTTATCGCCCACCAATGCCTGGTCATGCGACTCTACATACCCGATGGTCTTTTCATCGTCGCGCTTGCGGCATAGTTCATAATAAATATTACACACATCCCATTTTTCGTCGGATTGATCTTTGATGATCCTGATCCAATAATCGGGCGTGCCCATCGCCAGGCGGTAATCAAATCCAATGCCGCCGTGGACAATCGGTGTGGCAATGCCGGGCATGCCGCTCATTTCTTCGGCAATAGTGATGGCGCCGGGTTTTACTTCGTGGATCAGCTTGTTGGCAAGCATCAGGTAAGTGGTGGCGTCTTTGTCCTCACTACCGTCGAAATACATCGAATATTCCGTAAAATCCTTCGATAGGCCGTGATGCGTGTAGAGCATGCTGGTGATACCGTCGAAACGGAAACCGTCCACATGGTATTCTTCCAGCCAGTATTTACAGTTGGAAAGCAGGAAATGCAACACCTCGGTCTTACCATAATCGAAACACAGCGAATCCCATGCCGGATGATTGCGCCGACCATCACCATGGAAATATTGATAAGGCGTTCCATCGAAAATGTTCAGTCCTTCGGCTACATTTTTTACCGAATGCGAATGTACCAAATCCATAATCACGCGCAACCCCATCTGGTGTGCAGTGTCGATCAGCGATTTGAACTCATCGGGCGTACCGAAACGCGACGATAAAGCGAAGAAATTGGATACGTGGTACCCGAATGAACCGTAATACGGATGTTCCTGGATGGCCATCAACTGGACAATGTTGTATCCCGACTGCTTGATATAAGGAAGAATCTTGTCGCGGTATTCGGTGAATGTTCCTACCCGGTATTCTTCGGTTGCCATCCCCACATGGCTTTCATAAATCAGGGGTACAGGACTGCACGTATCACATGTAGGTGCTGTCCAAACGTAGGACTGCTCGGGATCCCACACCTGTGCACTGAATATTTTGGTATGTTCATCCTGCACGGTACGGTTGGCATACGAGGGTATGCGTTCGCCCTGCCCGCCTTTCCAGCATACCAGCAAGCGGTATAACTGTTGGTGGCGTAGTTTGTCAGGAGGCAATTGCAACTCCCAAACACCTTTTGGCAACGGTTTCAGCGCATATTCGGGAATTGCTTTCCAGTCGGTAAATTCTCCGATCATGTAAATCGCAGTTGCATTGGGCGCCCACTCACGGAATATCCATCCGGATGGTGTCCGGTGTAATCCAAAATACAGGTAACCTGTTGCAAAGTCGGATAACGGGCTTCCTTGCGTCAATTCCTTTTCCTTGCCAGTCAAACGTACTTCCCGCTGTGCAATTTGTCCCGCAAACGGTTTTAACCACGGATCATTTCGAACCAATAAAGGTGTTTCCATACATTTTATTTTATAATCTTCATTTCATCCAACAAATGTGTCGCTCCCGCAAATTTATCAATAACAAACAACACATAACGAATATCGACACTGATGGTTCGCTGCACTTCGGGTTCGAACACAATGTCGCCACTCATCGCTTCCCAGTTGCCATCGAAAGCGATACCAATCAGTTCACCCTTGCCGTTGATGACAGGGCTTCCCGAATTACCCCCGGTAATATCGTTGTTAGAGATAAAACACACGGGCATTTCACCATTCTTATCGGCATATTGCCCGAAATCCTTCGTTTCGTATAACTCTTTCAAGCGATCGGGCACTACAAATTCAGGATTATCACGGTCTTCCTTTTCCATGATGCCTTTCAGCGTTGTGTAATAACTATAATACACAGCGTCGCGTGGGAAATAATCATCCACCTTGCCATATGTCAGGCGCATGCTGAAATTAGCATCCGGGTACCACACCTTGTTCTTTTCCATTTCGAGAAGACCGGCAATATAAAGGCGATAACCCTTCCTTGATTGTTCATTCCCGTTCTCCATACTATTCCCCAGCTTCTCCGTTAATTGGCGGATAGATACCCCGGCAAGATATACGGGATCATTTTTTAAAGCTTTGGCGGACGGTTTTCTCAGGAAAGCGTCCAAACGCGCGGGATCGGCAAAAATAGATTTATCGAACCAATCCTGAACATATTTGCTGATATCACCCTTATATTTTTTGGTGATGGTTTGATAAAAATCCGGGTAATATGCCGGCGAAACATCTTCGAAATACCGTTTCAACATGGCTTCGGTTACTTCGTGATCCAATGCATGGTCGTAATCCTTATAGAAATCGCCGGCGTTTTTCCAACCATTATCTGTTAGCGACTTGATTTTTTCGGAATCGGGTTTATCTTTTTCCAGTTCGTCGAGCAACGAAGTAAAACGTGTGGCAAACCTTGGTAATTCGGTGCCTTGCTGGAGACATTCGGATACATAACTCATGGCGCTGTTGTATTCCCGGTTGGCATCCACCGATGTCCGGACCAGTTGCAGCGCTTCGCCGTATTTAGCACGGCGTCCGGCATCAGCATCGACCCACTGGGAGAATCGTTGTTCCTGGTCTGATTTGCGTCCATAAACATCCAGCCGCTTGATACCTTGGATTTGCCCGATGGAATATTTCCAATAATTGCTCGACCGGGCATACTTGGTAGCATATTTGATACGGACAGCTGGATTGGCTTTCATGTGGCGTTTCATAATTTCCTGCTTTTCACCGCGTATCTTTACCCGCGTAGGGAGGTTTACATTCAGCAACCTATCCACATCAAACGAAGTCATATAGCGGTTGGTGCTTCCGGGATAACCCATAACCATGGCATAATCCTCTTTTTCGACGCCTTTCACCGAAACAGGCAGGTAATGACGTGGTTTCAAGGGAACATTGTCCGGCGAATACTTTGCTGGTTTGCCATCGGAGCCGGCATATACGCGAAAAATACTGAAATCACCTGTGTGGCGGGGCCATGTCCAGTTGTCGGTTTCGCCGCCGAATTTCCCGATAGATGATGGCGGAGCACCTACCATGCGGACATCAATGTACCTTTCGTAAACCATCATGTAAAAATTGTTCCCTCCAAAGAAAGTTCCTACCGAAGCTTCGTAATGCGTATTCTTGGTAGCTTCGCCGGTAATTTCGGAGCTTATTTTCCCTATGGCCGCAGCACGTTCCTTTTCGGTCATGGTGGCGGACAGTTTGCTGTTCACACGGTCGGTGACGTCCTCGATCCGCATCAGGAAAGTAACCGACAATCCCGGTGTATATATTTCTTCACCCCTTGATTTTGCCCAGAAACCGTCCGACAGGTAATCATGCTCAACCGAGCTGTGTTGCTGAATGGCGTCGTAGCCACAATGGTGGTTGGTGAGCAACAGTCCCTGGTCGGAAACGATCTCGCCGGTACATCCCCCACCAAAAATAACGATCGCGTCTTTCAGGCTCGAATGGTTGATGCTGTATATATCTTCGGCACTCAACCGGCAACCCATTTTCTGCATGGTGTTGATGTTGAGTTTTTCCAGCAACGGCAATAACCACATGCCTTCGTCTGCCCGTAACGTGCCAAAAGTGACAACAGAGATGAATAGAATGATGAATGATTTTTTCACAAAGAATGATTTTTCGTTTAACAAATATAGAGAACACAAAGATGCAAAATTATTTCCTTAAATCAATAAACATCATTCAGGGCAATCTGGTTTTGTGTATTCCTTAAAATTCGTCAGTGTCCTTCAAACCGGGCTTCATTTTCCGCGATTTCCAGTGTGTTTATCAATCCAAAAAACATATCTTTACTTAGTTTTATGTTTAAACAAGCTGTTAACTTTCTGATTTATAACCAGAAATAAATTAATGTCATGTTATACACGTTGAAGATGTTCAAAAAGTTGAAAAAGCACGTCATTGCGAGGAGGAACGACGAAGCAATCTGCTGCGATTCAAATAGATTGCTTCGCTATCGCTCGCAATGACGAATCGAAAACAGACATTTTGAACAGTCCCTTCAATTTGTACGCCTCTGTGTTAATTTAAAGTGACTTCGTATCCTATATCTACTCCACAATCTTCATTTCATCAATTAAATGTGTAGCCCCGGCATACTTGTCAATAATAAACAACACATAACGAATATCGACATTGATGGATCGTTGGAGGTCAGGTTCAAACGCATAGCCGCAACTCATCGCTTCCCAATTGCCATCAAAAGCAATACCCACCAATTGGCCTTTGCCATCGATGACCGGGCTTCCCGAATTGCCACCGGTAATATCATTGTTGGAAATGAAACATACGGGCATTTCACCGTTTTTATCGGCATACCGGCCGAAATCCTTTTTTTCGTAAAGCTCTTTCAGGCGGGCAGGCACTACGAACTCCGGGTTAGCAGCATCTTCCTTCTCCATTATGCCCTTCATGGTGGTATAATAACTGTAATAGACGCCGTCGCGCGGGAAATAGTCATTCACCTTGCCGTAAGTGAGGCGCATGGTGAAGTTGGCATCGGGATACAGAACTTTATCTTTTCCCATTTCGAAGATTCCGGCAGTATATAAACGATTTCCTTTTCTTCTTTTATCCCTGCCCTCTTCTGTATCGGAATTGATCTCCCCTGATAGTTGTATGATAGCCCGGCACATTTCAAGTACCGGATCCTTCTTCAATACCTTTGCAGAAGGCTTTTGCAGGAAAGCGAATAACCGTACGGAGTCGGCAAAAACAGATTTGTTGAAGAAATCCTGCGTGTACCTGCCAACATCGCCTTTATATTTTTTAGCAATAGTTTTATAAAAATCAGGATGATACATTTGGGGCGCTTCTGAGAAATACCGTTTCAACATGGCCTCTGTGATTTCGCGTTCCACCGTTCGGTCATAATCTTTATAAAATCCGGCTGCCTCGTCCCGTAATGCCGCAGCCAATGCTTTGACTTTGTCCGGATCGGTTTTCCTTTTTTCCAGTTCGTCTAATAGTGATTCTGCATCGGAACCGAGCACAAACATCGGTAATTCAAGATTATACACGAAACAGTAATTAAAGTAAGAACCTGCCGTACGTGCATCTTTATAGTCTTCATACGCTGCTTTTATCAATGGTAGGGCTTCGCCGTACTTTTCCTGCCGACTGGGATCGGCATCCACCCATCGGGCAAAACGTTGTTCGCGGCCGAGCATACGTTCGTACACATCCAAATGTTTGATCCCCTGTATCTCTCCGACGGTTAATTTCCGGTAATTACTGAAACTGGCATACTTGGATGCATATTTGATCCGTATTGCCGGATCGGCATCCATATGGCGCTTGGTGATTTCAAGCCGCTCGCCGCATACCTTTGCTACAATCGGCAATTCTTCATCCACGGCATCACTGATGCCATACGAAGTCAGGTAGCGTTCGGTTTCAGCCGGATAACCTATCACCATTGTATAATCGCCTTTTTCGACACCTTTGAGGGATACGGGCAAGAAATGCCGGGGTTGCAGGGGTACATTGTCGGACGAATACGCCGCCGGTTTTCCGTCCTGACCGGCATATACGCGGAAAATGCTAAAATCGCCAGTATGACGCGGCCACATGAAATTATCGGTATCGCCGCCGAAATTGCCAATAGACGATGGCGGCGCACCAACCATACGGACATCGGGATAATTCTCGTACACCAGCAGGTAAAACCGGTTACCGCTGTAAAAACTTTCAACAGCAGCCTGGTAATGTGTTCCGGCAATAGCCTCCCTGGCGATAGCGGTGCTGATCCGGTCGATGGAATCGGCACGCGCCTCTTCCGTCATACCAGGATTTAACACCGGTTCAATACGGTCGGTAACATCCTCGATGCGCACCAGGAAAGTAACCGACAGGCCTGGCGTCGGCAACTCCTCATCCCTCGTTGTCGCCCAGAAACCAGTTGTCAGGTAATCATGCTCCACCGAACTGTGTTGCTGGATAGCATCGTAACCGCAATGATGGTTGGTGAGCAGTAACCCTTGTGCGGAAATAATCTCACCGGAACAATACCCGCCAAAATTGACAATAGCATCTTTCAGGCTCGAATGATTGATGCTGTATATATCTTCGGCTGTTAACTCGCAGCCCATTTGATGCATCGTATTAATGTTCAACTTTTCCAGCAAGGGCAACAACCACATGCCCTCATCAGCACGCGATGAACCAAGTGTGAAAACAAGAAATAAAAGTATGATGAATGATTTTCTCATGAAACCAGATTTTTGATAACTTTGGGTACAAAAGTGCGAAATATTTTAGAAAAAAATGGAAAGTAGATGTTACATTTTGCCACATCATTTGTCTTCTGTGTAAATGGATATTCAGGTATTTAAAATGCAGGTGCTTCCTGTGCGGGAAAAAGTGTACCGGCTGTCGTTGAAAATGCTTCGCAACGACGCCGATGCCGAAGATACTGCACAAGAGGTAATGCTCAAGCTCTGGACGATGCGCAGCCAGTTGATCGCCTACCGGAACGTGGAGGCATTGGCCATGCAGATGGGTAAAAATATCTGTATCAACAGGCTCAGGGCACGCAAGCCATGCAGTGACGCAGCTTTTGATGGTTTACAGGCTGCAACGCCCTCTCCCGACAGGCAGCTCGAAGAAGCCGACTCGATGGAAACAGTAGCCCGGATCATCGACCGCCTGCCCGAAATGCAGCGGATGGTCATCCGGCTACGCGATGTGGAAGGTTACCAGCCTGCGGAAATTGCCGAAATAACCGGGTGTGAAGAAAGCGCCGTGCGGGTGAACCTGTCGAGGGCACGGAAAAAAGTAAAAGAAGAATTTTTTAAAATCAATCATTTCAATTTGTCATGAACGATATTGTCGACATCAAAAAAATGTTGGGAAGATATTACGAGGGCGAATCCACCGACCTCGAAGAACAACGGTTGCGTGAATATTTTACATCCGGTAATGTGGCTGCGGAATTACAGCCCTACCGTGCAATATTCGCCTACCTGCAACACGAAAAAGAACAACCTTCGGAGCCGGAAGAAAACACCCTGGGACGTGCAGCCATCATAGAGTCGGGAATTCCGCTCCAACCGGTGAAATGGTGGTACATTGCAGCCTTAGCAGCCGCATGTCTGCTTGCCTTCATATTCTTTCCGCACGAACATCAACCGGCCTCGCAAACCTTATGCACCGGAACCTATGTGATGATCAACGGCATTTGCTACAACGACCCCGCACTTGTCGGCAAATACGCCGCCGAAACCATCAATGAAGTAACCCGGCCTTTTGGCGAAAGCTCAGCAGCCGATGCGCTGGATTTTTTGAGCGAAGAATAGAAATAAAAATAAAACATAAATATCATGAAAAAGCAGTATTTTATTTTTTTAGTTGTTACCTGCCTGTTGGCGGTTTCGAATGTGAAGGCACAAGATCCAATTGAAGATTTCCTGAAAAAGGATCCTTCGCGAGAAGGAGTGACCAGCGTAATGATATCACAGCAAATGCTTCAGTCGATCTTTCGGCCTGAACAAACATATGTATCGTTTGGGGGATCAGACAAAACAAGCAACTTGAAGTTGATAGCGCCACCAGTCCTAAATGTGCCGGAAGCCTACAGTAGTGTATCTATTTCGAGGGGCAATATTTACAACAAGCTGTTTGTCGACTTTATAAAGAGACTCCAGTCATTCAAATACGAACAATTTATGGAAGTGAACAAGGAGGATAACAATATTTTGGGCTATTATCTGAAAAAAGTGAATGACAGTATCAACGAAGTAGTCGTGTTGCGGCAAAAGGTAGATCAGTTTTCCGCAATATATATTAAAGGGAATATCAACATTGATCATGTTGACAGGTATCTGGAGCGCATTCGTCAGGCATTGAGACGCATGGAGGCCTACAACCCGGCAGGGTCTATTCATGAGCCCGATCTGGCTTTGAATCTTCCTGATCCTGATGAATTGAAAAACTGGCTTAACTCTCCTACCTACAAGGATATTTCTCGACGTATTTTGGAAGATCGTAATACCAAATTCCTCAAAGATTATTTTAACGCTCACCATACCGATACTATTCGATCCTACGATGTAGATAGTCTTAAAACAAAAATTCTCAAAAACCGATTTAACTTTCAGTACATTATATGTGACACTATTCAATATAATAATGGAAAGCAATGAAAATCCACCTTTAAAGATTACTTCAACAGCGTTTAGTATTCTTTAATTTATTAAAAACCTATAACTTAGCTATATTCGGTCATGACTTTTTAATATTACAATTGATTTGTTATTTGATGCATCATGCTTCTTAATGAAGTTCCTGTTACAATTTCTCGCCTCTGAACAATGTGAATCGATATAAATCACCTAAGGCAAGAAAAGCACGTCATTGCAAGGATAAATGGCAAATAAAACTATGACAATTAACGCATTAATACAATTGAATTGCTTTGTTATCGCTTGCTATGACGTGCTGAAAAAAACTTTTTGAACAGATTTTTTAAATATCCGTTACATTACACACACAAACCCATTGGTTATTCATCCTTTGAACCTGTTGGGTTCCATTAACAAGACGTAGTTCTCCGTTTTTATAAACCCATGCGGAACAAGGACCGAGACAATTTTGAGGAAAAGTATCATTACCAGAACCACTACCCGAGCCAGAACCACCGTTCCAATCAATTTCACAATTGATACTATAATTTCCCTGACCCGTATAAAAGGGTGAACAATAAGCCGGGGACGAAACTCCAAGTACATTAGGGTAACACCGTTTGCCTACTTCCTGGCAATAAGCCCCATAAGAAACATTCGTCGATCCGGATCCGGACCCAGACCCAGACCCGGATACTTTACATCCTAATGCTGGCCAACTACCGTTAGCATAATACTTACATGTTCCGGAAATTATCAGGAATAGGCCATTTACGATCGACGTCTCCATGCAAGAATTATCTTTAGTTTCGCATTGAAGCATGTTTTGTGTCAAGCACTCGTATTGCCCATTACCAATAAACCGGCATGTTCCAGGATATACCGAATTCCCTAAATAGATAGAACAACCATCACCATCTCTATTACAACTCATAATAATTTAATTTATATTTAATTGATGTTGCAGAATTATTTCGCAGCTGCTGTCTCTTGCTCTGCAACTTTACAAGAGTTTATTGTTTTATATCTGCAAACCAGATAATATCTTCTATAGCATAATTTTCGGGCAGTTTATGCCCGTCGACAAGCACTGTCGGGGTGGCATAATTTTTTGTCTGCATACACCATTGTTGGTGCCTCTCCACTTCGATTTTCACTGCCTCGCTGTCGATATCAACACCAAACTTTTTAATAAAGTTATCATTGCGGTTTTTAGCATCTTGATACCATTTGTCGAAAATCTCCTTCTTTTTGCCGGCAGTTAACCTTTCGTCGAGGTACACTGCCGTAAGGAATTTGCTACCCGCCTCCGTATGTTGATCGAATGCGAAAACATAACGTACCGACATCTTATCGCCGATTTTCGCAAACAGCTTTTCGACACGTTGATGCATGGCGGCGCAATAACCGCAATAAGGGTTGGTAACAATCGTGATTTTTATAGCAGCATCTTTGTTACCCCAAACTATTTGCGAAACAGAATCATTTACCTCGTAACGCGGTTTGCCCATGAGCAATGTGACAAATACTTCCGTTTTGGCTTTTATTTTGTTTAATATGCCCGTGAGCAGTTGCATGTGCTCGCCGCTGTTCCACACAGGCAAAAGAAGGCTAATGGTTAAAAATGGAACCAGGTATACAAATACAGTCAGCAACACATCGGCAATGGCAAATGACGGAAGGGAGATATAAGCAAATACAAGGTTTGCAACGAACACCAACCATAACAGCGCTTGTACAATAAGGCAAAGCGTACACCATTGTTTGGCTCTGAATTTCTGATACCAAACACTCCAAAAACTATACGGCAATGCACAAATGTTTATCAGGGCCATGTAAGGGAGAAGGTGTGGAAAAATCGTTATAATCAGGATGTTTGATGTGAAGTAGCTTAATCCTACCTCGCTCCAGCCTATGATACCGAACAATTTTGCTGCCGACGATTCCAGGATTCCGCTACAACCGCCATTACCCAGCAATGAGCAGATCTTGTCGGCACGGTCGTTGTGTATATGCATTTGCTTTTGTACCAGCAAGTAACCTATGTAAATGCCTATTGCGTTTACAGCCAGTAATACCGAAAGCCCCGGCTGCATGAACAGTTTGTTTGTAAAAAAGCCCGAAACAAGTAGTAGACCTGCAACAATATAAAGCAAATATTTTCTGGACGTGTTGTACGCCTGCTTCTTCAGGTTTTCCTTGTAATCGGGCTCTACTGATTCTTTGCCGGATTGGGGAAAAATCGCTTTGCCGTCCCATAGTTGATAAAAATCTTTGAACAGTATTTTTATCTCTCCATTGTTCCAAAGTACCTTTGCATTTTCGTCAGTAAAATCACGAACAAGTACATTGTGTCCACCGAGGTTCACAATGGAGGGAATTTCAAGCGATTGAATGTCCTTGTTGGCAATTTCCACTGTTGTACTTTCAATGCCGTAGTCCGACAGCATTTTCGATATTCCGTGCAAATTGTCCTTAAAAGGGTGTTCGTTGTAAAGCTTTTCTGTGTATAACGCAGTATGCTTTACTTTCAACTCTATCAGTATGTGTTCTAATATATTTTTCATTTTCTTATTTATTTTATATTTGTTAATTATCTTATGATAAATAATCTACAATTTGGATTGAATATATAATTTTGATTGAATGCGCTTTGCCCGCCTGAATAACGTAGTCGGGTAGGCACTCAATTCTTAATTATTTAATTACCACATTCCCCAGAAATAATGTATGGCGTAAGCATTACGAACACGTTCTGCCATCTCTTGAGGCATATTGTTGGCCAATACGCGGCTTGAATCGCCCATACCTATGGGATACAGGTATTCGGGCTCATACAGGTTTATTCTGTCCTTTTTTTCGTATTCATTGTAAGCCAAAGTGAGCAGCAACGGGCCGGTAGAATTCAAAACATCCTTAGAACTACATCCATAATAACTCATAATAATTTAATTTTTAATTGATGTTGCAGAATTTTTCGCAGCTGCTGTCTCTTGCCCTGCAACTTTACAAGAGTTTATTGTTCAATTATATTTTCGGGTAATTCCCATTATTTTAATGATCATGAAAACAACGAATCCGAAAACGGCCAGTCCGCCAATAATTGCCAGCACCTTTTGCCAGTTTTTCAGTCCGGTTTCCTTCTCCTCCCTTATTTCGGCTTTTATTTTAGTATTTGTCGCCGATTGGTCGGTTAATTCAACAGTCGATATACCTTCTATTTTCTGACGAATACTGTCTGTTTCATACACTTCGGTTTCCTTGCTGATACCGATTTCAATTTCCTCAACTACCGGATGCCTTCCGGTTTCTTTATTCACGGGTTTATCCGTATCATATTTTATCTGTTTCACACCGACATTCAGCCGTTCACTGACAAGCCTTTGAATGATTTGATCCGTCAGTTCCGACAGGCGTATGTTTTCGGTCAACGATACGTCATTCCTGGCGCTTGTTTCCTGATCTATTTTAGAACTGGAAACGGATTTTTGTGGTGACTTGCAGGAAACCAGGAATGAAGAAATCAACAATATGAACATCAGCAATCTCATTACTCAAACTCTTTTTTTACATTAAAACACGGACAGTCTTTGTTGGCGAATTCATTATGGCCGTGAACCGTTGAATCCGGGTATTTTTTCAGCAGGTCGGAAACAAGATTCCTCAATGCATTTTTTTGCTGGCTTGTGCGTGTATCTTTGGGTTTGCCGTTGGAATCCAAACCACCAACGTAGCAAATGCCAATGGAGTTGGCGTTTTGACCATCGGTGTGTGCACCAATTTCAGATTCGGGGCGACCGGGCTGAACCGTGCCGTCTAAAAGTACCACATAGTGGTAGCCAATACCTTTCCAACCCCTTTGTTTATGCCAGGTGTCGATATCTTTTGCTGTGAACGGCTGCCCTTCTTTTGTAGCCGAGCAATGCAATATTATTTTATTGATCTTTCTCATCTTACTATTCTTTTCTTCTATTTTTACAATCGGCCACAACACACTTGTAGCTTTTCAATTCGCGGATATCGATACAATTCTGTTCCACTGTTTTTTCAAGACTGGAAATTTACTCTTTCATTTCCATGTTTTCTTTTTTCATGATTTCCTTGTCGGAACGTAAATCCTGAATGGTTTCCTGATATACTTCCTGAACCGCTTTCATTGCATCGGCCTGTGCTGTTTTGCGCGTATACTTTACCGTGAAAATGGTTGCCAGACCACCACCTGAAATAAATAATATGATTGACTCCAAATAGGTCATTAAAAATGTGTCCATCTTTCAATTGAAATTATTTTCTACCAGTAGAGTAGAAAGGTAGAGTATCGAGTAGACCACTCCCCTCCCCCTCATCAAACCGTACGTGCGGTTTTTCCGCATACGGCTTTCCTGTATCGTTCATCTGAAGCATTCTTCAGTGAGTTGACGCTTGGTATTTGAGAACATCGATTATACCATAACGGTTGATCAATAATTCGCATGCTTGTGCCCGGGCAAGCTGCCAATCGAGCATCGGTCGCACTGCAAAGGAGCCGGCAAGCTCAACGAAAGTAAAACTTGGCCGTGAAAGGCATAAATCACCCCGAACAATAAAACCCGTTCGGAAGCGTTACTTTATGGAGTAAAAGCACGTTCGAAGTATCGGTCGAGCAGGTCGGCTTTGACCCGGCCGAAAGTT
>JAVBSH010000283.1:0-9836 GCA_031547085.1 Bacteroidales bacterium
CAGTCTGGACAAAGATGGACTCGAAAACGGGCGCAAAATGTATTGAACTTGAGGACTTGTTACATGAGTGGACATTGGAATGAAGTAATCGAATTGATCAGAAAATCAGCAGCTTAAAAAACGACAAAATGGAATGCACCCGAATTGATGTTGGTTCAGCAGGACAGGAGTGTCCGGAAAAACAAGAAACTTTATGTGCCGGAGGTTAAAAAAATCGCAAAAACATGTATGTTTGTAAAAACAAAACAGCCATGATCATCGGATTCGATGCCAAGAGGGCCTTTGCCAATTATACCGGGTTAGGGAATTATAGCCGGTACATCATTGATAACCTGTCGATGAATTTCCCCGAACACAAATACCGCCTGTATGCCCCGAAGGAAACTGCCAATCCCGGCATGGTTGCCCTTCGTGAACGGGAAAATATCTCATTCGTTTCCCCCAAAGGGTTATATGCAAGGTTTTCGTCATTATGGCGGACAAAGGGAATACTTGCCGACCTATCCCGTGACGGCGTGCAACTTTACCATGGATTAAGCAATGAATTGCCTGTAGGATTGCAAAAGAAAGGTATCCGTTCAATCGTTACCATTCACGACCTGATCTTCCTGCGTTATCCGCAATTTTACAAAGCTCCCGACCGTGCCATCTATACCCGTAAATTCAGGTATGCCTGCCGCGAAGCAAACCATATCGTTGCTGTAAGCGAGTGTACCAAGCGAGACATTGTGTCTTATTTTGGGATTGACCCCGGTAAAATCTCTGTTATTTATCAGGGTTGTGATATATCTTTCGCCCAAAAGGTACCATATGAAGAAAGACAACAGGTTTGCCGGAAATACCAGTTGCCGGACACTTTCATATTGAATGTGGGAACTATTGAGGCCCGTAAAAATTTGCTATTGGCTGTCAAAGCCTTAACCCATGTCGACGAATCAGTACATTTGGTTGCCATAGGCCGGCAAACACCGTATGCCGAAGAAGTGAAAAGTTACATCGCCACCCATGGACTGGGGCATCGAGTGCATCTCCTTTCGGGTATTCCGTTGACTGACCTGCCTGCGCTTTACCAGTCGGCAGCGGTATTTGTCTATCCTTCATTTTTCGAAGGATTCGGCATTCCTATCATCGAAGCCCTACATTCGGATATACCGGTGGTTGCAGCAACCGGATCCTGCCTGGAAGAAGCCGGTGGAGCGCATTCCATCTACGTTGACCCGACCAATGATGAACAATTGGCTGAATCTATCTACAATATATTGTCCGATATTCAATTGCAGGCAAAGATGATTGCCGGAGGAAGGAAGCATGTTGCACGATTCGATGACAAATTGCTGGCGGGGCAAATGATGGATTTGTACCGGAAGATTAGCTGATCCACAGGGTTTGTCGTTTCATCAGTATCAAGAGATGTCTGCCTAACAGAATCAAAACCTATGCGGCATGATGGATGCAGGCTTAACCATTCTTTAAACCGGTGCATAGTGATGCGCCAATATTGTGCATAGTAATGCGGTAACTTAGTGTATCACTATGCACCAAATCAAGTAAAGTGATGTATGATTGAAAAACGCGTTCAGCGTGGTAAAATTCAACTTAAGTTTTATATTTCGACCCTGTCAGCAGCTATCGCAGCCTGACAGGTCGGTTAGCGCGGCGACCTGACAGGGTCAATAGACCTGTCAGGGTCGTTAAAGTGATAACATTGGTAAAACGCTATACCAAACTGCCCGGTCAACAAACAATCGGGCATGAAATCTGATAACCGTTCTAAATTTTATTCAAATTTAATAGCAGTTTAGCATTAGATAGCGCTATTGTCCAGGTACTGGCTTGCCAAAAAGACACAATTGACTGATAAACAGGTATGTTATTGATATAAAGATATCATAAATTGTTTTATCTGACAAAAATCAGGTGGAATTATGCAAACTGTTTTGTATTTTTACCGCTTTATAACATCAAATCCAAAAAAATATTATCATGAATTTTCCCGACAATTTGAGGTATACCCGCGAACATGAGTGGGTACGGACGGAGGGTAACGAAGCCGTTATTGGCATTACTGATTTTGCACAAAAAGAATTAGGCGATATCGTTTTTGTCGATATCGACACTGAAGGCGAAACACTTGCCACAGGCGAAAAGTTTGGTACAGTAGAGGCGGTAAAAACAGTTTCGGATTTATACATGCCCGTTGGAGGAACAGTGCTTGAAGTCAACAAGGCGCTCGAAGCCGTTCCCGAAACAGTCAACAAAGCTCCTTACGGCGAAGGTTGGATGATCCGCATCCAAATGGCCAATCCCGCCGACTTGGATACGCTGATGTCGGCAGCCGAGTACGAAGAATTTACCAATGCATGATATATAACGACCTATCAGGTTTCCTGCCCGGACGGGCAGGAAACCTGATAGGTCGTATACTTAAGCGTTCGACTGAGGCAAAGCCTCAGCCGAACAACCGAATTCTTAAGTAAACGGCATTGAACCCTAATAGATTAATGTTGTTGTATCCTGAATCTGATGAAAAAAATAATTTTTGTTTCGGCTGTTTGCCTTACATTCTTTCTCAATGTCTTATCAGCCCAAAACATACACCCTTCGCAAATCCGTATCAGCTTGTTGACAGCCGCGCCAGGCGAACCGCTTTTTACGGCCTGGGGACATAATGCTATACGGGTCAAGATCGACTTGCTAGGTTACGATACTGTGTATAATTACGGGACGTTTGCTTCCAACCAGCCAAATTTCTACGTTAACTTTGCTCGTGGCCGGATGCTTTACAGCTTGAGTAAAACATCGTATGAGGATTTTATGGCCGAATACATGTACGAAAACCGAGGTATACGCGAACAGGTTTTTGCATTAGACTCAGCGCAAACCATGTTTATGGTGCAATTCCTTGAAAACAACTACAAACCCGAGAATCGTTATTACCGTTACCATTTCTTTTTGGATAATTGCGCTACACGTATTCGCGACCTGATGTTGCAGACTTACAAAGGCATGGAGCTCCCCAAATCGGAAGGATCACCCACTTACCGCGATTTGATCCATATTTATTTGAAAGATCGTCCTTGGGGGCGGTTCGGGATTGATATCGGGCTCGGATTGCCCACCGACCAGAAAACCGGCACTTTCGAGCAGTTGTTTCTGCCCGATTATATGTTTGATGCTTTTGCAAAAGTATTATATCACGAACACCCAGTAGTAAAGGACACGGAGAATGTGTTTATACCCAGTCGTCCGGTTATCCAACCGCCCGGCCCCATTACCCCGACAGTGGTTTGTTGCCTGGTGTTGGCGTTGGCAATGCTTTTCTTCTATGTGCGGAAGGGGTCAAAGGCTTTTGATTTTGTGCTTTTCTTTGTTGTCGGGCTGGTGGGTTTGTTGGTAACTTTCCTGTGGTTTTTCACTGATCATACCAACACACACGACAACCTGAACATTATCTGGGCGCTGCCGACTCATTTGATCATGGCATTTTTCCTGCTGTCCAAACGGCGGAGTAATTTCGTGCGTTATTATTTCCTGGCTACTGGCATCATTGTCATGATGTTGATCGTTACATGGTCACTCTTGCCGCAGCGACTCAACCTGTCGCTGATACCGCTATTGATTGCCATAGCGCTACGGTCTTTCCGTATTTTCAGGATGCCGTAAATAATTGATAATTAACCTAAAATACATAAAGTCAACATTACTCAAAACTCATACCCGAACAAGCATGTCCAAAACTAAAACAATTTTCTTTTGCAGGAATTGTGGTAACGAATCATCCAAATGGATCGGTCGTTGCCCGGCGTGTGGCGAGTGGAATACATACATTGAGGAGCCTGTTGAAAAAAAATCGGTTCAACCTGCTGTTTATGAAGTTGCCGAACGGGCGCGTCCGCAGAAGTTATCCGAAATATCGGCCGTCAACTATCAACGTCTCGATACGCACAACGGTGAGTTGAACCGTGTACTGGGCGGCGGATTAGTACCGGGTTCGCTGGTGTTGTTGGGTGGTGAACCGGGGATCGGCAAGTCGACACTGGCATTGCAGGTTGCCTTACAACTCCGGAGCCACAGGGTAATGTATGTTTCGGGTGAAGAAAGCCTCCAGCAGATCAAATTACGTGCGGAACGCATTGGCAGTAAAGATGAAGAATGCCTGTTCCTTAACGAGACTTCGCTGGAAAATATTTTTGTTTATTGCAAGGAACTGAAACCTGCCTTACTTTTTATCGATTCCATCCAAACCATCAGTACACAAAGTATCGACTCATCGGCCGGAAGCGTGTCGCAGATACGCGAATGTACTGCTGCTTTGCTCAAGTTTGCCAAAGCCACACACACATCTATTTTCCTCATCGGGCATATCACCAAGGATGGCATACTGGCCGGGCCTAAGATATTAGAGCATATTGTTGATGCGGTGCTTCAATTCGAGGGCGATCACAACCATGTATACCGTATCCTGCGTTCATTGAAAAACCGTTTCGGATCTACTTCGGAACTGGGTATCTTTGAGATGCGTGGTAATGGATTGCGGGAAGTGAATAATCCGTCGGAAATGCTCATTACTACTAATGACGAGGGATTAAGCGGTATCAGTATCGGCGCTACCATCGACGGTATACGTCCGTTCCTGATCGAAGTGCAGGCTTTGGTTAGTTCGGCTGTGTATGGTACTCCGCAACGTTCGTGCACAGGGTTCGACTCGCGGCGATTGAACATGTTGTTGGCGGTACTGGAAAAACGCGCCGGGTTCAAGCTTTCGGCCAAGGATGTGTTCCTAAACATTGCAGGAGGCCTCAAAGTAGACGACCCTGCCATTGATCTGGCTGTAATTGCCGCCATTATGTCATCAAACATCGATACGTCCGTCGATCATCTATACTGTTTTTCGGGCGAAGTAGGCCTGTCGGGCGAAATCCGCCCCGTGAGCCGCATTGAACAACGGATACAGGAAGCGCAGAAGCTGGGATTCAAGAAAATATATGTTGCCGGGGCTAACCGGAAAGGTATTGATGTTTCAACACTATCTATCCAGGTCGTGTTTGTCAACAAGGTAGAACAGTTATTCAAAGCATTGTTCGGGAGAAACTAAGGAATATATCAAATGTAAAGATTTGATTCATATTGTCTTTGTGCCTGATGAATTACCATAAAGGCACTAAGACACAAATCAGAAATTCAAAGTTGTAACAGTTAAGAAAGCCTGTAAAAATGATGATGTTTTTTATTGACTGAACCAAAGCCATTCAAAATCTGTTGTATAAACATAGTGTATGCTAAAAGTATCAATCATGGAATACAATGTAGATAATGAAATTTATGACGGGGAAGTGCATCAAAATATTAATCAGATAGTTGCAGAAACCAAGGAAATGATCATGGATGAACCGGACGAGGCAAAAGTAATCGATCCGTACCATGTGAGCGATGTGGAAATAAAAAAGACCGTCGAGTTTCTCAATCCCGACGCAAGCAGTATGGAATACAGGGGATAGGTTTCATCTTCCTACAAAACCTATTATCCGACCAGATAAATAGGTGAATGGCCTTTTGCCACCAATAACGTGCTTTTCTGATTTTTTGAACAGCCTCTTTTGTCATTGCAAGGCATTTTTGAGTGGTGGACTTGATATTTTCTTTATATTTGCATCATGCTTAGGCTTTTTCGAGATATAAGGTTATTCCCTGTTATGCGGATCTGTGTTTGTTGCGTACTTTGGGTTTGCGTGTATTCTTCAGCATGGGGACAGCAAATATCTACTACATCCAAAAAAGCGATCAAAGCTTACGATGCGGCTATGGATCATTATACCCGCCGGCAGTACAAGGAGGCAATTATTAACCTGAATGATGCTGTAAAAGTCGATGCCAATTTTATCGAAGCATACATGTTGATGGCCGAATGTTACCTGGAAACAAAAGAACCTCAACAGGCCAGGGCGGCTTTTCTGCGATGTGTGGCTATCAATCCTGATTTTTTTCCACCGGTATATTATTCGCTTGCCGATATTGAATTCGATGCAGGCGAATACGAACAGGCTAGCCGACACCTTGAACAGTTCCTAACGTATAGTAAACAGAAACCTATTTTACGTACCAAATCGGAAAAACTTTTGCAGAACAGCCGGTTTGCAGCCCAGGCAGTGAAGAATCCCGTACCTTTCCAGCCGGAAAGCCTCGGGTTGGAATTTGCATATGACGAATATTGGCCGAGCCTTTCGGTAGATGAACAAACCCTGGTGTTTACGGCACTCATTCCAAAAGACCCTAATAATAAGTATGTGGTAGGTAACCGGCAGGAAGATTTTTTTGTGTCCGATTTCCGCGATGGCAAGTGGATAAAACCGGAAAACCTTGGTTCACCACCCAATACACCCGATAATGAAGGTGCCCAGACGATTTCAGCTGATGCCACAAAAATGTTTTTCACGGCTTGCAACCGCAGCGATGGAAAGGGCGGGTGCGACATCTACTATAGTGAAAAACGCAACGGTTTTTGGACGCGTCCCCGTAACCTGGGAGAACCGATCAACACATCTGCCAAGGAAACCCAACCTTCCATCACAGCTGACGGACGGACACTTTATTTTGTGAGTAACCGGGGTGGTGGAAAAGGCGGACAGGACATTTGGATGTCGACACTTGACGAAGAAGGGCATTGGAGCAAGCCTGTCAACCTTGAGGAAATTAATACTCCCGATGACGAATCCTCTCCTTTCATCCACTTGGATGATCGTACGCTTTATTTTGCTTCCGATGGATGGCCGGGTATGGGACAATATGACCTGTTTGTTACGCGGAAAGATTCTACCGGCCGGTGGTCGACTCCCGAAAACCTCGGCTATCCGATCAACACAAAATATAACGAAGAAGGATTAATTGTAAATGCCCGCGGAAATCGTGCTTATTATTCGTCTGACCGTGGTAACGAGGGTATTCGTAACATTTTTACATTCGAACTGTACCCTGCGGTAAGGCCGAATCCTGTTTCTTATATGAAAGGAAAAATATATGATGCCAAATACTATAAACCGCTCAAAGCCGTGTTCGAACTGATTGATATTGCTACAGCCGGGAAAGTGGTCGAAGCTTATTCTGATAGTACGAATGGTGAATTTCTGGTATGTATCCCTTCCGGAAAGGATTACGCACTGAATATCAAATGTAAGGGATATCTTTTCTTTTCGGAACATTTCACGATGGCCGGAGGCACCTACAATGAGCCATACCTGAAAGATATCCCGCTAAGGCGGATACAATTCGGTGAAAAAGTAATCCTGAAAAACATCTTTTTCAATTTTGCTTCAGCGAAATTATTGGATGAATCAAAAGCCGAGCTGCGACAGTTGGTACAGTTCCTCCGTGATAACCCTGATGTCAAGATTCGGATCACCGGGCATACCGACAATGTGGGAAAGCAAGCATATAACCTGGATTTGTCGCAAGACCGGGCGCGTGCTGTAGCTAATTATTTGTTGAACGAAGGTATTACTTTGAGTCGTGTGAGTTATAAAGGAATGGGCGCTTCCGAGCCTGTTACCGATAACGACACTGAGGAAGGCAGAGCACAAAATCGCCGTACGGAATTATTAATTGTTAAATAAAATTGATTTTTTATTTTTTTTCTCATTTATCCGTATATTTTTGTGGCGTTTTTGTGGGTTTGCAATGAAACCGTTTTTGAGATAATTTAGAATGTTATACAAGTCTATGCGTAAATATTTTCCGATTCTTCTCATCGGGTGGACAGTAATGATCGTTGTAACATTGCTGATAAACTTGTACATATTGCGTCAGAATTCGGAGGTCCTCGTTCAGGCCAAATCAGAGGCATTCTTTAAATTGCTGGTAACTGTCAGGCAATGGAATGCGAATCATGGCTTGGTATATGTGCCGGTAACAAAAACCATGCACCCTAATCCTTACCTGATTCATCGCCGTCGTGATGCGGTCACAAATTATGGTGACTCGCTAACACTGGTCAACCCGGCATTCATGACACGGCAGGTAGCCGAACTTTTAGGACAAAACGACTATACCAGTTTTCACATCACCAGCCTAAACCCGATACGACCAGCCAACAAGGCTGATGAGTGGGAAACCAAAGCATTGAAAACCTTTTCGAAAGTCGACGACAGTTACTTTGAAAAAACCAAAGCCGGCGATTCTGTCATTTTCAGGTATATGGCGCCATTAATCGTGGGGCAGTCATGTTTGGCATGTCACGCTGCGCAAGGATACAAGCTCGGCGATATCAGGGGTGGTATCAGTGTCAATACAACTTATCACAAGGAATACCCAACACCTACACAGGCCAATGCCAACAAGATTATCATTATCTATGCGGTTATTTATCTCTTGGGAGTCTTTGTATTTCTATATCTCCGGTCGTTGCTCAAGCGTCATAACCTTGAACTGGAAGCTAAAAACAAGGAACTTCAGGATATGAATGCTGCCAAAGATAAGTTTTTCAGTGTTATTGCGCACGATCTAAAAACACCGGCAGCTAATATCGAATCATTGTCGCAAACATTGAAAGAAAAATATGATGACCTTAGCAAGGAAGACCGCATAAACTGTGTCGATATGCTTGTTGAATCGGCCAGAACGCATAATGATTTGTTGAATACCATGCTTGATCTGTCGCGGTTACGCTTGGGAAGCAAACAATATCTTCCCGAACGGCTGGATGTCTGCAAGTTGGCAGAAGATGTATTGGAACAAACCAAGTTACAGGCACAACAAAAAAGGATTGTCATCATCAACCAAGCAAATGAATGCTATGCCAAGGCGGATAAGAACATGGTTACCACTGTGCTGCGTAATATTGTAGTAAATGGCATTAAATTTACCTGCCCGGGAGGACAAATTACGATTCGCGCCGAATATACCGGGGCCACGATCGTTGTATCTGTTGCCGATACAGGAATTGGTATCAACGATAACATGAAAAACCGTATCTTTGAGGTAGACTACAATAAAAGTACCGCCGGGACAGCCAACGAATCGGGTACCGGCTTGGGACTTGTGCTTTGTAAAGAATATGTAGAGCGCAACGGAGGCAAAATATGGGTGGAAAGCGAAGTCGGGTTGGGTAGTACTTTCTTTTTTACATTACCAATATACAGGTAAAATAACTACACTTTCACACATTGTTGAAAATATAACCTTACCTTGTAAAAGTTACATCATGTTGCAAAGGAAGTCAGATTCCTTTCTTTATAATATCTCACAAAAAATCCCGGTCAAGGCCGGGATTTTTTCAATATTCGATATAATCAATATCCAATTATTCCTCATCCTCCAGGCTATACGCTTTCGCGGATTTCAGCTTATCGTAATCTTCCATCGAGCCGACCACGATCTTCGTATAGTCACGGATACCGGTACCGGCAGGTATCTGGTGTCCCACGAGCACGTTTTCCTTAAGGCCTTCCAGATAGTCGGTTTTACCGAAGATGGCTGCTTCGTTGAGCACCTTGGTGGTTTCCTGAAAGGAAGCCGCTGAAAAGAAACTCTGCGTTTGCAGTGCAGCACGGGTAATCCCTTGAAGTATCTGATACGATGTAGCGGGCACCACGTCGCGGGCTTCGATAACCTTGGCGTCGCGGCGTTTCAGTACTGAGTTTTCGTCGCGGAGCTTACGCACCGTGATGATCTGGCCCGGACGGAGTGCCGAGTCGCCTGCGTCTACTACTACCTTCTTGCCATAGATGGAGTCGTTTTCGTTCATGAACTCCCATTTATCCACCACCTGACCTTCGAGGAAGCGGGTATCACCCGGATCGACTACTTCGACTTTGCGCATCATCTGGCGGACGATCACTTCAAAA
>JAVBSH010000175.1:0-21896 GCA_031547085.1 Bacteroidales bacterium
CATCTCCAAGGAAGCCGTAGTCAAAGACCTTCATTCGATGAAAGAAGCCGGTATCAATCGCGCTTTCATCGGCAACATCGGCCTTTCGGCACAAGAAGCGCCTTACGGCAAGATAAAACTGTTCACCGACGAATGGTGGGATATCATGCACACTGCACTGAAGACGGCTACCGAACTGAACATCGAAATCGGCATGTTCAACTGTCCCGGCTGGAGCCAATCGGGCGGACCTTGGATCAAACCCGAACAGGCGATGCGTTACCTTGCCACATCGGAGCTGCGGGTAAAAGGGCCGCAGAAATTCTCAAAAAAGTTGGAACAACCCAATAAGGATTTCCAGGATGTGAAAGTAGTGGCATGGCCGGTATCGGAAAGGTACGAACAAAACCTGTTGTCCGGAGCGTCACAGGTGCGTGTCTCGTCGTCTGCAAGCAAAGTCGACCTGGCAAGCGGTCGCGCGGAACTGGTACTCACGCAACCCGAAACAACCGTGGACATTGCCCTGCCGCAGAAAGCCGCAGCCCGCAGCTTGGTGGTCTACCCGGCACATCGGCCCATCCATGCCGAATGCGACCTGCAAGTGAAGGACGGCAACAATTACCGTTCCGTAAAGAAATTCACCATCAACCGCACCAACCCAGCGCTGAATGTCGGTTTCGAGCCGTATGCGCCCATCGCGGTGAGCTTCCCCGAAACCGGTGCACAGGAATTCCGTGTCGTATTCAGCAAAGCCAATCCCAACAGTGGTATTGCCCGTATAATATTATCGCCCACGCCGGTAGTGGAACGTTATGCTGAGAAATCGCTGGCTAAGATGTTCCAAACGCCGCTTCCCTATTGGCACGATTACCTCTGGGACAAACAGCCCGACGTGAAGGACGCTTTGCTGACGCCCGCACCGGACAAGGTGCAGGATATTTCGAAATACATGGCCGCCGATGGTACACTGACGTGGGACGTTCCCGAAGGCGAATGGATCATCATGCGCACGGGGATGGCACCCACAGGAGTGACCAATGGCCCGGCATCGCCGCAAGGAACCGGCCTCGAAGTGGACAAGATGAGCAAGAAGCACGTGGCCGACCATTTTGATGCATTCGTGGGTAAGATACTTGAACGCATCCCGGCTGCCGACCGCAAAACATGGAAAGTGGTGGTGGAAGACAGCTACGAAACCGGCGGGCAGAACTTTACCGACGGCATGCTCGAAGAATTTCAGCAACGCTACGGCTACAATCCCGTGCCGTTCCTGCCTGTTTTCAAAGGGCACACCGTGGGAAGCCCCGACCTTTCCGACCGTTTCCTGTGGGATGTCCGCAGGTTGGTGGCCGACAAGGTTTCGTATGATTACGTAGGCGGCTTGCGCGAAGTGAGCAACAAACACGGTCTCACCACCTGGCTGGAAAACTACGGCCATTGGGGTTTCCCCGGCGAGTTCCTGCAATATGGCGGCCCGTCAGACGAAATTGGCGGCGAGTTCTGGAGCGAAGGCACGCTGGGCGACATCGAGAACCGTGCAGCATCGTCGTGCGCACACATCTACGGTAAAACCAAAGTATCGGCCGAATCGTTCACCTGTGGCGGCCTGGCATACAGCCGTTACCCGGCCACGATGAAACGGCGCGGCGACTGGTCGTTTACCGAAGGCATCAACAATACGCTCCTCCACGTATACATACAGCAACCTTACGAAGACATGCCTCCAGGCGTGAATGCAGGGTTTGGGAACGAGTTCAACCGCCTCAACACATGGTATTCGCATCTCGACCTGTTCACGATATACCTTAAACGGTGTAATTACATGTTGCAGCAAGGACTGAACGTGGCCGATGTCGCTTATTTCATCGGTGAAGACGCACCCAAAATGACCGGTGTACGCGATCCAGAACTGCCTAAAGGCTATTCGTTCGACTATATCAATGGTGAAATCATTGAGCGCGACCTTGCCGTAAAGGATGGCCGCCTGATACTGCCACATGGCACATCGTACAGTCTGTTGGTACTGCCCAAACTCGAAACCATGCGCCCGGAAGTATTGCAGAAAATAGAACAACTGGTAGCCGACGGAGCTGTAATACTTGGTCCGCCGCCCAGTCGTTCGCCCAGCATGCAGAATTATCCCGAAGCCGACAAACAGGTGCAGGCATTGGCAACGAAGATGTGGGGTGACCTGTCCGTCAGGCAACGTGCCTACGGAAAAGGCACTATCCTCACGGATATGGACATGCAGGAAGTGCTCGACTTGTTGAAAGTAGCGCCCGATTGCCGTTTTGCCGATAATGATCCCGCACTGTACGTACACCGTACTGTGGATGGCAACGAAGTGTATTTCATCACCAACCAAACCGACAAAACAATTCAAATCAATCCGCAGTTCCGCGTCCGCGGGATGCAACCCGAGTTGTGGGATGCCGTTTCGGGCGCTATCCGGCCGCTGCCTGCTTTCGTGCAGAAAGAAGGCATCACCACCGTGCCCATGCAGTTGGAAGCCTTCGAGAGCGCGTTCGTGGTTTTCCGCAACGACGGCAAGCCAAGTTCTTCGAAACTGGAGGACAACTATCCGCTCCCGGCAGTCGTAGCCGAAGCCACCGCACCGTGGCAGGTAGCTTTCCAATCGGACGAACACAAGCGCGGTCCCACCGAACCCGTTACCTTATCCCAGTTGGAAGACTGGACGAAGAACAGCGACGAGCGTATCCGTTACTATTCGGGCACAGCCGTATACAAAACCAACATTCCCGTAAAGGAAATACCCGCCGGGAAAAAGGTATACATCGACCTCGGTAAAGTCAACGCCATGGCCAAAGTGAAGATCAACGGGCAATATGCCGGCGGCGCATGGACAGCACCCTACCGGGTGGACGTTACCAAGTTGCTGAAACAAGGTGACAACGCTGTGGAAGTGGAAGTAGTGAACACCTGGGTGAACCGACTGATCGGCGATCAGCGACTGCCCGAAAAAGACCGCCGTACCTGGTCGCACAACAACCCGTGGAGAGCCGACTCGCCATTGCAACCTTCGGGATTGGAAGGACCGGTACGCCTCACTGCATTGTAAAAAGCCAACCTAACCTGCTGGGTCTTCCAGACCCGGTAGGTTTTATAGGGTACGAAACCTACCGGGTTTTTAAAATCCAGCAGGTTACCAAGTCTCAATCATCAAATCATGATCAAACGTTCTATTATATCATTTTTATTATTGGGTTCCCTCACCCTGATATTCCGCGTAGAAGCCCAGCAACCGGCTTACCGCGACATCTATCCCGATACCTGGGTAGCCACCGATGCTTTGGACCGCGCCATGCCCGGTATCAACGAAGCTGGCCCCGTAAAAACCGACCAACGGCGCGTAGTCGGTATCTTCTACATCATTTGGCATGGCGATAACCTGTCTACCCTCAAATCGCCATATTCCGGCGATGTAACGAAAGTATTGCATCAAGACCCGTCGGCACGGTTTGATGGGAATAATCCCTTATGGAAAGAAGGTTCATACCATTGGGGTGAGCCCGAAGTAGGCTATTTTCTGAGTAAAGATGAATACGTGATCCGAAAGGACATGTCGATGCTGGCCGATGCAGGTGTGGATGTGCTGGTGATGGACGTTACCAACGCCGTTCGCTACTGGTCGGAATGGGAAGTATTGTTTGCCGTGATGCAACAGATGAAAGCCGAGGGCAACAAAGTCCCGCAATTCTGTTTCTGGGCATTCAACGGGCCGGTGATCACCGTAGTGCAGGATCTTTACGAAAAGGTATACAAGCAAAACAAGTGGCGTGACCTTTGGTTTTACTGGGACGATAAGCCATTGTTGCTCTACAACGCCAAGCCTGTATTCGATGCCAACGGTGGCGGCGTTAAAAACCCCAACCCGAATTACAATGCAGCCGCCAAAGCCGACCCCAGGAGTCCGTACTACGGTAATCCCGACTATACCGACGAATTCTATCAGGATTATACGACGGAAGTGAAGGAGTATTTTACCTTGCGCAACATGTGGTGGGGCTACTACGAGTGGGCTGGCGAACGTTTCATCGGAACCGAGGACAACTGGAGTTTCGGCTACGACTTGGGCGACAAGAAAGTGCGCGATATGAACCCGGACGATCTGGTATCGAGACACAAAGGTAAAAAGGAAGAAGCCGCAGTAACTCCTGCGCAGCATCCCGTCAGCATTGTCGGGAAATCGTGGACACGCGACAAAGGTGAACCCAAGCTCGATAAATACGATATGCCGGAACCAACCTATGTGCCGTGGCTCGGCAAAACCGTGAAGAACCCGACCGATTACGGCATCTATTTTCAGGACAGGTGGGATGAAACGTTGAAATCCGACCCGGAGTTCCTCTACCTGAACGACTGGAACGAATGGACGGCAGGCAAATACGTGGCCGGTAAGGCTCCCGGCACCGAACTTCCCGGACCTACCACTTTCCTGGGTCGCGAAAGCAACTTCTACTTTGTCGACCAGTACAATGCGGAGTTCAACCGTACCATCCAGCCGGCTAAAGGCGCCTACACCGACAATTATTACATGCAAATGGCGCAGAACATCCGCAAATACAAAGGCGTAAGACCGATGCCGCAGTTCAAGGGTTACAACCAGATAGCCATCGATGGGAGTTTTGACGACTGGAATGCCATCGCTACCGAGTTCCGCGATACCAAAGGCGATGTAGCCCACCGCGACTACAACGGTTACGGTGGTTTGCACTACACTAACACTTCGGGCCGCAATGACATCATTACCGCCAAAGTGGCCGTGGACGACAAGAATATTTCGTTCTTTGTGGAGACCAGCGATCCGTTGACACCACACGATGGCAACAACTGGATGCTATTGCTGGTGGATGCCGATAACAACCCCGCCACCGGCTGGCACGGCTACGATTTCATCATCAACAAGAAAGTGAACAGCGACCGGAAAACCACTATCATGCGCTATAACGCAAAAAACAAAAAGAATTCCTGGGTAGAAGTGGCGCAAGTCGATTACCGTTATGTAGGGAACAAGCTGGAAGTAACCGTTCCCCGCAGTATTCTCGGGTTAACGGCCGGCAAGTTTACCTTCGATTTCAAATGGAGCGACAACCCCGCCGATTTGAATGACATTATTTCGCTGTGTATCAATGGCGACACAGCTCCCAACAGGCGGTTTAATTACCGGTTTATCTGGGAGCAATGATTAATAATCGTAAGTTGGTTAGCTATATAATGACCCTGTCAGGCCGCGAAGCTACTGACAGGGTCAATAGCCAAACGACATTTTTCACAAAAATTGTATTCAAAATCGTAAAATTGTAACTTAATTGTTTGTGATTATATCACAATCATCATCAAAAATGACAAATCGAATCATATTAAATGAAACCTCTTACTTTGGTGCGGGTTGCCGTGTCGAAATCATCAACGAAATCCGCCGCAGAAGTTTTGCCAAAGCACTGTTCGTAACCGATGCCGACCTTATCAAATTCGGTGTTGCAGGCAAGGTCACTTCCATCCTCGACAGTTCGGGAATACCCTACGAGATATACAGCAATGTGAAAGCAAATCCCACCATCGCCAACGTCACCAACGGTGTGGAACGGTTCAAAGCGTCAGGTGCTGACTTTATCATCGCTTTGGGAGGCGGATCGGCCATCGACACCGCCAAGGGAATCGGTATCGTGGCAAAGAATCCCGAATTTTCTGACATCAAATCGCTGGAAGGAGTTGCCGCCACCAAACACAAATCCGTTCCCGTCATCGCCCTTCCCACCACGGCAGGCACGGCAGCCGAAGTAACTATCAACTACGTGATCATTGACGAAATGGCGCGGAAAAAGATGGTATGTATTGACCCCAACGACATCCCGGTGCTAGCCATTGTCGATTCCGAACTGATGGCCTCCATGCCCAAAGGGCTTGCCGCTGCCACCGGAATGGATGCCCTCACGCACGCCATCGAAGGCTACATTACCAAAGGCGCGTGGGAAATGAGCGATATGTTCGAGCTTAAAGCCATTGATCTGATCTCTAAAAACCTGTATGCTGCCGTTAACGGTAACGATGCTGCAAAAGAAGCTATGGCGCTGGCGCAATATATCGCTGGTATGGGTTTTTCCAATGTTGGTCTGGGGATTGTACATTCCATGGCACATCCGCTGGGTGCATTTTACGACACCCCGCATGGCGTTGCCAATGCATTGCTTTTGCCTTATGTAATGGAATACAACATGCAGTCGTCTGCTTTCGCGAAATATCCCGGCATTGCCCGCGCAATGGGTGTGGATGTCAACGGTCTGTCGCCGGAAGATGCAGCCCGTGCAGCCATCGACAGTGTCAAGGCACTTTCGGTAGGTATTCATATCCCGCAAAAGCTCCGCGAAATAGGTGTAAAAGAAAGCGACATCCCGGCTTTAGCGGTTGCCGCATTCAATGACGCCTGTACGCCGGGCAATCCGCGCAACACTTCCGTGGACGAAATAGCAGTAATCTATCGCACAGCCTTTTAATTGATCATTGAATATTGACCCTTCGATGATGAACAAAACTTAATTGAATTCTATAACCAAACCATTGATATCAAATTAATTGAATAAGTAAATGAAGAAAATTGTTATCCTGATCCTGTTTGTCTTTTTTTGTTCGAATGCATTACCGCAAAACCTTCCGCCTGTGTTCGGGCAGGAATATGCCGGTAAAGTATTCCACGATTCGCGTGTACGTAGTTACCTCACACCCCAGCGCATTGTCTGGAAGTACGACGGCGGTGGCAGGTTGATCACCAACCCCGAAGGCTTGCTGGCCAAAGGCAACAACGGGCAGAGCGAACTTACCAACAAGGAAGTATGCACCATGCGCAGCACCGACAACGACCGCCCGGCCATCCTCCTTGATTTCGGCAAAGAAATACAGGGTGGGATACAGTTTGTGACCACAGCCGCAGGTAAACAGACTCCGGTGAAGATACGCGTCCGTTTCGGCGAGTCGGTAAGTGAGGCCATGAGCGAAATCGGCGGTGCCCAAGGCGCCACCAACGACCATGCCATGCGCGACTTTACAATGGAACTACCGTGGCTGGGAGTAGCCGAAATCGGTAACAGCGGCTTCCGCTTCGTCCGTATCGACCTGATCGAATCCAACGTTACGTTGAGCCTGAAAGAGATCAATGCCATATTTACTTACCGCGACGTTCCGTATCTCGGCTCGTTCCGCAGCAACGACGAGCGTCTCAACAAAATTTGGATGACAGGCGCTTACACCGTACACCTCAACATGCAGGAATATATCTGGGACGGTATCAAACGCGACCGCTTGGTATGGTTGGGTGACCTGCACCCCGAAGTGATGACCGTAAGCACTGTCTTCGGTTACAACGAGGTGATTCCCAAAAGCCTCGACCTTGCCCGCGATATCACCCCGCTCCCCGGCTGGATGAACGGCATGTGTTCCTATTCGCTCTGGTGGGTGATCATCCACCACGACTGGTACCGCTACCAAGGTAACCTCGCCTACCTGAAAGAGCAACAAAAATATCTCACGGATTTGCTCAACCTATTGTTCAGCAAGGTAGATGCAACAGGGCAGGAAAAACTTGATGGCGGCGGCCGTTTCTTGGATTGGCCGTCGAGTCCCAACGAAAAGGGTGTCAATGCCGGCCTGCAAGCCTTGATGGTGATTACCTTCCAAGCGGGTGCGGAACTTTGTAACGTACTTGGCGACAAGGCGCTGGCAAGCAAATGTTCGGAAACAGCCGCATTGATGCAGAAACGTGTCCCAGATCATAACCAACTGAAACAGGCAGCAGCATTGATGGCTTTAGCCGATCTGATCCCCTCCAAAAAAGCCAATGACGAAGTGATCCAAGTAGGCGGACCCAAAGGGTTTTCGACCTTCTACGGTTACTATATGCTCGAAGCGCAAGCCAAAGCCGGCGAATACAAAGCCGCAATGGACAATATCCGCCAATACTGGGGCGGTATGCTCGACATGGGTGCTACTTCCTTCTGGGAGGATTTTGACCTCGACTGGACCAAAAATGCCGCCGGTATTGATGAACTGGTTCCTTCCGGGAAGAAAGACATTCATGCCGACTTCGGCGCTTATTGTTACAAGAACCTGCGCCACAGCCTCTGTCACGGCTGGGCTTCCGGCCCCACGGCATGGTTAACCGCGCATGTCCTGGGTGTTCAGGTGTTGGAGCCGGGTTGCAAAAAACTGAGTATCGAACCCCATCTGGGCGACCTCCAGTGGGTGGAAGGTACGTTCCCGACACCGCATGGCGTGGTGCATATCAAGCATACAAAAGACGCAAGCGGTAAGATTAAAACGGATGTGAAGGCGCCGAAAGGGGTGAAAGTAGTAAAAAAATAGATAAGTAATGATAAATGACGCAAAGCGCAATAAGTCAAGCTTAAACAAATATCAAAAGCATCGATTATATCTTGCATGATACTTATTTGTTTCCTATTGATTATCGAAGGGCTGCCCAAAGCAGCCTTTTCATTTTTATGAATAACATTTTTCGTTCCGGAATCAAAAAAGGAAATATCTTTGAATCAAAATTAAACATACAAACCAAATAATGTTTTTACGCATTTTGCTTTTTCCGTTTTCGTTGTTGTATGGCATCATCACGTTTGTGAGGAATAAGTTATACGATTGGAAATGTATCCCATCCGTACGATACGATGATATTTTTGTGATCAGTGTGGGCAATATTACCGTGGGGGGAACAGGTAAAACACCGTTTGTAGAATACCTGATACGTCTGCTTTCGCTGAATTATCAAGTGGCAGTGTTGAGCCGGGGCTACAAACGAACAACAAAAGGATTCAGGTTTGTAGAAAAAAATACAATCCCTTCCGAGGTGGGCGATGAACCTTACCAGATGAAACAGAAATTCCCCGGTATCATCATGGCAGTTGATACCGACAGAGTGGAAGGAATTGCCAACATACGCAAAGAACATTCCGAAATCCAGGTCATTTTGCTGGATGATGCTTTTCAATATCGTAAAATAAGGCCAAACTGGTCTATTATCCTGACAGATTATAATCGTCCGATGTATCGCGATGGAATGTTGCCGGGAGGCCGCTTGCGCGAATGGGTTTGTTTTTCCAAACGGGCCAATCTGATGATCATTACCAAATCACCTGCTGAAATATCAACAAAAGAACAGTATCGCATTTCACTACGCCATGCACGGTTTTTTCAACACATAATACTTTATACGACCATCGGGTATGATGAACCGTTACCGGTATTCTCTAACGGCCAACCGTTATCAACAAACGACCTCAAGCAACACGATGTGTTATTGGTAACCGGTATCGCCAATCCTAAACCATTCGAAGTTTACATCCGGCAGCATGCCGCATCGGTGCAAACCGTGACTTTTCCCGACCATCACGCATTTTCCGATCAAGACATCAAAAATATAACCGAACAGTGGGATAACATATCTTCGGCCAATAAAATATTGATCACCACGGAAAAAGACGCGGTGCGCCTGCAACAATTGCCAGTTTCCGGATTGATGGTTGAAAACAGTTATTATGTGCCGATTATGGTAAATTTTATCAGTAACGGGGAAAAGGCTTTCAAACACATATTAACGGTTAACCTACGCACATGTATCCAAGAAAGCATATATCCATTGTAAAAAACATTCAAATGACCTCAATAATTGTTTTTCTTTGTACTTTTGTGCGCCAAAGCGAGTCGTTTTGAAAAAAATATCGATCTATATATTTGTGTTGGCAGCAATGGTGATGATATTCGAACATTGCGCCAAAATACCGGGAAGCATATCGGGCGGAGCCAAAGATGAGACTCCTCCAAAATTTTTGTACAGTACCCCGCCCAATGAGTCCACCGGGTTCAAAGCCAAGCGAATCGACCTGGTTTTCGATGAATACCTGCAACTGAAAGATGTCAACAGCCAGTTTTATTCATCGCCTCCCATCAAGAAAAAACCGGAAATATTATTGTATAGCAAAACCGTTCGCACTACCCTGAAAGAACCCTTGTTGCCGGATATCACCTATACGTTCGACTATGGCGAGTCGATCGTAGACAACAACGAAGGCAATAAGCTAACAGGGTTCACCTATGTGTTTTCTACCGGTGACCATATTGACTCGTTGACGCTTACCGGTCGGGTGCTGAACGCTTTCGACCTGAAACCACGTGCAAAAGACGACAAAACAGCTACTTGGGTATTGTTATACAACGACCTGAGCGATTCGGTTGTGTATAAAGCCACGCCAACCTATATTGCACGTACCGACCACATGGGATTCTTTACTCTTTCGCACATCCGTCCCGACACATTCCTGATTTTTGCAATACGCGACATGGGCAACAATCTGAAATTCGACATGCCGTCCGAACGTATCGCATTTTCGGATACGTTGATCGTAATGGCTCAACGTTATTACCACAACCCGGAAGAACCGTTCTTCAATTCGCGAACCGTACCGGACTCTTTAAAAGAACAAAATCCCGGCCTGTTGCACGAAGACATTGTCTTGTTCCAGTTTGAGGAAACGCCTACCAAACAGTTCCGTACGGCTTATGAACGTAAGGATGCCAATATGTTGCGTTTCGCATATACCATACCTGTCGATCTCGACTCCATTCATATACATATCGTGGAAGATGAACCAACAGGTAAATGGTACGAACTTGAAACTTCGAAAAACAACGACACGCTCGATTACTGGTTGACGGATACCAGCCTGGTCAACCGTAAGATATTGCTGGTCGATCTGCTTTCGCCGCGCACCGATTCACTCAATCGCCTGGTCTATGTCCACGACACTTTGAAAATGACCTACGAACCACCCAAACAGGCGACCGAACGGAAATCGCGCAGGGAACGGAAGGAAGAAGAAAACAAACCGAAACCCCGGACTCCTGTAGAAATGATGCTGATCACATCCAACATCAAGTCGGGCGGGGTTATGGATCTTACCAGCCGATTACAACTGATCGCATCGCAACCCATTACTGATGTCGACCCGTCTAAAATCATTTTACAGGAACTGGTCGACACATTGAAAAAACCTGTTGCCTTCAAATTTGCCAAGGACTCTATCAATAGCCGGAAAGGTTATATTGATTGGAAACTGAAGGAAGATACCAAATATACCCTGATCATCGACACGCTGTCGTTTAAAAGTATTTACGGGGTATACAACGATTCTACAGGATTTAATTTCTCCACCCAGCGGATGGATCATTACAGTAGTATTGAAATCACCTTCGATAGTATATCCGGCCCATTGATTGTGCAAGCAGTAAAAGGCGACAAGGAAGATGTGGTGAAACAAGTATTGCTCACCGAGGGCAATATCGCATTGATTGATTACCTGAATCCGGACAAATATGTATTGAAGGTAATCCACGACAGGAACGGTAATGGAAAATGGGACACGGGACATTACTTGGAAAAGATTCAACCCGAAAAAGTAGAATATTATCCCGAATCGGAAGTCGAGACCCAATCCAACTTCAAGACGGAAATACGATGGTCGCTAAAAAGAAATGACAGTGGTGAAAAAGAGAATGTAAAAGGAAGGGATAAGATTGTCGATAAGGATAAGGATACGGATAAAGATAAGAAAGGTGGAAATACAAGTGGAAACCGGCAGCCATCGAAAAAATAACCATTTATCTGTACATGTAATAACTAATGATTCCTGAATACCAATATAGGGTACACGATAGTTCAATCATCACACCTGCTTTCAAAAAATGGGTGGTAGCACCTCTGTTCCGGTTCATGCCCTGGGGAATTCCGGCCAACATCATTACCATATTTTCAAACCTTTTCATGTACATCGCCCTGTTCATGGCCTTGATGGAATGGCCGGGACGTAGCCTGCGGTTTGTACTGATCCCTTTATTAGCGCTTGGTTATGCCATTGGCGATCACATGGACGGCATGCAGGCAAAACGCACAGGAACAAGTTCCGCCCTTGGGGAGTTTTGTGACCACTATCTGGACATCTTTAACAATGGCATCTTGCTTTACATTGTTTGTTTGTCGTTCCAGATCACTCAACCAGGCTTGGTCGCTTTCTTCCTCACGGCTGCTTACCTGGCGCATGCCACCATGTTCTACGAGCAGTTTTCTACCAAATGGCTCTATTTCGAAAAAATTGGCTCGCTGGAATCTTTACTTATTCTGTTGTTTTGCCTTCTGATTTCAATCGTTGAGCCTGTTTACCAATTTGTACTTCAACCCGTTGTCTGCGGACTGACCCTTGCCGAAGTTTTGTTTCTTGTGTCCTCGTCAGGTGCATTCATCACTGTAATTCAAATTATCAGGCGTGCCCACATTGTTGATCCCCGGTATTATGTTTTTTGTGCATTCCTGATCGCTGTTGCCTGTCTGGGAATAACCTTCCTATCGTCCACAGCGGTATTCTATGTCATCACCACATACAGCGGTTTATATATCGGTAATCTGCAACGGGGACATCTGGCCGATGGTAAAAGGCGGTTTCCCGATGCGGTAGTCCCCTTGCTGGTCACGTTGGCCTTTGTCTTCGAACCGCTCCGTCAACCGGTATTCCTGTGGGGCTTATACATCTACCTGGCCTGTCATACCCTTTGGATTGCCAGCAATTGTTTCTGGATATTACGTGGTTTTTGGGTCTGGAAAAATCCTAAAAAGTGATCAGTAATTAAATTTTGAATCTTAAAAATTATATTCGTATGAAAACAATAATTTCCTCACTCCTTCTGTTGGCTTTGACATTGGGTGTGTTTGCACAGGCTAAGAAAGTAACCTATGCCGACAAAAAGCAAGTTGAAGATTTCTTCAAATCGAAGACCATGATTGTGATGGATGCCAATCCGATGATCGGTTACAACATTGTAGTGGCCGATGCCGTAAAAAAATACTGGAAGTTAACGCCATTCGAAATCATCTCCTCCGAACAGTTCGACAAAATGTACACCGATCCGAAACTGTCGTTCATTTTCCTGTCGAAGGTAGAATTGGAAAAAGACAAAGAAGAAGTATACTATCTGTATATGAACGTAGTGATGGGCGCTAAGGTGAAGGATATCACCGACCTGCCCGAACTATTGTCGCTCCCGTTGGCCTATACTGGCGTAGATGAAGATAATTATGTTGACAAACTGCCGGTAATGGTTCGTTTTGCACAAAATCATCTCAACAACCTGAAAGATGCCAAGAATCCCAAATCATTGTATAATTTGAAAAATTACAGCGACGACTCAAAGTTGTTAAAAGATAAAACATTGTTGGTGAAAGAAAGCGACCTTTCGGAAGAAGTAAACACTTTGGAAAAGATAAAAGAGGTATACCCCGGGCAGGTAAAGATCGTATCCTCCGAAGAAATGGTAAAAGCCATTGAAGAACAAGCTCCGAATACAGCCATATTACACCAGGTAGGCCCAAGCGAGGACGACAATAGCGGACGTTCATATTGCGAAGTGTTCGGCACCGACGATGCTAAACTGTATTATTACAATTATCAGACTATTTCAGGAAAACGACCTGCCGGCATGTTGGCACGCGATTTCCGGATGATACTTGGAAAGTGGTTTTGATTTGAACCATTTGTCTGGTTTTCACAATCTCCGGTAGAAATTATCCTGGTAGTTTTTACCTACGGGTATACGTTGGTCTCCAATCACAACCACGTTGCGTTCGATAGATTCTATTTTGTCCATCGCCACGATGAATGATTTGTGGATCCGCGCGAAATTGTCCGCCGGCAAGATCTGTTCCATGTTCTGGAAGCTTTGCAACGTCATGATCTTTGCATGCGGGGTAACGATACGCAGATATGCCCCTTGGCCCTCAATATACAATATGTCGGCAAAATCAACACGCTCCATGCGATACTCGGTTTTCACAAACATATATTCCCTAGTGGTTTTCACTTGCATTTCGGCTTGAACCTTATCAACCGCTTTCAGGAACCGCTCGAACGAATACGGTTTCAGCAAATAATCCGTCACATTATGGTCGAAGCCCTGCACTGCATATTGGCTATAGGCTGACACGATCACGATTTTCGGCCTGTATTGCAATGCCTCAATAAACTGTAACCCGGTAAACTGCTCCATCTGTATATCGAGGAAAACCAGATCTACCGGGTGTTTTTTCATATAGACAATAGCCTCTATACCGTTATTGAACGATTGCAAGTGTTGCAACAATGGAACCTTACTGATGAAAGCCTCCAGTTTCTCAACCGCTAAAGGCGTATCGTCTACTACAATACAATGAATCATTGGGTGTCGATGCTTAAAAATACGCTAAAAAAGTCATTTTTCCGGTCAATCTGCAATTTGTGCCTGCCGGGATAAAGAAGTTCCAGGCGGCGTTTCACTGTTTCCAATCCAATACCGCCGGTACTGTCTTTGGTAATATGTTGCGACGGGTCGGCAATATTCACTGATTCGAAACGGATCGTTTTTCCGTCAATATCGAACAAAAAACGTATAGCATGCCTTTTGTCCTTGTCCGTGCAATGTTTGAATGCATTTTCGATGAACGGGATGAACAGCATAGGCGCTACGTCAATTCCTTCGGGATTGCCAATAACTGTGTATTCCACTAATCCGGCATTTGCGTATTGCATTTCCTGTAAGTCGAGATAATTCCTGATTTGCTGCAACTCCTGTTCAAGAGGCACTTTACCTGCATTGGTGTCGTAAATCATATACCGCATCATTCCCGACAATCCCACCAGCATAGCCGAAGCCTTGCCGGGATTGGACGAAATCAGGCTGTCGATATTATTGAGCGTATTGAACAGGAAATGCGGGTTGACCTGATTTTTAAGCAGTTTCAGTTCGCTCTGAAGGTTTTGTTTTTCAAGTTCTTTCTTCTGTTGCTTTTTCTGGAACCAATCAACACCCAAGTAAAACAAAGCGCCCCAAAAAGATGTTTGTATGGTGGCTATTAAACTGTTAAAATTTAGGCTTATTGTATGTGGTGCATCCCCTGACGAATGGAAAAGTGATAAGGAAACCAACAAATGTTTCCCAAATTCAGGATAAAAAAATGCAATCAGGTATAATAATATGAAATATATTATGTTTTTCTTATTCTTTAAAACTAAGTACATTAGAAAATAAGACACATAAAATATAACAGGTTTGGCAAGATTATGCAGAACTGCTCCTTGCCCCATTTCTTCTGGGCTTGAATGTCTGGAAAGCAGAATATTGCTCAAAAATATAAGCAGATACATACAGCAGAATCCAACATGCATCCAAATAACAACAGGTTTCTTCATGGTTTTTTTAATTTTTTAAGTGAAACATGTTGCAAATGTCATGAATTGTATTTTGAGATGAAAAAATATTGAACAAACGGCATCATTTTGTGAATGAAATTCAATATCTATTGAATAAGACCATCAACGGGAGTGTAAATTAAACTCTGTCCGAAATTATTTCTTCTTTACAAAATTACAATAATAATTCATATAACATCTTTTAAATCTTCTGTAATCCTTTCAGGGCAGCCCTGAGTTACCTTACGAATCTGCCTGTGAAAACCCTCCACCGCATTGGTGGTATAAATCATCCGTCGGATGTGGGTATCGTATTGAAAATAAGCGCTTAATTTATCCCAGTTGGAATGCCACGATTTCAAAACAACAGGATATTTTTACCCCAAAGTTCATCAAGTCTCAACAGTTCGTCTTCTGCCTGCTGCTTGTTGGACGCTTGGTAAACGCACTTGAGATCCTTCACAAAGGCTTTCTGATCTTTGGAAGCCATACAATCCGCATTTTATAGATATTAATGTGCTGACCCCGAAAGTGGAATTGCTCAGATATGTTATGTTACAAAGAAGATTTGTGAGAAGAAGATTAAGAAGTATGGAAGTCAGGTTTAATATCATATATTAACGTTTTTTGATTTCTTTACAAATCATTCAACAAAACGTTCTCTATAACCATACCGTAACTTCACCGGAGGATCACCGTAAGATCACCGTAGCCAAACAAAGAAAATTTCGAAAAATAATGTTTTACATTTCAAAATAAACATTCAAAATATTGCGATCTAAAATAAGCATATCAGGACTTTGAGCATTTGTCGATGCATTTTTTATAATACTGTTCTTGTTTTTACCGATATGATCGTATATTTTTGCCTCAAAAGTTCTCAATTTATTTTCAACACCAAACACCATGAACCTGAAAAACATCATAGTCCTCTTTTTCTCCATCAATGTATCGATTGTTATGGTGTCGGCTAACGACAACCCCAACTATTCCAACAACCGTTATCCATTGGTTCGGAAACCCTACATGGAATTACCATTGGGAAGCATCAAAGCCAAAGGGTGGCTGCTGGAAATGCTCGAACGCCAGCGTAAAGGTGCTACCGGGCAGATGGACAAACTTTACCCCGAAGTAATGGGCGCCCGCAACGGCTGGCTTGGCGGCGACGGTGACCAGTGGGAACGCGGTCCTTACTGGATCGACGGACTGTTGCCGCTGGCATATATCCTCAACGATAAAGACTTAAAGGCAAAAGCGCAACCTTGGGTTGAGTGGGCGCTTGCCAGCCAACGCGAAGACGGCTACTTTGGCCCGGCAAAGGATTATCCCCACGAACCCGGCCTGCAACGCAACAATTCGGCAGACTGGTGGCCACGTATGGTGGTACTCAAGATATTGCAACAATACCATTCGGCGACCGGCGACCAACGGGTAGTCGATTTCATGACCAAATATTTCCGATACCAATTGAAGACTTTGCCAGAGTTGCCACTGGGTAAATGGACATTCTGGGCCGAATACCGCGCCTGCGACAACATGCAGGCCGTGTATTGGCTATACAACATCACCGGTGACGCTTTTCTGCTCGAACTCGGCGACCTGCTGCACCGGCAAAGCTATAATTTCACGGACATGTTTCTCAACCGCGACGACCTGTCACGCCTCAATACCATACACTGCGTCAATCTGGCACAGGGTATCAAGGAACCGGTAATTTACTATCAGCAGCGGCCGGAGAAAATGTACCTGGATGCAGTGAAAAAGGCTTTTGCCGACATCCGCAAATACCATGGTCAGCCACAGGGCATGTACAGCGCCGACGAAGGCCTGCACGGTAAGAACCCAACGCAGGGATCGGAATTGTGTTCGGCTGTGGAATTGATGTTCTCGCTCGAAAAGATGATGGAGATCACCGGCGACCTGGCTTTTGCCGATCACTTGGAAAAGGTTACTTTTAATGCCCTGCCTACGCAAATTTCGGACGATTTCATGACCAAACAGTATTTTCAACAAGCCAACCAAGTGATGATCACACGGCACCGGCATAACTTTTTCGAAGACAACACCCATGGCGGTACCGACATCGCGTTCGGTCTGCTGACCGGTTATCCTTGTTGCGCCTCGAACATGCACCAGGGTTGGCCCAAATTCACGCAAAACCTGTGGTATGCCACACCCGACAACGGATTAGCAGCGTTGGCCTATTCTCCGTCCGAAGTCACGGCCAAAGTAAGCGATGGCCGCGTAGTCAGGATCAGCGAAGATACCTGTTACCCGATGGACGATAAAATCTCCTTCACCATACAAATACAGGATGGAAAGTCTACGGAAGTGACATTCCCGCTTCATCTACGTGTACCGGGCTGGTGCCGCGAAGCCTCCGTTAAAGTGAACGGCGTTGAGGAATCTTCCGCCAAGGGCGATACTGTCGCTATTGTGCGCCGTGCCTGGAAGAACGGTGACCGGGTAGAACTTTACCTGCCTATGGAAATAAGCATCAGCCGCTGGCACGAAAACTCCGTGGCCGTTGAGCGCGGACCATTGGTATACGGGTTACAGATGGCCGAACAATGGAAGAAGAAAGAATTCCCGAAAGATGAAACGACCCGTTATGGCAAATTTTATTTCGAAGTGACTTCGCCCACCAAGTGGAACTATGCTATTGTAGCTTTTGATCTTAAAAAGGCAAATGAACGGTTTGAGGTTACGGTTGATAGCCGGAAACAGAAATCGATATATCCCTGGAACCTTGAAAACGCGCCCATCAAAATCAAGGTTAAAGCCAGGCAGATACCAACATGGCAGTTGTATAGCGAAATGTCCGGTCCGCTGCCTTATTCCGTCTGCATCAGCGACACACCCATTGAGGAGATTACTTTAATTCCTTATGGTTGTACTACCCTGCGGGTAAGCGAATTTCCATTGGTGTGGGAATAGGGAAAAATAGCGGCATGAATGTATTTTTCGCTCTATGCCTTTCGGAACATCACAGGTGGGGACATATCCTGATACCCTGTATGCTCGAACCCGTTCCCGGGAAGGACTACCTGACGGTACACGACCATATCACCGGCGACAACCTGCGGCAGTATGAAGGCGAACTGACCGAAACACATGTAAAGTTGGTAAAATGGATTGACCAATATTCCGACAAGGAGATGGCTCACGTGATGCGTCGTAAAACAAGCGCCAGGGAATTTGTACAATCGCTCACTACCGACATGATTGCCACGGAAATACGTCCTTACATCGAACGCCGTTTGCTTCATTGTTTCGACTTGCTGCCCGGAAGCGGCATCCGCATCTTCATGAAAGACACTCCCCAACGTATCTACCTGGAACTCGAAATCTTCTATGATAGCAAACCTGCCGAAGCCATTTTCAATTTCCATTACCATCCGGAAGAAGGATTACGCTATTTCCTTTCAGTATTATATCAGGGTAAAGAAATCTCATTGCTTGGCAAACGGCTGATTCCATTGGTCAATCAACCGTCAGTAATGGTATTGGATAACCGTTTACTGCATTTTAAGGATATCGACAGTAAAAAACTGACGCCGTTTGTAACGAAGGAATATATTGCAGTTCCCAAACAGGTGGAAGAAAAATATTTTAAAACCTTTGTCCTCGAAAACATACGCAAGTTCCGCACCAAGGTGCAGGGGTTCATCATTCAAGACGAGCCGTCGGAACCCGTACCCGTTATTTCCCTGGAAAACGACTTGCGCTACCGTCCGGTACTGGTGTTGCGGTTCGACTATGGCAACGAACGCAAACCGATCAATGCCGCCACACCTTCGGAAACAGAAGTATCGTTGGAGAACCGTGGCGGGCAATACACCGTACATCGTTTCCGGCGCAACAATCCTGTCGAAAAGAACTATGCCGGCAGCCTTTGTAAACTCGGCTTTTATGATGCCGGCAATTCGATGTTCTATGCCGACGAGACTTCGGCACGCACTACCGATACCGACGACCACCAAAGCATGGCCAACCTGGTGGAAAAGCTCAATGCCTTATCGGATACCCTTACGGAGAAAGGATTCCGTATCGACCAACATTTCTTTTCGGAAAAATACTTTACCGGATCCGTCAAACTCGAAGTGGAACTAAAAACCGAACGTGATTGGTTCGATGTGCATGCTATTGTTCATTTCGGTGGATTCAGCATCCCGTTCATCAACTTCCGTAATCACATTCTCCGGCAGGACAGGAATTATATCCTGCCAAACGGCGAAGTGCTGATCCTACCCGCCGAGTGGCTGGCCAAATACTCGCAGGTAATGCTGATGGCCGAAGACAACACCGGTACACTACGCCTCAGCAAGCGTTATTTCACTGTTGTAGACGATACTTTCGAAGGGATCGATAAAAAATACCTGCACAGCATGACAGCGCTTTGCAATGTGGACGAATTGGAGGTTGACGATGCTCCCGAACGTATCCGGGCAACACTTCGCCCTTACCAGTTGCAGGGCGTTACATGGCTACGGGTGTTACACGACCACCGTCTCGGCGGTTGCTTAGCCGACGATATGGGATTAGGTAAAACTTTACAGGCAATTACATTGCTTCAATCGGTTATTGACGACATCGACGATTCGGTCACAAGTCCCGTAAAAAGTCCCAAACCTTACAAAGGGATACACCACACCCAAAAGTATGTTCAATTATCCTTGTTCGAACAACCTACCACATCCGAAAATGAAATCGATGATCCGGAGGAATTCCAAAACCCAAACACGGAACAAGACGAAAAGAATCTCCAAATAACAGTTGCCAAATCCGGCACAAACAAAGCTTCGTTGATTGTTATGCCGGCATCATTAATACATAACTGGTCCAACGAAATAAGTCGTTTTGCTCCGTATCTCAGAATTTTGAAATATGTCGGTCCCGACAGGCAGAACAATACCCGTTTCGACAAATATCACATTGTGCTGACAACCTATGGTGTATTGCGGAACGATTCGGGCATTCTTTGCAAACATCATTTCCTGTATGCGATCCTCGACGAAGCGCAAAACATCCGTAACTCCGAATCAGTCACATACCAGTCGGCCATGCAGATCGAAGCCGATCATTACCTTACCCTTTCGGGGACACCGGTGGAAAACAGTCTTACCGACCTATGGTCGCAGATGAATTTCCTGAATCCCGGTTTGTTGGGCGATCTGAACTTTTTCAGGGAGCATTTTGCTGTACCCATTGAAAAATATAACAATGAAGAGAGCCGCACCAGGCTGCAACGGCTGATACAACCTTTCCTGCTACGCCGTACCAAGCAGGAGGTAGCCCCCGAGCTACCCTCGCTGACCGAGCAGGTTCGCTATTGCGAAATGACTGATGCACAGCGTGTCTTCTATGAAGAAGAGAAATCGAAGGCGCGTAATGAAATCATCGAGAGTATTGAGGAGCAGGGCGTAGCGCAGTCAAATATACTGATTTTCCGCGCACTGTCGCGTTTACGCCAGTTAGCCAACCATCCGGCCATGATTCACCCTGACTATACGGCTGATTCGGGTAAGTTCGACCAGATTATCGAAAGCTTGGAAAACCTGCGTAGCGAAGGCCATAAAGCATTATTGTTCTCATCATTTACCAAACATCTGGATTTCATTGCCGTACATCTTCAAAAGGAAAACATACCATACGCCATGCTGACAGGGCAAACACGCAACCGCGAAGAAGTGATCAACCGGTTCAACAACGATCCGGCAGTGCCGTTTTTCCTCATCTCGCTCAAAGCGGGAGGCGTCGGCCTCAACCTGACGGCTGCCGACTATGTGTTCCTGCTTGATCCATGGTGGAATCCTGCGGCCGAGCAACAGGCCATTAGTCGTACACATCGTATCGGGCAAACGGAAAAAGTATTTGCTTACCGCATGATCAGTTCAGGCACCATTGAGGAAAAAATACTGCAATTGCAGGATAAGAAATCGGCATTGGCTGGAATCTTTGTCCAATCAGCCAACCCGTTTGGCAGCATGACACCCGATGATATCATGGATCTGTTTGAATAAGGTTATTATATAGGCGTGAAATTGGTTCGGACTGTTGTTCGGCGGAGTCTTCAGACTCCGTCGTATTAGAAGGAAAGCCCGCGAGTACGCATGTGGTCACTAACCATATTGCAATATAAACCTCTTTAGGCATTGTGTCCGATATTCATTTTACTACTCCATATTCTCTTTACTTTACTCCGTCTCCTCTTTACTCTACTTAGTCTTCTCTATACTCTACTTTGTCTTCTCTTTACATTACTTCGTCTTCTCTTTACACGATTATAAAATAACGGAGTATTTTCATGTTTATTGATTGATATTGTTAAGGTATCCTCTATGTCCTTGAAAGATAATAGTCGAAGTTCATTTTATTTCAATGCTGTTGATCATTTGTTTAAATTCTTTCTCTGTACTTTCGTAATCATGTTCTGTATCTATGCATAGTATGTTATATATTTTATCGTTTTCAACAAGCATATATACAAGGTTTTTTAATGGTTAATTCTTTTTTTGAGGTGCTATGAAAACAAAAGGTATTACTTTTGGTGTATAAAATGATTATTGATGGGCAGGAAAAAATTATCACGACCGGACATAGACAGCCTGTTTTCAGATATTT
>JAVBSH010000009.1:0-30213 GCA_031547085.1 Bacteroidales bacterium
CCAGCCGTGTTAATTTTAATGATTGTCGGATACAATGCCTATTGATGCAAGGTGATGTTCGGCGTAGTCTCCAGACTGCGCTGTGCTAAAAGGAAAGCTCCTGCTTTCCATATTTGCAAGGCAGGAGCCTTGCTTTTAGCTTCGACGAAGCGAGACGCTACGCCGAACGGCTCAGTTCGCAAGCATTGGGCAAAATGCCCGACAATCATTTAATTTTATTTCCACAGTAGGGAATCAAAATTTATACAGCAGGAAAATTCAAATTTCTACTGTGGAAAATAATTTTCCACAGTAGAAAAATATAAGATTGAAATTTAAGAATAACAATGATAGAAACGCGAACTTTTCAGGCGAACCTTTCCGGCCCGCGTTCCGTTACAATCAAACCTTATCAATTAATCAGATATCATCGCCGTAGATAGAAATTTCGCCGAGGTTGATACAGTTGGTATTCTGCCAGTTCGGGAACTTTATCACAAGACGTACGTAACGATACTTTTTGGTTGATTCAGGCAGTGAGAAACTGAAACCGCAAGATTCGAGCGCTTCCGGCGAATTTGTACTACTTGATCCCCAAAGCGCCTTATCCGCATCATTGCTGCTATTGTAATTTAATCCCGAAGGTTTCTCTATTTCAAAATCGCCAAGCTTTACCCAGTCTTCCTGCCAGTTATATATACCCGCAGCAGGGGTTGTGGCTATATAATTAGTCGTACAACGGCTGTCAACCTGGGTTAGCTTATCGGTATAATTGGCATCATTTGCGGCGTATTTTGCAGGATCTTTTTGGGTTACATAAGTGGTACGGTAATACTGTTCAAATGCGGCCTGGTCTGCAAAATCTCCAAGCTCTTTAGGTACATCGGTTGCCCAAAGTTCGAAGAACCGCGGACTATGGCCGGTAAATGCACCATTATCGGCTCTGCACCATATTTTGAAGGTTGACAGGGCTGCGTTCGCTCCCATGTCGATGGTAAAATGATGCGGGAATTTGAATCGGGCGCTTGCATTTCCTGACTGGTCTTCAGTGTGCAAAATGGTTCTGCTATTCGAGTTGTTTGCGGCGCCGCCGTCCCATATTTTGGCCAAACTGCGTTGTCCGACTCCGAAATCGGTAATGGACTTCATCCAGTCATCAGCGCCGCCACCCGGATGCGGGGTGGTATTGTCGCCGGGTTTGAATGCGGCAACAAATCTGCCCTTATTAAGGAGTCTTTCAAATTTAGGCATGATGTAATACCTTCCTTTCGACTGAAAGGTTTCCAAACCGTTTTCGGGAAAATGAACGCTGTATAACTCTATTTCATCGCCGGTTTCCAATCCCTTCAACAGTGTTTTTTCTTCATCGTTGGGAACGTCAATACTTACAGTCTCCCCGTTCGTATTTACGTATTCTACAACAGAGTACAACAAAGTGCCGGATGGGGCCAATTCCCACTCGATCTGCATTTCGCCTGTTACAAGTTTGGCAATCGACTTAAAGTTCCGGTTACGCAGATTTTCCACATATACATCGCCCAACACGGATCCCGAAATTTCCATGGTTTTTGAAGTGTTTCCGGAATTATCAAGAATCTGGAATTTAAAGATATATTCGGCTTCGGGTATGTTATACAAGACGTGTTCCAACCACATTTCATCTTCGGTAGTGCGGACTACGGGAATAGTAGCGCTCTTGTCTACCATTGTGCCGCCTGCACTTTCCTCCCACCGAATAACGGTTTTACTAATACGCGGGTCAGCATTGATTTTCCATTTGAACCCGATTTTGTTGAGTCCCGGTTGTACCGATAACGAATCGGCAACTCCAATGTATATATCAATACCCCGGTCAAGGTATTCTTCGTGCAAACTGTTCATATCGTCGCACGAGATCATGATAACTGCAAAGCACGCTGCTATTATCAGTTTAAAAATTATATGATGCATTGTCTTCATCTTTATTCATTTTATGTTTGATTAAACTGGGAAGTTATGGCCTGTCGTCGCCATATACGGATATTTCTGCGACGTGCAATGTTAACGTTTTTCCCCAGGTTTCGTGAACTTCAAATCGAATATATTTCGTTTTCGGTACATTTTGATTGAGTTCAAATTCGAATCCGGAGATGGCTGCCGCAATGTCTTCGGCCGTATTTGTTCCCATTGCGCTTCCCGAAGGTTTAATTATTTCGCACTGCGCCAACAAATGCCAGTCGGCCTTCCATTCGTTGGTGCCGTATCTGGGATCTGTGCGGTCCCATGCCAGTTCATCGGTACCCCATATATCAAACTTCCGCATGTTGTGCTGCGCATAGTGGTAATCACCCCCGCGATTCCATACCATCACCCGCGTCAGTTTTGTCGTTTGCCCAAGATTAACGCTAAAACGCTGCGGTTCGGCGATAAAATCGTCGGAGGAATGCCATATTGCAGCATCATCATCCGTAATATCGTCCCAAATTTTATCCAATGTTCTACCGGTGCCCCTGATGTTTGTGTCTTCGCCGGTTAAATATACTGTACGGAACAGGGATTTAGCAAGTTTCACTTCATACAGGGGTGTTTTTTCAAAGAAAACCGTATCCGATTCGTTCTCGAATTTGTCAACAATACTGAGGGCAAAACGACGCGGATCGGTGTTAAAGCCACGCAAGTATTTTTCACCAGTAGGCAACGATGTATAAAGTATATCTTTAAGTTCCAATACACCATTGTTGTTGGCTGCTAAAAACGAGATACCCGCCATTTGTTTTGCCGGATTTTCCCATGAGACCTTTACGCCGCCGAATGCCGGCTCAACCTTAAAAGATTTTAGGATAGCATCCATAGGCGGTTCTAAAGGGGTAAAGATTTCTATATGCGGAATCGATTCAACTTCGCTGTTGTTTACCAGCGTAAGTGTGAGTTCTATCGGGACAACTGCGCCTATTCCATCAATTACGAGCCTGTTTTGGTAAATAGACGACCTTACTGTGCGTTTTTTGCCATTGTATTCGAACTTGCATTTTACATACGAAATGTCCTCTTCATCGGGCAATGTGTAGGTAATATCTGCGCCACCGTTCGTCGGGGTTATTTTTACATTTTTTAACGGCGAGGGGGGAGTATTGTTGGTAGGGGTTTGCCCTACCGGAGGTTCGGAACATGACATGATGATTGCGGAAAACATCAAAAATACGACTGTATTTATAATATATCGTTTCATATCTGTACTATTTAAGATCATTTTCATTTAAGATTGCTTTTTATGGTTACCATCCCGGGTTTTGGACAAGATTTCCGTTTATGGTCAGCGAATTATGGCTAATAGGCCACAGATAATCCTTGTAAGTGAACTTACGGTTGTTAAAATATACGGTGGTCAGGTAATACGTTTCCGGCCTTGCGCCGGTGTAATCCCATCCGCGTACCGGCTGGTTGCAATACGTTTCGGCATCTAACCAACGTCTAAGATCGAAAGTACGCTGTCCCTCGAAGGCGAGTTCAATAAGACGTTCGCGTTTGATGATTTCGCGCATTCCGGCCTTTGTAGTCGGTTTATTGGATATGTTAGACCACTTCCACGATTCAACTACTCCATTCAACCCGGCATGATTTCTTATTTTGTCAATCCATTCGTAAACTTCGTTGTCGGGCTGGCTTTTTGACTCGTTCAACGCTTCGGCATATAGCAGATACAAGTCTGCCAGACGGATGATGGGTATTGAATACCGGGGGGGATTAGGCGTAGTGGATCCACCCGATACCGCCGTATTAGGTGCCGGGATCCTTATACTTACCATCTTTTTGATGAAATAACCGGTTACAATATAGTGGTCCTGCAATCTCCGTCCGTGTGTCTCGCCAACTCTGTTTTTTATCATGATGGTTTGATTTTCCGCCACAGTGGTCAACTCGTAGAGCCCCCGGTCAAAACCCAGGTTTCCATAAAAACGCGGTTCCCTGTAATAATTCAGTTTGGCGGTTGTTTCGCCATTCCCAATGTAATATTTGTGCCAGTTGGCAAGTCCCACAACATTTCCGGCATCGGGATCACCCGGGTCAACCGTAATATCTTCATTAACATTTTCCATGACCTCATACCTGTTGCTGTAATCCCAATACGGGTCTTCGTCAATAGGAATACCGTTGCGGGTGTAAAACATTTCAGCCATTTTCATAGTGGCGCTTATCCTGGCAACTTCTTGCCCATCGGTAGGATATAAAGCCGGCGTCTGAACGGTTTGAAATTGTGTGTTCGAGAAATTTATCGCCCAAATAACCCCATTGTTATAGTTGGCAACGCTTTCGCTGATGGCGCCTCTTATCGAAAATTTCCGGATGGTAGTATCGGACATGGCGCTGATACCGGGATAGAATTCGAATAATGCGTGTCCGGCCAGATGACAAGTGTCTATGGCATTTTTTATTGCCGCTGCCGCTCTTGCCCATCTTGCCTGAATTGCTGCTTCGCTGTTGTCGCTTGTAATCAGTTGAACGCCTCTATTATCTTTGAAGTCGCGATAGTATGTATAACTTCCGTTGAAAATCGGACTTGCCGCCCACACCAATGCTTTTGCCCTCAAAGCAGTGGCTGCCGCTTTGGTAAGGCGTCCGTATTCTGTGGTTGCGTCATCTATCTTTAATGGCAGTTCATCACATGCTACGGCATCGTTCAATGTCCTTACGATGTAATTTACCACATCGTCAACCGGAGACCTGAATACCTTCACTTCATCAGGCGAAGCGCTAACATCGATGTTGTCGTCCATAATCGGAATAGGGCCATAAAGCGTCATCATGTAAAAATGAAAATATGCCTTCAGTATTTTTACTTCGGCTTTCCATCTTTCTTTTTCCCAGTTTTGCATATTTGGAACATTGTCAATATTTTCGAGGAAAATATTACAGTCGCGTATTCCTATCCACATATTTTTCCCGCCGTTTCCGCCATCCCAATAATTTTGGATCGGGTTTGATATATTTTGTAATCCCCTGGCAATACGCTGTCCGTTTCCTTCATTGTCCCATCCCCCGCCTTGAGTGGGGCACCACCACAGATCATCGCCGCCCACAAAACCCGGATAATTCAATATATTCTGCATATTGGGCAGGTAATTGTAACAGCCGTTGAAAAATTTTTCTGCATTGGTACGGTTCGTAAAAGCATTTTCCAGCGTAGCAACACCATCGGGCACTACCGCCAGATAATCCTGACAGTTGGTAAGCAGGACTATGCATGTAAAAAATATGATGATTCTAATTTTCATACCATTTTATTTTTAAAATTCGATATTCAGGCCAATATTATATACTCTTTGCAAAGGATAAGCTAATCCGTTGCCCGCCATTTCGGGGTCCCACATTTTGAAGGCCGAAAGAATGGCAAGGTTGCTGCCGGAGACATATATACGCATGCTTTGCATTCTTATCCGTTTAACTAAAGTAGAGGGTAAGCTGTAGCCTATTTCAACGTTTTTAAGTCTCAGGAATGATCCGTTGCGCATGAACCATGTGCTTGTTTGATTGTTATTTGCGATTGCGCTCTCCGATAATCGCGGCCACAAAGCATAAATATCCCTGTTGTCTTCCGACCAGTAACTGTCGGCATAATATTTCAACATGGCGCGGTTGGTTTGCCAGCCGGGTACTCCGGTTTCGGTTGTATTATCATTTACGAACGGGGCCGTTGACGACGGATTAATCCAGAAAGATGACCGCGCCGATCCCTGGAAAAAGCACGAGAAATCAAATCCCTTGTAACCTGCCGATATACCGAAACCGTATATGATTTCGGGGTCGGTCGGGAAACCAATAGGTACAATATCGTTAGCGTCTATACGCCCATCGCCGCTGATGTCCTTATATTTGATATCGCCGGCGCCATATTCGCCCCAGGTTTGTAATGGCGCGTTGGCTACCTCTGCATCATCGATGAACAAACGTTCGGCAACTAATCCGAAGTTTTGTGATAATTTGCGTCCTACGCGACTTCGCCATGGAGCTTCAACATAGTCAGGCTCTTCATACACGTCGTATTTACCTACTGTATACGTGAAAGTACCCCTGATGATCGTCCAGAAATCAGGGGTAAACGATTTATTGTAATCTACCGAAAACTCAACGCCATTATTTACAGCTTTGCCGATATTTGCCCTTGGAGTAGCTTGCAATCCCATTGTACTTGGTATGTCGGAACGGGTTTGCAAAATATTGTGCCGTTGTTCCCTGAAATAATCCGCTTGTATCTCTAGACTGTTAAAAAGGTTTAGTTCCAATCCAAAGTTGCTTTTCCGGCTGATTTCCCATGTGATGTTTGTGTCGGCATAGCGGCTTATCGAAATTCCATTTGTCGAAATGTAGGGATTCCCAAAAGCGTAACCTCTACCAACATCGCTCATGTTCACATTCGACATGTAGAAAAACCTGTCTTCGTCACGACCTATCGCATCATTACCCACCAAGCCGTAAGTTGCTTTTAATTTCAACATGGAAACAACATTCTTATAAGGCTCCATAAACGCCTCGTTAGATGCAACCCAACCGGCTCCAATAGATGGGAAGAACCCCCAGCGCTGGCTGGAATGGAATCGTTCCGAACCGTTGTATCCAAAGTTACCCTCGATGAAGTAACGTTTGTCATAACTGTATGTAAAACGTCCGGCAAGGCTAAGGTTGCGTGATGGCAACGCCAGTTCCAATTGGCTGGTGCCTCCGTCTTTCTTTTCGCGTACGGTATATACCATTAAACCCGAAATCGTATGTTTTTCGGCAAATGTATTGTTGTACATCAGGGCGCCTTCGAAATACATTGTATTCTCCAAACTTCTTGCGGAAGGCACAAAGTCTAAATAATCCGTTCCGTATTCGTTGATTTGGTTTAGAATATAGATGCTTTCGTCTGACGTTTCGGCTAAATAATAATAGAAAGGTATTGTCGTCCGTCGGATAGGCACTTTTGAATAACGGTTGACATTGAACAAGGCTCTTGCCGACAGCCCTTTGAGCAGAAAGTCGAAGTCCTGTTTCACTTCAAACTGTGCATACATGGTTGAACGGTCTTCGCTTTTGTAACCCATTGTCATATGGGAATATGGATTCAAATAATCGCCGGAAGGGTAATTTCCGTAAAGTACGTGATTTGCAAACTTATTTGCCTCATCAGGTTCGTAAAAAGGTTGGAAATAAACCGGATTGGCATTGATAGCCTTTTTATACAGGTCGGTTCCACCGTCTAACGGTCCTTGATAATCGTCAAATGAGCCGCTTAACCTGACAATAACCTCCGTAGATTTGGTCAGGTGGACATTTACGTTTGAGCGCAAGGCGTATTTTCGGATATCAATATTATTACTGTAACTGTTTCGCGGGTCATTCTTGATGATACCCTGGTCTTTAGCATACGATGCTGCAATATAATATTGGGCGATGGTACCTCCTCCACTTACATTGAGATTATAACGCTGGTTGAAGGTTCGCTTGTCGAAAAGCAAATCCTGCCAGTCGTTTGCAGGGTAACGAACCGGATCAATTCCACTTTCGCCCCTGAGGGCTCTTTCGGTATATGCAATTTTTCTTTGGCTGTAAGGTAGCTGTCTGCCGGGTGTACGGGTAATCACGGCTTCGTTGTGTAATTTCATATAATTAACCGGATCAACCAATTCAATATTTCGCGTTGGCTGAGAAAAGGAACCTTCTAATCGAAGCTGCACCTTTACCTTTCCTTCACGTCCTTCCTTCGTACTTACCAGAATAACGCCGTTTGCTCCACGCGATCCATAAAGCGCCGTTGCATTGGCGTCTTTCATAATTGAAAAAGCCGCAATGTCGTCAGTGGTTAATCGCGAAAGATCATCGGTGGTCATTTCCACGCCATCAATCAGGATGAGCGGATCCTTTTTCCCTGTACCGAAGGTAGTCACCCCGCGGATGAAAAACTGGGCGTTATCCTGTCCCGGTTCGCCGCTACGCTGATAGGATACCAACCCTGCGATACGGCCTGCAAAAGCAGTGGTTAAGTTACTGGAAGGCACCTTCAATTCTGTAGGATTGATGGTACTTACCGAAGCAATGACACTTTCTTTTTTCTGCTTGGCAAAAGCAACGACTGTTACTTCTTCCATCTCGTTGGCTTTAGGGTTGAGTTTGACATCAATCTTCCGCCGGTTTTGAACAGGCACTTCAACTGTTTCATAGCCCATAAAAGACACTTCCAGAATGTCAGTGGAATTTACATTAATGGAAAAAGATCCGTCCACATCGGTAGTTACTCCACGGGTACTTCCCTTCACACGGATGGCTGCACCGGGAAGCGCATCTCCGGTTTCATCGGTGACAATACCAGTAACCGTTACTTGTTGTTGTATGGAAGTAACCCTTGCTTTGTCGTCAGCAATTGATACCCGTACATGTCCCAATAACACGGTAGCAATTGCAATTATATAACTGCAATTTCGGAAATTTGGAGAAAGTAATCTCCTGATTAATAATATTTTTGTTTGCATAAATATATGTTGGATTAAGTTAATTTAATAAAAAATCAATGATTGGTTTTGTGCATTATTGTTCAGCAATTTCCCATAGGCACCTTATCTTAAAGATTAATGACAACAAAAACCATGACCCGGATTGCTCCGGATAAATGCAGCTTTTGACATATAAGTTGAAAAGGAATCAATAAACTTTTCATCAACTACTACGACTTATTGTGCGATTAATAATAACGATAGCTTTCTTTCGCAGGAACAAAAAAACATTCTTCCGATTAGCAAAGCGCTTAAAATTTCGCTTAAAATCATTAAAAAAATTAATTGTTTTTGTAAGTGCTTAATTATAAAGCGTATTTATAAATGGATTTTTTGCCTCACAGTTTCTGATTAAGCATTTTATTATACCTTTTTTAATCGCTTCAAAATACTTTTGTCATCAAATTCAGCCCTTAAGTAAACAACATTAAATCATTATTCAGCCTTATCTAAATTAGAATTCGATGAGCTTATTTCATGATAGGTCAAGAAGATGTCTCCACACGTAAACTCGTAACTCGTTTACGTGTGGAGACATCTTTTCGGCTAATTTATATAAAATCTTATTCATAAACTTTAATTTCTGATGCGAAAGTTCTATATTTTAACAGCTTTATTTTCACTATTAATAATCGAAAATGTGGCATGGCCGCAAGCTGATAACAATCGTCTTTCTTATTCCCGTGTCTTTGCACCGTCCGAGGGTTATGTCAGCAATGTTGAAAAGCCTTTCCGTGAAGAAATATGTCTCAACGGCCGGTGGGACTTTCAACCGGTTGTATTGCCGACTGGTTATCAGCGGGGCAAAGGTTCGGCGCCTGTATTACCACAGCCTGATGCCAATGGTTGGGATCCAGTGAAAATTAAAATCCCTTCGCCATGGAATATCAATTCGTTTGCAAACCGGAATCTCGAAGGTCCCGATCACCGTAATTATCCTTCATACCCCACTGCATGGGACGAAGTGAAGATGGCCTGGTTGCGGAAAACCGTAACGATTCCTGCTGGATGGGCGGGAAAGAAGCTTTCGTTACATTTCGAGGCCGTATCCGGATTTGCCGAAGTATATGTGAACGGCAAAAAAGTCGCTGAAAATTTTGACCTGTTCCTGCCGTTTGATGCTGATATAACAGATGTGGTGAAACCGGGAGAAACCGCGGAAATATTGGTGGGAGTGCGTAGCCAGTCATTATTTGAAGACAATTCTACCATCGGGCGTCGTATTATACCTGCCGGCTCTATGTGGGGTTATCATATAGCCGGCATCTGGCAGGATGTATTTCTAGTGGCAACACCTACTGTATATATCAGTGATGTGTTTGTAAAACCGTCCGTGTCGAAAGGTGCATTGGAAGCTGAAGTGGAAATACGGAACCATACGGCAAAAGAAGTTCGCCTGACGTTGAAGGGCGATGTCAGTGAGTGGATCAACAAAGCAGGGACCAGCGTACATCTGGCTCCTGTGCCTGCATGGGAATTGGCTGCTACATCATCATTGTCAATAGCTGCACAAAAAGTTACTATTCCGGCCAACGGTATCAAAAAAATAATTGTATCGGTTCCTGTAAAAGAGGGCCAACTAAAATACTGGACACCTGAAACTCCCAACCTTTATGGTTTTACATTCATGTTGACCAACAAAAACACCGTAGATGTTAAATATGAACGCTTCGGTTGGCGCGAATGGACTTTCGATGGTACCCGGCAATTATTGAATGGAAAGCCTATTGAATTGAAAGGTGATTCGTGGCACTTCATGGGTGTACCGCAGTTGACACGCCGTTATGCTTGGGCTTGGTTCACTGCGCTAAAGGATATCAACGCCAATGCTGTGCGCCCGCATGCACAGGTGTATCCACGATTTTATCTCGATATGGCCGACGAAATGGGTATTTGCGTATTGGCTGAGACTTCGATATGGGCAAGCGATGGTGGTCCGAAAATGGATTCACCCCTATTCTGGGAAAACTGTAAAGAACATATACGCCGCATGGTGCTTCGTGACCGTAACCATGCTTGTGTGTTCGGGTGGAGTGTCAGCAATGAGAATAAACCCGTCATCCTTCATGTTTTCAATCGTCCCGATCTTATGCCTCTCCAAAAAGAGGCTTGGGTAGCATGGCGCAACATTGTACAGGCAAATGACCCCACACGGCCTTGGATTTCGAGCGATGGCGAAGACGATGGTGATGGGATCCTTCCCACCACGATGGGGCATTATGGTGACAACAACTCGATGAAACGTTGGCAGGCTATCGGGAAACCTTGGGGCATAGGCGAGCATAGCATGGCGTATTACGGAACGCCCGAACAAGTATCGAAGTATAATGGCGAGCGGGCTTATGAATCGCAATTGGGGCGTATGGAAGGATTGGCTTATGAATGTTATGACTTGGTTGCCCGTCAACGTAACATGGGTGCATCTTATGTGTCGGTATTCAACATTGCATGGTACGGATTACAGCCATTGCCTTTCGGCAAACGTGACCTGTCAACAGCCCCAATATTGGATGACGGCGTATATTTTGCAGGCTACAAGGAAGGTATATCAGGTATGCAACCGGAACGCATGGGGCCGTACTGTTCGACATTCAATCCCGGTTATGATCCCGCTTTGCCGCTTTATGTTACATGGCCTATGTTCGATGCTATCAAGGCAGCCAATGCGCCGGAAGGTCCGGCATGGAGCCGTTGGGCAACAATGCCGGACAAGCCGGGAATAGAACCGCCGGCGGAAATGGGAAAAAAGTACCATACGATACTGTTCACAGGTGTCTCTGATTCGCAGGTAAGGAAAATATTCGAATCCCACGGGGTAGTATTTGCAGGAAAGATGCAGATATCAGGCAATACCTTGGTGGTTGTGGACGGAAGTTACATTCCTGAAGAAAAAGACATCGCTCAGTTACAGGATTTGATGAACAAAGGCGCCGATATATGGCTATGGTGTCCGATACCGGCAACGTTGGAAACATACAGTAAATTATTACCCGGCAAGTTAGAACTTGACGCTCGCACAGCGTCATCGTTTATTCCCGAGCCAAAGTCATGGACACGCAGTTTGGTTAATTCCGACTTTTATTTTTGCGAGATACAACAGGAAGATGTATCATCTTATAGCATGAAAGGCAGTTTTGTGGATGAAAGTATCGTGCTGCTGAATGCCTGTAACACCAACTGGTGTCGATGGAACAAACGTCCCGAAGAATTGAAAACCGCAGCCGTTTTACGCAGCGAAAACGAGGATAAGGGAGCCTTGCCGGTATTTGTCAAAAAACAACATGGTTGTACCAATATTTATGTCAGCACTTTGGCTAACTTTGCCGCAACCGAGAAGGGTTATAATACCTTGGAAAAATTATTTGCGGTGGCCGGGATACCCTCCGAAGGGAAGAAAGTTTCCGAAATGTTGATTGATGATAATGGCTTTGTAAAAAAGGATAATTTGTTCGAAAAACGATCCGGCAACAAATCGGAATACAGTTTTTGGATATGGAGTCCCCGGCCTTTAGATGACTTGTTGATCGAGCCGGATATGCCTAAACTTGACTTAATTGTTAGCCCGGCCGATGGTTGCGGAATACAAATCAACCGTTCGACCATTGAAATCAAGGATGGCGTGTGTAGGGCTTTACCCTTGAAACAAGGATGGAACCAAGTGTTGGTATCTATTCCGGCTAAAGATAAATCAGGATTTTCAATCCAATTTAAAAGTGAAAACAAACCGGACTTTGCGAAACAATTGAAAACGGCTTTCAATAATCCGGATCAATAAAATTCAACTCGATTTTACCAACTCGTCAAATATTAGGTTGTGCTTCGTGGCAAGCAAGTTTTCGTAATCGGCGGTAAACTTGTTGAATACCTGTAATGCCTGGTTTTTCCGACCCAATCGGAACAAAGCGTAGCATTTAAGTTTGATGGCGTCTTCGTCAATATTGTCGTGTAATAGTACCGCATCCGCGATCTTCAATAGCAACATGAGGTCCGTTTTCACATCTTCGTGTTTGCTATATTCCATCAAACATTCGATTAATTTGTTGACATAATCCGTTTGATATGATTCAAGCCATTCTAATTGCTGGATATAAGGCAAAAGCGTTCCTTTCAAAGTAATATCTACCAATTCGGTCAATAATTTCTTATTGAAGCGGTCTCCGGCCTGTAACATTTTAATCAGTACAAGCGCACGTTCATAATCGCAAAAAACACTCTTTTCGGATTGGATACTCCAATAACCTTCATGGTTCACCACCTTGATCTCCCCGAAAGTTTTCAAAATAGATCGCAGTTTATTAATATACACATTCCGGTTATTACGGGCACTATCATCGTCCTTGTCGAACCACAATATGCTCTTTAGCTTTTGCGATGTAATTCCCTGTCTGTTCCTGATGGTCGACATCAACAATAACAGGAATAATTGTGTAGTGGTCGGAGTAAAGTTTTTAGTAATATCGTTGCCTTCATTATTGATCATTTGGAAATTTCCCAGCAAATTGATGGATGAAGGTTTCTTCTCTGTGAGAAGGCTGTCGTATATGATAGGCTCCTCGTCCTTACCGGGAATTTGCTCAATCCCGGCACTATTGATAACGATCCGTCCATTTTTTCTTTTCCGGTAGACCATAAAGGCAACCACCAACCCGATTAGTAATATGATGAGCAACAACCAAATTCGAGCATTTGAGCGTGATGGCAAATGTTGGGTGATTTCTTCCGGACTTAACGGAGGAAAAGCCATGGAATAAATATTGATGTCCGAGTTATTACCCCTTACATACGATGCAATTGCATATAACTCGGAACTATCGGAGCTTTGGAATAAGTCACAATACGATTCCACATCATTGAAAAAATATGGAATAGAATCGCCTAATGTTCGATATTCGGGTTTATCGAGGTTGTACTCGTGAAGCGTGATGACTGATGCATAACGTTTGTTGGGATATGCCAAGGCATAGAATCTGCGGGTGTTTTTGTCAATCACTAATGAATTAGAGTTCGTGAAATCTTCTTTGGGATTGGACAGTTCCCAAATCTTCTTCACATCATTGTTTCCTACATTAATTGTATACAAGTCGTAATAATTCCGGGGAAACTCTTCCTGATGTCCCGATTCATTCCCAAATCCTCCAAAATAAAGTAATTCCTGATTTCCTAAATATCCCATGCTGCCTAAATAACGAGGTGTAATATATATAGGCAAGCTATATGACTTCCATCCGGCTTCTTTTGTGGAATATTCCTGCAATACCGCATTGTACTTATGAAAACCGTACCCTCCAAAGAAAACAAAAAGGCTGTCTTCGGCAAGGTATGCCCTGCTATGATGGGCGAATTTCGGTTCTATAACCGTATTGTCTTCATTGGTCCATCGGTTGCCGGTAAAGTCGAATGTAGCTAATTCTCTTTTCCCAAAATCATAGGAGACCAATACTTTCCGGTTTGAATCGTAGATCATTTGGTTATCCTGCACATGGTATGGTATTCCTTCAGACACTTTCAACGTATCAGTGCTGCCGGATACTGTGTTGTATATCAGCAAGGTTTTATCGCGGGCTATAAAAATCCGATTACCCGGACGATCAAAGGCTATTTGATAATATTTACCCGGACAAATCATCGCTTCCTTTTTCATCCATTTTGCATGATGGTCAATTTCCCAAACCGGATTTTGTACTGTGGCCTTGTCCGATTCACATTCGTCATATACACAGTCCAACAAGTGTTTGGCTAATTCCCAATTCCGTACCAAATTCTTTTTCTCATCAAAAAAACGAATATCCTTCACTGTCATCGGGGTGATATCGGTAGTAGAAAAAAAACCATGCATGTTTCCTCCGAAATACACTTTGAATCGGTTTAAACCCTCCACCGGGCAGGTTGCATCTTTTTTGATACCGTTCAGGGATAGTGAAATATGGTTGTTTGCAGGATCAAATTCAAGCAATACTTTTATCCAAATATTCCCGATAGTACGTCCTATATCAGTGTTTTTGTATTGTATGATCGTTTTATTCTTGACTACTACGGAAAAATGTTTCGCTTCAATTGAAGTTATATGCGCCAAAAAATCTATGTTCAAGGTATCATTGGCGACAATACGAAAGATATACCCGAAATTTTGATCTTCGCGTCTTAATTTGATATCAAACTCCATCGAAAAACCTTTAGTGAAAACCAGTGGTTTATCAGGTGTCAGGTTTAAACATGTACGTTTGTCCTTATCTACTTCAAATGAACGGAAATAAAGTCCTCGTTTTATCCCATCATCGGCTTTAACTTGCAAAAAACAAGCAAGATATAGCAAAAGTAATGTAATCTTGATTTGCATTCCAAGTAAGAATGAATTTTGCCTTTGGCTCAATAATTCATTGCAAATTTATTAATTTCAATCAAGATTTCTAAATTATTGGAAAGAATTAGATGGATTGACAAGTAACACCTTGATAAATGAATATTTGTTACCTCTTACTTATTACCTTTCTTCCTCCGCTTCCTATAATATCTGATTTCCACAATGATACCCGCGCCAATCAGCCACAATGCCCAAAAGTTCATCATAAAGATTACAAAATCGATAAATCCCTGCCAACCTGCTTTTATAGCGTCTGCGAAACGGATACCAAAGCCGGGATGATATCTGTCGATACTCTTTTCATTGGCTTTCATCACACGCTTGCAGGTGCGTTCTTGCCATAGTTGTACAGTGATGGTGCTGAATTCGAGCTTATCTTTCAGTTCCATATTTGAGAGCAATGCCTGGTCTGCCTGTTCCTGACGGACGGCCAACCTATCCTCTGCATCGGCTATCTGGTTAAGCTTTTCGCCCTTTTCGTCAATGGCGCTTTCGAGTCTTTTTTCCTGCCGGGCAACACGGCGGCGGGTCAGGTCGTTGCGGAGAAGGCTCAGCCGCACATCGGTGGCACTCACCTTACGGTAGTCCATGAATTCAGCCCATGCAGCAATGTCTTTCAGTGTAGGGTCGAGCTGACGGAAAGGAACACGTAGTTTCATCGTGTTACTGATCGTGTAGAATGTACTTTCGAGGGTTGAATCGCGGCTTACACGAATGGAGGTGGTATGGTTGACAGTGCTTCTCAATTCGGTATCTTCCACAAAGCCGCCATGCCTGGTAATGATGTCCTCGATGGCGTATGTGGCCCGAATAGCATCTTTGGTTTTGAAATGCAGTTCGGCCGTACGGATAAAACGGCGGGTTGTATCGGCTGTGTTTTCCCTTGCAGCCGAAGACGATACAAAATCCGCGGCGGTGTATTCGGTTGAAGATGGAGCAAGTGCGGTTTCATCAGCCATCACCGAAGTCTCCATCATTAATGGAGCTTCCTTATGGCTTCGGGCACATGAGAATGATAAGAAAATAATAGCCGTTAGGGCAAACAAATGAATCAACAAATAATGTTTCATGTCACTTTTTAGAATTTAAACGGCAAATATAGTTATATTAGATATGAAAATGACTTTCGGATCAGAACGTTCGGCGGAGTCTTCAGACTCCGTTGTGCTAAAAGGAAAGCTCCCGCTTTCCATATATGCAAGGCGGGAGCCTTGCTTTTAACTTCGACGTAGCGAAACGCCACGCCGAACAATTTGGTCAACAAACATTGGGTATGATTGATAATTTATAATTTTTTATAATTATCATGTATCATACCTGTAAATTCGAAGAGTCGCTTCCAACGTGGTTTTTAATCAACCTATCCACAATATCGTCCAATTCCTCAACATGGTCTTTTATGTAACATTCGCCTGCATCTTTAAGCTGCCGGATATTTTCATCCGAAACGTCGTCCATTTCAGGTTTGGCCTTGCCCATTTCAGGGTCGAGACGAATATAACAATCATTACAACCGGCTACTTTAAACAACTGTTTCATCTGGTAATCCACTACCTCTGCCGATGCCGACAGTAGTATATCGATCACGGGACGTGCCCAGCCAACAGCTCCCCAATCTTTGGCTTTTTTATAATCGTATTTCTTCTTTTCTTTGCCTGTTCCCACCGATATAATATACAGGTCGTTGATCAACGGGTTCGAACACGTATCAAAAACCGATTTATTTGCCTCCACCAAAGCGCACATTGTAGGATTACCGGCATACATAGCTCCGTCGATCAAGTAAGATGCGGCTCCTCCCATAGACTGTACGGACGCTAATTCGAAATAAGTTGGCGCAGCCGAAGTGGCACGGGCAATCTCTCGCATCAGGTAATTCCGGTGTTCATATTTCCGGGCTTCCGGCGAAGTAAAAAGTACAGCTTTCCTTTCGGTAACATCATAAGCAGTGATCAGGCAATTTTTTCTTGATTGGGCAAGTGTTGTGTCGCCCATTTTGTCGTGCAAGACACGTTCCAACCCGGTAGCCGGGTATTTTTCAGTTGCTATGCCAAACCTGGGAAACCTACGGTTAAAAATCTCTTTCCCTTGTTCGGCATACACATCAATCGCTTCGCGTGCAAAGTACCTGCTATGGCATTCCTGCCCGGGAATAGGCGGAAGCAGATAGTAGCATGTAAGTATCCCGCCGGTACTGGTTCCAGCCATCAGGTCGAAGTAGTCGGCAAGTGTTGCATTTTTATCTCCCGAACGCGATTGTAATCCCTTTTCGATGTAATTCAATATCACTGCAGGAATAATTCCACGGATTCCTCCTCCGTCAATACTCAAAATGGTTACTTTCTTTTTCATGATACCGGATCATCAAAGGTTAAAAATAAGGTTTATTGCAACAATTCGAATGCCGTATCCAACCAAACATCAATATCTTCGGGATAATTGCCGGCGGTTTTTACGTCGCTGCGTTTATGCCCCAACCGTACCACCACCATATTTTTTGCGGGAATTACCAGGATATATTGTCCCAGAATGCCGCGTGCATATTTCACTTCCATGCCATTGTGTGTAAGCCGCCACCATTGGTAACCATAGAAATCGACATTCCGGTCGCTATCCTCGTCCTTGAGCCATGTGGCCGGAGTGGTCGCCTCGTCAATAAATGCTTCCGATACTACCTGTGTGCCGTTCCACTTGCCCTTGTTCAGAATTAGCTGGCCGATACGGGCAAAATCGCGGGCATTGGAATTGAAACAGCAATAGGCCTTTTCCAGCCCGTTCTTATGGTCGAGGCACCATAAAGCATCATGTTCGGCGCCAATGGGTGTCCACAACTTTTCGGAAGCATAGTCACTGAGCGTTTTACCCGAAGCATTGGCTACAATGAACGACAGCAGCTCGGTAACACCGCTCTGGTAACGGTAACGGGTACCCGGCTTTTCCACCAATTTCAGGTTGGTAATCAACGGCTCGATATTGTCGCCATAATAGGCCTTGGTGGTGATGGAAAACGGCGAACTGTAAGCCTCGTCCCAATTGAGGCCGGCGCTCATGGTCAGCACATCCTTGATGGTGATTTCTTTACGATTGTCTGCGGCAAAAGGTGGATAATAATCGGCAGCCGGCTGGTTGAAGCTTCCGATTTTTCCCTCGTCACGGGCAATACCAGCCAGCAGGGACACGATGCTTTTAGCAGCCGAAAACGAGTTACTGAGCGACTTGTCGTCGTATCCATCCCAATATTGTTCGAAGATAATGGCTGTATCCTGTATCACAAGATAGGCAATTGTTTGATACTCTTCGAAATATTTCAAGCGTCCGGCCGGTATTTTTCCCTGGTTGTAGTGTCCGGATATTCTCCATGGCTGGGGATTTCCGGCCTTAATGACACGATTCTCAAAAATCCGGTAATCATCAATATCGGGTGTCCCGTAGCGCACAGCTTTCCGTAGGTAACTATTCGACGGGAAGGTAGTAAACACCAAGAGACCTGCTAAAATAACAATCAGCCAGAGGCCTGCTTTTTTAAAGAATTTTTTCATTGTGGAATAATGATTATTTCGTCTGCGAATTTAAAGTATTTTAACATTGCACAAAAAAAAATATCTCTACCTTCACCGAGTTTTTTCAATTTTTTAATATAAAATCATACTTCATGAAAAAGGTAATCATATTTTCGATGTTTTTAGTAGCAGCATGTACGCTAACTGCTGTTGCACAAAAGAGTAATACATTGACATCAAAAGAGAAAAAGGAAGGTTGGACGCTTTTGTTCGACGGTAAGGACATGAACGGCTGGCGTAAATGCAACTCTACTGAGATGGCTGCCAACTGGACAATCGACGACCAGTCAATGAAAGTTGCCCGTGGGCAAAAGGCAGGGAGTGGCCAGGGAGGTGATATCCTCTATGGAGCAAAGAAGTACAAAAACTTTGAATTGTCTATCGACTGGAAAATAGAAAAGGAAGGCAACTCGGGAATATTCTATTATGTAGTTGAATACCCTGGCCAACCTATTTATTATGCAGCTCCCGAAATACAGGTTTTAGATAACTGGAACGCCGGTGATAATAAATTGGCTAACCACCTTGCCGGTTCACTCTATGATATGATTCCCGCATTGCCGCAGAATGCCAAACCAGCAGGCGAATGGAATACGATTGTTGTCCGTGTGAAAGACGGTAAGGTGACCCACACCCAAAACGGTGTGAAAGTAGTGGAATACGAGCTGTGGACTCCTGCGTGGTACGACCTTGTGTCGAAAAGCAAGTTTAAAGATTGGACGGGATTTAAGGAAGGCCCTGCAAAGGAAGGTTACATCGGGTTGCAGGATCATGGGTACGACTGTTGGTTCCGTAACATCAAGATACGCGAATTGTAAAAAAAAGATCATATTCGATAAGTGTTAAAAGTAAAGCTCCCGCAAGAATGCAGGAGCTTTCTTTTTAATACGGCAGAATCTGGAGATATTGCCGAACATAGCCCGAATGAATATTTAGAATTTAAACTTCTACCTGTTCTCCAACCAGTTTTTTCAAATGTCCCCGGTAGAACAGATGATCGGCATTTTCTACGATCTCGTTCATGTCAAAACCGATGGCATATTTCCCGGCTAATTCGCGGATCATTTCCTTACTAATGGAACGGTGATCGCTCAGGTAATTGGCCATGTGTAACAACAGCGTCCTTTGCCGGGAGAGTACTTCATTGGCCAATTTTTCGGCTTTTACCAACATTTGTTCGGCTTCGCGGTTGATGCCGTTGCGGTGGTCATCGAAAATCACACTTGGCGTTTCAATCTTACTTTCGTTACCATACACTGCCCTAGTGTCGCCCATGCCGCAAGCATATAGTACATGCGTAGCCAGACGGGTGGCAGTGGCTAGGTCAGAGTTGGAACCCATCGTAATATTTTCGTCGCCGAAAATCATTCTTTCGGCAGCCAATCCACCCAACAGCATGGCCAGGCGGTTGACTACATCCTTTTTGGAAACATAATTCCACTTCGGACGGGTATAGACAAAACCGTCGCTCTGGGTGTCGGCTGTGACTGAAAATGCTGATTCTGGAACGGTTTTCATCAGGATTACCGACAGTATAGTATGTCCACTTTCATGTACTGCTACAATCGCCTGCTCGTCATTCTGCTTTTCTTTCCTCAGCTTACCCAGCACTAATGGATACTGATCTGTGAGTCGGTGTATTGTAATGCCGTCCTTGATATATTTCACCTGTATCGCCGCATGATCCTTGATCAATTCGGCTTCGTTGACAGTGAGAAGTAACGTATCAGCATCATTCCCTTTCAAATAGACCTCATTGAGCACCTTGCCCAACCGCGCATTGACAATATGGTAGATGGTGGTGAACAACGGTCGTGTGCCTTGCGTGGGATAAACACCTTCGTCGTATACCAGGTTTTCGATTTTCGTGTCGAAAACCAATTCCAGACCGTGATGATCCCGCACTTTCTGTTTGATCTTATCCAGTTCGAACCGGATGATGTCATAAAAAGTCTTGCGGTTGAACGCCGGGTAGATGATATGAATATTTCCCAAGCGGGCAATTTGTTCGCTGCGAAACCTGTCCAGTAAGGCATTTTTCACTTGCGTAACGGTGATTTCAAGCGATTGCCGGTGAAACTCGTCGGCACACATATCCGGGTTGAAATTGCGTGTCATTGAATAAACTTCGTCTAAGTTACCCATGATGAAAACCAGCGCTTTGGTACAATCCACCGTTTTGGGTTCCAGCGCCTTCTTGTAGAGGCGAAGCAGATAATCCACTGTTTCGGAGCCATCCAACTCGCAAAGTTTCCTGCGAAGATCCTGTTTCGAGAGGAACATCTCGGTATCCGAAACAATGTCGAAGATTGTTTCCAGATTGCCGTCCGATACGAAATACATCTTTTCGGGAACAGGTTCGACGGGCTCGGAAGTCCGGTAATTTGCCATTATTTCCTTGAAAATATCGGCATTAGCGGTAATAGAACCTCTGGTTACCACCACGCCCCGTTCCAGCGTCAGGTCAAACTGTTTGATTAGCCGTTTAAAATAGTCCATGTTGTAATCGAAATCAATCACAGCAAATTTGCCGCTGTCTAACAAATCCCAAATGACACGTGTCAAAGCCCGATCAATTTCTTCCTGCTCTTCGTTGATGGTACGCGCTAACTGGAACTCATCCAGCCCGATGATGAACGGTTCGCCGTCACAATTCCGGTAGATATCCCTGAACGAGTCCTGAATATCGAAACTTCGTCCGGTCGATTCGCCGAGGTCGAAACGGTAATAACGTTCGGCAAACCCGGTGAGTTCCACCAACCGCCTCACCAGCGAGGTTTTGCCGATACCGGTCAATCCCCAAAGGTTGACAATCACTGGCTTTTCCTGCATTTCGGGGAAGAAAAACCATGAAGTGACAGCATCAATGATCCGGTCGATCACATCGTCCAATCCCATGAACTCTTCCTTGAGTTGGGTGGCCGTCCGGCTCATCATTTCTTTTTGTTCCAACAAATGTTGCCTGTATGTATGAATGGTATTTTGTTCCATTTTTTGATTCTTTGAATAATTCTTATCCGGAAAAGCATTCGAAATACTTGTTCCAGATGATTTTGTCGTATTTTAAAGCATAATTCTCGGCATAATCCTCACCACGGGCACATTCCTTCTTTGATTTCGTGTGTATCCTGTCGTGATGATGGCCAATTTCGTGCAAAAGGATGTGTAGTAACTGATATGCTTTTATTTGATTTTCATTGAAAAAGCAGGTTACATAATCCTTTTTTATTTGATACTCAACTCCCAACCGGTCGAATATGTTTTTATGGTTATTGAAGTAGGCCTTACTATGAATACGGGGCATTTCTTTTTCCCAGGCACAGATACCAACTATTCTTTTGCGATACCAGCCATCACAGCTGTATTCGCCTTGCGACAGCAATACAGCGTCGAATTCGGTGTCGATTTCCTCCCGGTTGGGAAGTATTTCCAGAAACCGGATGATATCCCTTTTCTTCAGGAAATGTTTGTACCCTCTTCCCGGTTTTTCAATGTCTACCTGAATTTCATCCTGACGGGTATTCCAATAATTGGGTGTTTTTGTATGGCGATTTTTCTTCTGCACCTTGCCATCTTTTACTTTGGGTGCAGTCTTCCTTGTATACATGATGTTATTGTTTTTACTGATGAATAGGCACATTTTTTTGTGCCAATACTGTGATCCACTATGAAGTAGTATAGAATTGACGGGATACAACAACCACATCAAATCCAACCACATTGACGGAGATCAATTAGTTTGAAAAATTAAAATGAATTAGGGATATGCCGTACCCGAAAGCAGCCGTATAATGGGATACATGGCAAAAGACGTAACGGGGAGATTATTCTGTGATAACCACGCCTGAGTCCCTTCTTTTTTTGATTCTATTTCTTCACCAATAACATAATACCCTCTCTTTATTTTTTAGGGATAATTTTCACGGCAAAATTAAAACAAGTTTTCGAGACGGAAAAAATATTTTTACGAACAGCAACTAAATGAAGTTAAACATGTGAATATGAAATGCCGAAATGTATTATCTTTGTAAGGACATTCAATTCGTCATTTGGTATGTGAAACATAAAACTGTGGAGAGATATGAAAAGGCTCGTTTTCTATTTACTACTTGTATTTATTGTATTATCTACTTCCGGGCAAAGCCTTGAATATGCCCGGCAAATCGTTCAAAAATTGTCGTCTCCGGAACTTGCAGGCCGGGGTTATGTCGATCATGGGAATGCCAATGCTGCCAAGTATATTAAGGGGCAGTATACAGAAATCGGGCTAAAACCGTTTGACAAGGATTTTTATCAATCGTTTAAAATCGATGTAAACACATTTCCATCGGCAATGAAACTTCAAATTGATGGTGTGGAGTTGATTCCGGGAGAAGAATATATAGCCGATCCTGTTTCGCCGTCGCTGAGTGGCGAATATGCCGTATATGTGGTTAAGAAACAAGACCTGCTTGATGACAACCAATTGAGGAAAGCGATCAAGTTGTCAGCAGGAAAGGTTCTTATCATTGATGAATGTGATTTCAAGACAGACGATAAGGACAAAGCCCAAAAAGCAACTGATCTGGTCACCTCTCTGAAATATAGTCCACAAATACCGACGGTGGCAACTATTGTTCATTCGGCCGAAAAACTTTCGTGGAATAACGCAACGCTACAAGGATCAAAGCCGGCTTTCACCATCAAAAAAGAACTTGATTTGGAGAACATTAAAAAAGTCAAGATAGATGTGAAGGCAAAAATGGTCAATTATAAGACCCAGAACATCATTGGATATGTTAAAGGAACAGAACAACCCGATTCATTTTTAGTTGTTACCGCACATTATGATCATTTGGGCAAGATGGGTGATAAAACCTATTTTCCCGGAGCCAATGACAATGCCAGTGGGGTGGCTATGCTATTGACCCTGGCCAAATATTTTGCTGCTGATCCGCCCCGGTATTCGATAGCGTTTATGGCTTTATCGGCTGAAGAGATTGGGATTGTTGGTGCAAAGTATTATGTGGAACATCCGTTTTTTGATCTTAATAAGATCAAGTTCCTGGTAAATTTCGATTTGGCTGGCACAGGCGATGAAGGTATCAAGGTGGTGAATGGGAGTGTCCACAAGGATAAATTTGAGATACTAACCCGTATCAATGGAGAGAAAAATTGCATGACGTCTGTTCAGTCGCGCGGAGCAGCCTGTAATAGTGATCATTGCCCATTTCACGAAAAAGGTGTTCCCTGCTTTTACATTTATACATTGGGTGGTATCCAGGCATACCACGATGTCTACGACCGCTATGAAACGTTACCGCTGACGGCTTTTACAGGCTATAGTCAGTTGATGATCGAGTTTTTCGGTAACATAAAATGAACATTGGTTATGTGTTCAGATCGGCGCGGCGGTAGAAGGAGCTGGCGCGTAAAAAGCAAGTCATTCAACTTCGTATTCCACTTCGTGCGCTTCATACAACAACGGCACTCCCAGCTTATCCAGCATCCTGTTGAGCACAGCCATAAAAGAGTTTATTGCCTCACAGGATAAAATAAAACTCTCATTATTACCACCATATTCGCCCAACCTGAACCTGATTGAACGGCTTTGGAAATTTACCAACGGGAAGGTGATCAATTTGAAGTATTATCCTGGTTTTAATCAGTTCAAAGAACGGATAATGACATTTTATAAAGATATCGGGCAATATGCCGATGAGTTGAGGGAAAGAATCAATTTTAAATTCCAAACCTTCGAGGGGGTGACAGCTTAAAATCCGAAAACCACTTTCACTTTAGTATAGCAAAAAAACGTAATTATATAATTATTGAAAATCAGAATCTTACATAAACTTGTCATTGGTACCAAGTAAACGAGGTATGAGTTTACGCGTGGAGACATCTTTAGGCATCAAAACGACTTTGTTGCAACGATGGTATTCTGATTATCAATTATTTATAAATTTTATTTTTTACTGGTAAATTTTGATAAACAATTTATTTTTAAACAATTATAAAAAATGACTTTCAAAATAGATCAAAAATTGATATTTTTAATGATTTATAAATCAATGTGTTATTCATTGCAACAAAGTCCATCAAAACTGATATTCATTAAACTTTATTTGAAATACATTTGTTCCAGATACTTTGCCAATCCGTCATGATCATTGGTGTCAGTAATCTCGCATCCGGGAAGCATCCGGCAAAGCGCTTTGCTGCTGTTGCCCATCAGTATGCCTTTACCAGCCAGGCAGAGCATATCGTAGTCATTTAGGCCATCGCCGAAAACAAGCGCATCAGCCAATTTGAGGCCGGATTGCCGTAGGATTTCGCACATAGCTGTTCCCTTGGATACTCCTTTTTGCATCACTTCCAAAAAGATATCGCTCGAAAAACCGATGGACAGGGCGACTTCAAAACGCGTATCCAAAATCTCCTCCAGCGGTAATAACTTATTAGGACGTTGATGATATTCATAACAAAACTTGGTGACATCGCCGGTGATTTTATGGAAAGGCTTTTGCATCGGCTTCACTCCCGACTCCTTGTACACGGCCGGATCAAGCAGCCACGGCTGTTCGCAATACCAGTCATCGTCTTGAAAAGCGTGGCGGATAATGTCCGAATCAACCACTGTATGGATCAAATCGTGTGCAACGCCGGCGGGGATGTTACCCGAAAAGATTTCCCGGTCGCATTCGTCGTGTATCTTCGCACCGTTGGACGTAATCAGATACGAATCGAGTCCTAACATCCGTTTATAAGCCAATGCATCCATATGATGCCTGCCGGTGGCGATACAAATGGTTACTCCCTTATTTTTTACCGCCTTGATAACATCACATGTGTATTTCGAAATGGTATGTCCTGAATTGAGCAATGTCCCATCCAGATCGCAAATGATTGCCTGATACATGATTTCCGTATGGTCTGATATTTGGCGACCAAAGGTACGTAAAAAAATGAATCGACAAGTTTCAACAATTATTAATAAATTTTATCTTTCACTGTAACAACACATTTAGAGCTGAATCGCTTATCGGGCGTTGACACCGTAACTACACAAGTTCCAACCTGATGACACACTATGATGCCTTCATCCGTTATTGTGGCAATAAATTCGTCGCTCGAATTGTAAATATATTTATCAGGAGCCATAGCTTCAATGGGCGCATGGTATACTTGCAGCTTGGTTTGGTGCCCGGCATAAGCCTCTATTTTGGGAACAACAGCGATGGAAGCCAGCTTATGCGGTTTTTCGCAAGCAACCATGGCAAAAACAATCGTTATTAATAAAAACTTTTTCATCACACAAACCATTTTTGATTTTTTCATTCATCCATTCACCGAAATCGACCAACAGACCTTTATCATCAAATACGTGTGAAATAATTTTTAGTTTGCTTATTTTGACCAACATACATGACTTATTGATGAATGGAAAAAATACGATGACAAGTTCTTTTTTTGATGAAGTTCGCCTTCTTTTATATTTTTGCCGTATAAAGTACTGATTGAAATGCATACCGATTTGCCTGTACACAATAAGTTAGTGGTAATCACTGGCCCGACGGCTGTGGGGAAAACAAGTGTTGCCGTGGAAGTCGCCAAAGCCTTACGCACAGAAATCATTTCGTGCGATTCGCGGCAGATGTATCGTGAGATGCGTATCGGTACGGCAGTCCCCGGTGCGGAGGAATTGTCAGCAGTGCCGCATCATTTTATCGGCAATCTCTCCATCCACGATTACTACAATGTAAGCATGTTTGAGCAGGAATGCCTGCAATTACTCGATAGGTTATTTCAGAAATATCAAACAGTAGTTATGACTGGCGGCTCAGGACTCTATATTGACGCTTTGTGTAAAGGGATCGACGATTTCCCCACAGTTGATCTGGAGATCCGCAGAACAGTCACTGGCTGGTTCGAAAACGAAGGTGTTGAATATTTGAGGAGGCAGTTAAAAATGCTCGATCCGGAACATTACACTAAAGTTGACCTGCGCAACCATAAACGGATCATGAAAGCCATCGAAGTGTGTTTGCAAACCGGGAAGCCATATTCATCATTCCTGACGGCGCAGACACGGAAGCGTTCTTTTCGTATTGTGAAGTTGGGGCTTAACCGTCCGCGTGAAGAATTGTTCGAACGCATCAACCAACGTACAGGTTTAATGATGGAGGAAGGATTACTTGAAGAAGCGCAGGCATTATATCCGCATCGTCATTTAAATGCACTCAATACGGTGGGATACAAGGAATTGTTTGCCTATATGGATGGAGTACACGATCTGGATACAGCTATTGAATTGATCCGCCGCAACACACGACGATACGCCAAACGCCAATTGACATGGTTTGCACGTGATCCGGACATGCAATGGCTACATCCCGGGCAGTTAGATGAGATAAAAGCAAAATGCGGAGAATAACGGATTAGTCAATGCGGATGTCCTTATTTACCTCATCCAACTCTACCAGTCCGTCGCGCAGCCTGATAATGCGATGGGCATAGCGGGCAATGTCTTCTTCGTGTGTAACCAATACAATGGTATTTCCCTTGCGGTGTATTTCGCTGAACAGCCGCATAATGTCGATTGAAGTCTTACTATCAAGGTTCCCTGTGGGTTCGTCGGCCAATATAATGGATGGCGCTCCTACCAATGCCCGGGCAACTGCCACCCTTTGCCGTTGTCCGCCCGACATTTCGTTGGGTTTGTGATGCATACGATCAGTAAGGCTTACCTGTTCAATCACTTCTTTGGCGCGTTCGATGCGTTCTGTTTTGGGAACACCAGCATAGATAAGGGGCAGTTGCACATTATCCAATGCATCGTAGCGCGGGAGAAGATTAAAGGTCTGGAATACGAATCCGATTTCTTTATTTCGGACTTCAGCCAGATGGTCGTCATCCATGGTGCTTACATCCTGATTATTAAGAATATACGTGCCATTTGTAGGTGTATCCAGACAACCAATGATGTTCATCAAGGTTGATTTCCCGGAACCCGACGGCCCCATGATAGCTACATACTCATTTTTCATGATTTCAACGGTAACCGACTTGAGTGCAGGGACTTCAATCGTTCCGCCGACCATGTATATCTTGGCGATATCTGTTAACTGAATCAGCTTATCCATATCAAATGATTTATCTCAAAGCGCATTTCTCTTGTTGACACAAGAATAAAGAAAATGAAAAAGTAAAGAAAGTGAATAATATGATAGATACGTTCACTTGGGCAAGAAATTAACATTTGTTAACAAATCGAGTAGGAGGAAACAAAAATAGCATTCTCCTACTTTTGTTTCCGACCTCCCACACCACCGTACGTGCCGTTCGGCATACGGCGGGTCCTTACTTACGATACAATCTTACAGTAACAGTCCTGCAGAAAGGGGTAATTGGCTCGTCTCAGGTTGTCATTACACAAGGCGCGGGCAAGAATATAGCTATTGGAGATGTGCCAGTAACCCTTACGGGTATTTGCCCATTCCCATGATTTCTGTTTATCAATTCCACACTTGCATAAGTTAGTGAAACGTGTCTTGACTCTCTTCCAGCATTTCCAGATACACATCCGAAGACGACGATACCAGGTATCTAACTTTTGCAACTTGCTCTTCATGTCTGCCAGCTTAAAATATTCAAGCCAGCCTTGGATGAAGAGATGAAGTTTCGTCTTGCGTTGTTCGTAACCCATGCCATTGCTACGACCTGTCAATTCCTTTAAGCGGGATTTCAGTTTGTCGTAACTCTTTGGGTGGACACTTAGGCGGCATTCGCCTGATTTGAGGTAGAAACTATAACCAAGGAACTTCATTCCCAGGACAGCTCCTGCCGTTGTCTTCGCTTTGTTGACTCGAAGATACAACACCTCTTCTATAAATCGGGTGATGCTCTCCTTTGTCCGTTCGGACGCTCGTTGACTTTTACAAAAGATCATGCAATCGTCAGCATAGCGTACAAAGGGGTGACCTCGACGTTCCAGCTCTTTATCCAACTCATTAAGCATTATATTACTCAGCAAGGGGCTTAGGGGGCCGCCTTGGGGAACTCCGGCCTGGCTCCCTTCAAACTTCCCGCCAACTGCAACTCCCGCCAACAAATATTTATGAATGAGCGAAATCACCCGGCCATCCTTGATGTTGTGGGACAGGATTTCGATCAGGTGGCTATGGTTGACCTTATCGAAGAACTTCTCCAAGTCAAGGTCGACAGCATAGTGGTGGCCTGATGTGATGCAGGCTTGTGCTTGACGGAGTGCGTCATGGCAGCTCCGCCCCGGACGGAAACCATAACTGGTATCGCTAAACTCTCGCTCGTAGATGGGTGTGAGAATTTGCGATATCGACTGTTGTACAAAACGGTCTACTATCGTAGGAATGCCCAATTGGCGTTTCTTGCCGCCATCCTTGGGTATTTCTACTCGACGAACTGGATTAGGGTGGTATTTCCCTTGGACGATGGATACCACCAACTCTTCTTTGTGCTGGTGCAGCCACCTTAGGAGATCGCCCGTTTCCATGCCGTCCACTCCTCCGCTTCCCTTGTTGGATACGACTTGTTTATAAGACTTATTCATGTTCTGCGGTGAAAGCATTTGTTCCAATAGATCGTCTGCTGTAAAACATACTTCCGTGAGGTTGTTTTCTGTTATCCCTATAAAAGTCTGCACTCCACGATAGTTTTCGGATTCCGGCCTGTTATTCTCGTGGCAGCTATCACTGCTTGTTGATATTTCCTGCATTCTTCCTTTCATCTGATAACATTCATTGACTACTCACTTAAAATATCAATGAATATTATATTAAAACGGATAAGGACATTACAGATCGGGCTATCAAACCCCATTTGAACAACTGTATTTCTTCATCGGCAGTAACAATCGGGTGATTGGTGTAAACATATTGTTGTGTCGCCTTGTCTTTGTGCGGATAGGCCGTGTACAGGTACTTCTCTTTTGCTTGCTTCTCTCGTTCCATCTCTTTCATCATTTCCTCGTAAGAGATAATATGGTCGATTGTGTGCTGTTGATGTCAACTGCCATAGGGAATTACTTTCGTGCAAAAATATAAATTTGTGAGTCGTAAAAAACTAAGTGGTAAATATAAATTTCAGTTTTCCAGTATTTTGAATGCGGTCGGACACACATTGCGCTCCGTTGCACCGAGTGGTTGCGCCTTCGCCCAGCTTGGCGAAACAACTCGGCTCCACTTCACGCAAAGAGTGTCCGACCGCGTACAGGGCAAGCGCACGACCTAAAGGCCATGCCCTTGCCTCCATACAATTATATCCACAAAATCCATAAGCATATAGTTATGCGCTGTTTTGTTGATAAATAACAGTAAGAGAAAAGTGTTGATTCAGGTATAAATCGTATGTTTGCTAAAAAATGACAATTCAAAAAACAAAAAGTCTAAAATAAGAAAAATAAGACGATTTTGGCGGGATTTGTTTCCATCAAAGCTATCGTGAAAAAATACACGGACGATGAGGCGATGGAGATTACTATTGTCGAAAACCTCCAACGCAAGGATATTTCAGCCATTGAGGAAGCGGCTGCATTCGGTCAACTGATGGAATTGCGTCAATATTCTATCGAAAACCTTTGCAAGCAATTCGGTAAGAGCGACAGTTACATCCGCAGCCGCCTTCAATTGCGCAACCTCATCGAACCAGCGGCTGTGATGGTTATAAATAATGAGCTTTCGATCGGTAAGGCCCTGGAACTGTCCAAGTATAACCACGATATCCAACCGGATGTGTACGAGGAACATTTGAAAGATGACAACTACTATTGTTGGCGCAACCTTCAAAT
>JAVBSH010000011.1:0-46825 GCA_031547085.1 Bacteroidales bacterium
ATCCAACCAATGGCTTTGTGCATCAGATCATGCGGATGTTGCATCAGTTTAACTGAAAGAGCCAATGTATCGGCGTAATCTTTATGTTTGATGAATGTCCAGGTAGCAATAATGGCCATACGCTGTTCCCAAAGGTTTTCACTTTCAGCCAAATGATACAGAATGCTGCGATCTGGCTTGTCCAATAAATAAGCACCTACCACATCACGACAGCTGCAATCTACCAAATCCCAATTATTAGCTTTTGATATATTGGCGATATAAAAATCAAAGATTTTGCGTCTGTCGTTTTCAGTTTTCGCTTTCTTAAAATCTTGTACTAAAAACATCCAACCGGAAAAACGTGCTTCATGATAAGGCGAATCCAACAATATTTGTAGTTCCTGAAGTGGCAGAGTCCCATTAATTTTAACAATAGCCCGTATTTGAGGAACCTTTATTCCCAAAAACACATCGCCTTCGGCATATTGACCTTTTCCTGTTTTGAAAAACTTCTGTAATTGCTCAGCAACTTTAGGATCAGCCACCGCATATAACTTTTGAAGAATAAAATCAGATGTTATTTCCATGATTATTCTTTTACTGCTGAAGTAAATTTTTCAGCATTTCAGCATAACGTTTCCCCAATTCACGGGCAGAAGGTGCATCAAGATGTATTCCGTCCGGTAAAGAAGTAAAGCCTTTTCCCGATACAACATCATAATTAGAAATATCTTTTTTTGCATCATGCAATACTTGGTTTAACTCGGTGCCTCCAACGTTAAATTCGGCCATTTCACCTGCAATAAAAGGAACGGATAAATCATGAAACTCACTACGTAAAGTAGCTACTAGTTCCATTAATTTGTTTTTATATATTGCTGTCTTTTCCGGCGAGCAATCCGACTCTCCTTGATGCCAGAGAATGCCTTTTAAAATACCATCTTTCAGAGCCAACTTAGTCCGAGCTATCGCATCATCATACGGATATGAATTAGTTTGTTCCCACAAAGCTCCCACCTTCCAACTATCAATATCTGATCCGCCTACAGCACATGGAATCAACCCAATCATCACATTTTCATCATCAGCAAGCATCTCTCGGGCAAAAGTTAACCCAGGGCCCACGCCAACCACAGGTTTATCAAAGTGTACTGGATCTTTGGCAACTTCCCATTCCCCTTGTTGGTTCAACCTTAATATACGTGGATTACCAATAGTGTCTTGCGCCTCAACAATTCCCCGTCCGGCCATATTAGACTGACCTATCAACAAATACAAATGAAATTTATCCTGAGATACTGTAATATCTACTTTTTCCCTGTATTCAGGTGTCATTCTTTGTTGGGCATTCAATCCAAAGCTCAAGCAAATCGTCGTAAATAAAAGAAATAGGTTTTTCATCCTGTTGTTTTGATTTTTAAATTAAAACTATCAAAGGTATATGCTTTTTCCAGTTAATATTTGACGAACCAAGTAGTCTCATCATACACATTTTCATAAAAAACAAGCATCATGCTTGCAACAAAAAAACCACCGGTATTTTATTTAATTCCGGTAACTTCTTTTTCCACTGTTGAATGCTCTGCGTAAGAATGAATTCATCAGCACCGGTAATGTTGGCAGCAATGGTCAAAAGAGTCGTAGGATGACAACATTTCAAAATATCTTCGAGCAATTGCATGTTACGGTAAGGTGTTTCGATAAAAATTTGTGTCTGGCGTTCATTAGAAGAACGTTTTTCCAAAGCCCGTAAACGCTCCTGCCGTTCGTTCTGTTTCACCGGTAGATACCCAGCAAAGGCAAATGATTGTCCATTGAGCCCGGAAGCCATCAATGCCATTAAAATAGACGAAGGCCCAACCAATGGTACCACCTTAATCCCATATTGATGCGCCAATCTTACCGCTGCTGCACCAGGATCGGCAACACCAGGAACCCCGGCTTCGGAGATCACACCAGTATCGGCTGCCTGCAAATAGGGTAGGAGAGAGGAGATTTCGCTTTCAGCCGTATGCTCATTCAATTCACGAAATTGCAACTGCTCAATAGGTCCGGGATGTCCAGCTTTTGAGAGAAACCGTCTCGCCGTGCGTATGTCTTCTACAACAAATTGTCGTATAGAATGCGTCACTGCAAGCACATGCGATGGCAACACTTCTAAGATAGTATCTCCAGATAGTACATTAGGAATAAGGTAAAGAACAGGCATGAATTACCTTTTGGGTGCATTTCTCATCATTTGCGACATCTTATTCTTATCGGTCATCATGCGCATCATTTTACGAGTTTCATCAAATTGTTTCACCAAGCGATTTACTTCTTGAATATCCGTACCACTCCCTTTAGCAATACGTTGACGACGACTTCCGTTAAGCACAGCCGGATTCGAACGTTCTACCGGTGTCATTGAATGAATAATGGCCTCGATACTTTTAAAAGCATTATCATCGATATCCAAATTACGAATAGCTTTTCCCACGCCGGGAATCATCGAAGCAAGATCTTTCAGATTACCCATTTTTTTGATTTGCTGTATCTGGCTCAAAAAATCGTTAAAATCAAATTGGTTCTTGGCAATTTTCTTTTGTAGTTTACGTGCCTCCTCTTCGTCATATTGTTCTTGTGCCTTTTCTACCAACGACACAATATCGCCCATACCAAGAATACGATCGGCCATACGTTCAGGATGGAAGATATCCAACGCTTCCATTTTTTCGCCTGAACTGATAAATTTAATCGGCTTATGTACCACCGACATGATAGAAATAGCCGCTCCACCACGTGTATCCCCGTCTAATTTTGTAAGCACTACACCGTTGAAATCCAAGCGGTCATTAAATTCTTTGGCTGTATTCACAGCATCCTGACCGGTCATAGAATCTACCACAAATAAGATTTCTTCGGGATTTACCGCTTTTTTAATAGCGGCAATTTCATTCATCATTTCCTGATCAACTGCCAAACGACCAGCGGTATCAATAATAATCGTATTAAAACCATGTAACTTAGCATGTTTGATAGCATTTTCAGCAATTTGTACAGGATTTTTACTATCATCTTCCGAATAAACGGGAACACCAACTTGTTCACCTAAAATTTTCAACTGCTCTATCGCCGCCGGACGGTATACGTCCCCAGCTACTAATAATGGCGAACGACCTTTCTTTGTTTTTAAGTAATTAGCCAGTTTACCGCTAAATGTTGTTTTACCAGAACCTTGTAAACCAGCAATAAGGATGATTGCAGGAGAGGCTTTTAAACTAATATCGACCGCCTGTCCACCCATCAATGTCGCCAACTCATCATGAGTGATTTTAATCAGCATTTCACTTGGCTTCACTGCTGTAAGAACATTCATTCCCAAGGCTTTATCCTTCACCTTGTCGGTAAATTCTTTAGCAATTTTATAATTGACGTCAGCATCCAACAAAGCTTTACGCACTTCTTTGAGTGTTTCGGCTACATTAATGTCGGTAATCCTACCCTCTCCTTTCAGGTTTTTAAACGCGCGTTCTAATTTATCGGATAAATTTTCGAACATAATATGGTTCTGATATTTTGATTTTTATATTATTTTCAACGAAAGGGCAAAATTAGGAAAAATATAACATATTGTTGATTTAAAAAACGCAGTACTTTTGTCTTAGGTCTTGTTACATACAATTACCTCAAAAATTAATAATTAACTAATAAACTCTAATTAAAATGGATTTAAGCAAATACGATCAGTACATTCAGTTGGGAATCCAATACGGATTGAAACTCATTGGTGCCATAGTCATCCTTGTTGTGGGCTTTTGGCTTGCTAAGAAATTAACAAAGGGAATGCGAAAAATGCTTGGCAAACGTGATATTGATGCTTCATTGAGTTCTTTTCTTTCTTCGTTTGTCAACATTATCCTCCGAATCCTCGTTCTGTTGATAGCAATTGCAAGCGTAGGTATCGAAATGACTTCGATTGTGGCCATTATCGGTGCAACTTCTCTGGCCATTGGTATGGCGTTATCAGGTACATTCCAGAATTTTGCCGGAGGTATTATCATTCTGTTCCTCAAGCCTTTCAAGGTAGGCGATTATATCGAAGCGCAAGGGTTTGCTGGAACGGTTAACGAAATTGCTATGTTTACTACCATGATTACAACAGCAGACAACAAGTGTATCTTTATACCCAATGGCGGATTAGCCAATGGTTCTATTGTCAATTACACTCGGTCGGGAATTCGCCGCGTAGACCAGACCTACAAGATATCGTATGGCGATGATGTACAGCGTGCCCGCGAAGCCTTGACCAAAATTATTGCCGAAGATACCCGCATCCACCAGACACCTGCACCGGATATCCTGCTCACTGCACTGTCTGACAATTCTGTAGATATCTCCATCCGCGTCTGGGCAGATTCTGGAAATTATTTTGGTGTCCTGTTCGACCTCAACGAAAAGGTATATGCCACCCTTCCCAAAGTAGGTGTCAATTTTCCCTTACCACGTGTACAAGTACATCAAGCTAAATAAAACAATATCTTTCCGTGGACAAAACAATAAAAGGCGCAGGAATTGCGCCTTTTATTGTTAAAAAATGTAACAGATTTCAAACAAATTACCAAATAGGTCTTAATACACATGTAGAGTCAATCAGATTATAAAATCCAAAAGAAAAATTACAACGGTTTCACCGGGATACAGATATCCACAATGAACTTTCCTTCGGGATGTTGCGTGTGGTCGTTGTGATACAGTTCGTAGGTGTTACCATCACCGGGCTCGTAGCCGCTTTCGGTAAACCACGCACAAACGGTATTCCATGCTTTCTCAAACTCGGTAGGCCCGATTTCGAAACGCACTACGGCATATTTTCCGCCATCAACAGTCATCTTTCCGATGTCTCCGTCCACCTTCACCTCGTCCTTGACGGTGATACAGGCATCCTGCCTTACCTTTTCAATGGCTGTTACGGACGGATCGTCGTGGTAAACGGTGAGCGACTTCATGTCGGGATTGGCCAGCAGCCCGCGCGGAGCAGCCCATTTGACCAGTTTTTCGTAAGCTTTACCGATTTGATTGAACGCGCCAGTGTGACGACAATAAATTACTTTCATTTCCGGCATTTCCTTAACTTCAACTTTTGTGTCCATGATGATTAAATTTTTAAGTTCGACACTGCAAAGTTGCACGTTGTAATTGTGAACCAATTGACCGTTCTTGCTCACCGGTTGACCATTCTTGCTAAAATACATTCCACCTATTGCGTAGGTAGCATCATCCAACTTGCGGAATTCACTGGCACTCAATCCGAAATACTTTCGGAACGTGCGGCTGAATACCGGCACACTGCTGAATCCGCAATCATAAGCAATTTCGCTTATTGACAATTCCTTAAACCCCTTAAGCCGTTGCGCTGCCTTTTCCACACGCACCCGTTGGATAAAGATATTTGGTGTTTCACCTGTTATCACGGTAAAAATACGATGGAAATGATAGGGTGAGAAATGTGCAACGCCGGCGAGGATGTTCAAATCAATGGGTTGATCCAAATGATTTTCCACAAAGTCCATCACCTTATTGATGCGTGCAATATATTCCTGCCGGCTTTTTTCCTTGTTGGTCATACCTGATAAAATGAAACAAAAGTAAATGCTTTCTTTCATTGGTAATTGATTATTCTTGCGAAAATGAGAACGGAAATCTAATTTCGCAAGATTGGATAATAGTTTTTCAATTTAATTTCCGACTTTTGATTTCAAAATAGTTAATTTTCAATTGTCCATTCTCAATTTTCAATTAAATGGTCCGATATATCGAGGCAAAAAGCATTTTATCCAAGTTGAAGGGACACGACCCGTTTTTCGGGATCACCTACAACATGAACCTGTATCGTGGTTGCCAGCATGCCTGTATCTATTGCGATACCCGCAGCGAATGTTATGGAATCAATGATATATCGAACATTTCCATAAAACAAAATGCTTTGGAACTGTTGTCAAAAGAACTTCCTGCCAAACGTACGAAAGCGACTATCGGCACCGGCTCCATGAACGACCCATACATGCCGGTGGAAAAGGAAATTGAACTAACGCAAAACGCATTGAAGATAATCGCTTCGAACCATTTCCCTGTGCATATCATCACAAAAAGTGACCTTGTTATGAGAGACAGCGATGTGTTACAGGATATTTCCAAAGTTTACGCTGCTGTGAGTTTTACCATCACAACGGCAGATAATTTCCTTTCGAGGAAAATAGAACCTCATGCGCCGGTTTCTTCCGCCAGATTCAAAGCGATGGAACATTTGGCCGGTAAAGGTATCTACACGGGTATAACCCTGATGCCTGTCCTACCTTTCATCAACGATACTAAGGAAAATATCGAAGTACTTCTGAAACAGGCAAAAAATTCGGGCGCTTCGTACATAATACCAATGTTTGGAGTTACTTTACGCAAAGGTTCGCGCGATTATTTCTACCGGGCATTAGATAAAGATTTTCCCGGAGTTAGGGAAAAATATCAGGCACGTTTTGGTGAACGTTACGAATGTTTCAGTCCTAACTATAGGATACTTGATGAAATGTTTCAGGAACTTGCCGATAAGCTGGAAATCAGTATAGGAATGAAATTTTATAAACCAATAGTATATCAACAACAAAGTATTTTTTGATAGTTACGAGTACAGGTTACGAGTTACAAGTATTTTGAAGTAATAAACCATATTTAATGATCAATCAATTCATCACCCTAACAAGGGAAAACATCGACAAAGAGCATATATGCTGTGCTTTTTCAGATAAAAAATGTGCCGTAGGCTATGGCCTAAAGAAAGAATGGCTGAAAGCGGCTTTTGATGACGGATATGTTTTCCGCCGCTTGAACGAGCGTGCCAAAGTGTTCATCGAATATGGCCCGGCCGAACAGAGCTGGATTCCTGTGGATGCACCCAATTACCTGATGATTGGCTGTTTTTGGGTTTCAGGGCAATATAAGGGCAAAGGTTATGCTAAGGCTTTGTTGCAAACTGCAATAGGTGATGCCCGGCAGCAAGGCCGTGACGGGTTGGTTACCGTGGTGGGAACTACCAAGTTCCATTTCATGAGCGATACCAAATGGCTGTTACGGCAAGGTTTCGAAACTGTGGAGAGACTTCCCTACGGTTTTAGCCTTTTGGTGAAAAAGATCAAGCCTGATGCCATTCATCCTAAGTTCAAAGATTGTGTGAGAAGCGGCGAATGCCCGGACAAGAACGGTTTAGTTATTTACTACACCAATCGTTGTCCGTTCACCGATTACCATGTATATACGTCGCTCACGGAAACAGCCAAAAAACGGAATCTTCCGCTGAAAGCGATCAAGCTGGAAACGATGGAACAGGCACAATCAGCACCGTCGCCTGCTACTATTTTCAGCCTGTTCCACAACGGGAAATTTGTAACCACCGATCTTAGTACTTGTCTGGATAGCAGATTCGATAAAGTGGTGAAACCATGTAATTGAATAGTGATAATCGATGATTGAATAATGATGCGGACTTTTATCAAACTTCTTATTCGTCAAATCGGATCAAAGTCTGATCAAACTTAATGTTTATTGGTCTTTATCTGCCACCATACAAATATAGCCCAAGCCACAATAGTACAAACTGCTCCAACCGGATAACCAATATTGGTAGATAGGTCCATCATTTCGGGTGCTATCACAATGTATGTGGAGATCACCATGGTCATGAACAATGTAGGAAGCAAGGTTAGCCAGTAAAATTTCTTTTCTTTGGCAAGATAAACAGTTATTGTCCATAAGGTTGCCGTAGCCAGCGTTTGATTCGACCATGCAAAATAACGCCAGATAATATCAAAGTTTACCTGAAGCAGTATCAAAGCCGCAATAAACAGTGGTGTTGCCACTATAATGCGATGGTTAATTTCTTTTTGGCTATAGTTGATAAAATCGGCAACAATAAGCCGCGCTGACCGGAATGCTGTATCGCCCGATGTAATAGGTGCAGCAATTACCCCTATGATGGCCAGTAATCCGCCGAAAGTGCCCAGACATGTGTGAGCTATTTTGTCGACCACCACTGCTGCATTGCTCCCGTTTTCTTTCAGGAATTCCTGTAAACCACCTACAGACCCGAAAAAGCTCATGGCTGCCGCTGCCCATATCAAGGCTACAATAGCTTCGGCAATCATGGCTCCATAAAAAACACGGCGTCCTTCGCGTTCGTTTTGCAAGCAACGCGCCATTAAAGGAGACTGTGTTGCATGGAATCCTGAGATAGCGCCACAGGCAATAGAAATGAACAGCATCGGAAAAATCGGGAATTTTGCCGGATCAGGATTCATGTTGTGCAGGTTTGCAAAAGTAACTTCGGGTATAGGCGCCCAATTCCATATGATGGATACTCCGATACCCACGGCCATGAATAACATGGCAAAACCAAAAATCGGGTATATTTTTCCAATGATTTTATCGATAGGTAGAAGCGTAGCAAGAATGTAATAAATAAAAATAACCACGCACCAAACAGTAAAATTCAGGTAATCGGGTGTCATATTGGCCAACAGTTTTGCTGGCCCTGCCACGAATACCGCTCCTACCAAAATCATCAGTAGTACGGTAAATACCCGCATGAATTGCTTGAATCCCACACCCATATATTTTCCTATAATTTCGGGAAGACTCATGCCTTTGTTGCGCACCGATAACATTCCCGAAAAATAGTCGTGTACCGCACCTCCGAAAATGCTACCCAACACAATCCACAAAAAAGCTGCCGGACCATATACTGCACCCATGATAGCCCCGAAGATTGGCCCCAACCCGGCAATATTCAGGAACTGTATCAGGAAAATGCGTCCCCAACTCATGGGTACATAATCTACACCATCGGTATGTGCATAAGCCGGCGTTTGACGGTCGGTCTGTATACCAAAAATACGTTCAACTAATTTGCCATAAAGGAAATATCCGCCAATAAGTAATGCAATGGAAATAAAAAAGGTAATCATATCAATAAAGGAATTGTGCGCTTGGGAGGCAAAATTAATGATATTTTTGAAATTCAGCATTTCAATAAAAAACAATACCTTTGTCGTTTATTAAAATAATCCCTTTTTTCCCGCAGATAGCGCAGATGATCGCAGAAATTCAGCGTAATTCAGCGTAATTCAGCGTAATTCAGTGTAATCAGCGGGAAATCAAAAAAACAAAAATTGCTAAATGGCACTTCAATGTGGAATTGTGGGACTGCCGAATGTGGGTAAGTCTACCTTGTTTAACTGTCTGTCGAACGCCAAGGCGCAGGCGGCGAATTTTCCGTTTTGTACGATCGAACCAAACGTGGGCGTGATTACCGTACCTGACGAACGATTGGTGAAACTCGCCGAGATCGATAATCCGCCAAGCGTTATCCCGGCAACGGTAGAGATTGTCGATATTGCCGGCTTGGTGAAAGGTGCCAGCAAAGGTGAAGGACTTGGAAACAAGTTCCTGGCAAATATCCGGGAAACGGATGCTATCCTGCACGTGCTGCGTTGCTTCGACGACGATAATGTAACCCACGTTGACGGTTCGGTCGACCCTGTCCGCGACAAACAAATTATCGACATGGAACTACAGATCAAAGACCTTGAAACAGTGGAGGCGCGTATTGCCAAAGTGCAGAAACAGGCTCAACCAGGCGGTGACAAAGCCGCTAAACGTTTGTACGAAATACTCGTCCAATACCGTGATGCATTACAACAGGGTAAATCGGCGCGTACTGTATACATCGATAATAAAGACGACCGCAAGATGGCACGCGAACTATTCCTTCTTACCGACAAGCCTGTGTTGTATGTTTGCAATGTGGACGAAGCTTCTGCTAAAGCAGGTAATCATTATGTGGGGGCTGTCCGCGAAGCTGTTATGGAAGAAAATGCAGGTTTGTTGGTGGTTGCTGCCAAAACCGAAGCTGAAATAGCTGAGTTCGAAACCTATGAGGAACGCCAGATGTTCCTCGAAGAAATGGGACTGGAAGAATCAGGCGTATCGCGACTCATTAAGTCGGCCTATGCTTTACTGGAGCTTGAAACCTATTTCACCACAGGTAAGGACGAGAGCCGTGCCTGGACTTACACCAAGGGAACCAAAGCGCCGCAAGCCGCAGGTGTCATCCATACCGATTTCGAAAAAGGGTTCATCCGTGCTGAGGTCATCAAATACGACGACTATGTCCATTATGGTTCGGAGGCCGCTTGCCGCGAAGCGGGTAAAATTGGTGTCGAAGGGAAGGAATATGTGGTGCAGGATGGGGACATCATGCACTTCCGGTTTAATGTGTGATGATTCTTGGATGGTTTTTGATTCAGGTTTTATAATGAAGTATGTCTATGAAACAGAAGATCGAAAATCGAATCGAAAAATATTTGAAAAAACATCCGGCAGCATCCGAATACAGGTTTTTATTCGAGTGTTGTCGGGTAGCGTTTGCAGAAATCACGATACAGTATCCTGACAATATCCGCCCCAAAATATTTTTGGAGATTGTGCAGCATCACAAACTGATTCCACATTTATATCCTATCCTGAAAAACCGTTGTAAAAATGTTTCTGAGGAAGTTTTACAGGGATTTCAGCAATTATTGCGACAACATCATTTACATATCCTGAAATTGTCGGGAGAATTAGCTCGTATTTCCAAGCTATTTGCAGCGCAGAGTATTCCATGGCTTAGTATTAAAGGGCCGGCGTTGTCCGTGCAGTTGTATGGTGATATTGCAGCCCGACAATCGGGCGATTTGGACATACTTGTTAATGAGAATAATTTGACAAGGGCTATATCTATCCTGATGCAACTTGGCTATGAGATGATTGTTCCGGCAAAAAAGTTGGATGTGAAACACGATGAAAAATACCGGAAGCGATTCAAGGATTATTTATTTCAACATAAAGAGCGGAAAGATCTTGTTGAATTGCATTGGATGCTTTCATACGATTGGTTTACGCCGGATAATATCACCTCTTTACTTTGGCAACAGTTGGAAAAAGTAGTTATTGCCAATGAAAAAATTTCTGTTCCTAATGCTGCCAATCATTTGATATTTTTGTATGAACATGGCAGCAGGCACAGTTGGTATCGATTGGCTTGGTTGTGGGATATTGCTTACGCAACGAAAAACGGATTTGGCAAAAATATGGATAAGGCGATTCTTTCGAAAGAATTGAATTCTTGTTTTATGGCAGCAGATGATTTGTGTTCAGATATTTTTGGAATAGAAATGCATTTTACCAGGAGGGATTCAAAAAAAATAAAAAAAATGGTTCATTTATCAAAAAAATCACTGGTAGTGCCTGAAAAAACAAAGTCGTTACGCATGAGTTGGTTACGGCTCAAGTATATGCTATACCTTCATTCTGGACTCATAGGAAAAATGAGATGTTTGAAAAGATATTGTAAATTCGGATATAACTGATCTATAATTTTTGGATAATTGTAGTTAATTTTTCACATTAGTATAACATCAAAATAATATTGCAAGATACGTAAAAAACGTGTAGGTTTGCATTCGATCTTTCAACCATAAAATAAAGAGATGAGCAAGGTTTTGATTATTGGAGCCGGCGGTGTAGGCACCGTAGTGGCCCACAAGATAGCTTCGGTTCCCGAAGTGTTTGACGACATTATGTTGGCCAGCCGTACCAAATCTAAATGCGATACCATTGCGAAAGTGATTGGTGGCAACCGCATTCAAACAGCGCAAGTGGATGCCGACAATGTACCCGAATTAGCAGCGTTGATCCGCAGTTATCAGCCCGATCTGGTAGTGAATGTAGCGCTGCCCTACCAAGACCTTACCATTATGGACGCTTGCCTCAAAACAGGTGTTAGTTACTTAGATACAGCTAACTATGAGCCGAAGGACGAAGCCAAGTTTGAATACAAATGGCAATGGGCTTATCAGGAAAAATTTAAAAATGCAGGTCTTACCGCTATCCTCGGTTGCGGGTTCGACCCCGGCGTTTCTGGAGTGTACACAGCATATGCCGCCAAGCACCATTTCGATGAGATTCAATATTTGGATATTGTCGATTGCAATGCTGGCGACCACGGCCATCCTTTTGCCACCAACTTCAATCCCGAAATCAATATTCGTGAGGTGACTCAGAAAGGAAAATACTGGGAAAACGGTCAATGGGTTTATACTCAGCCGCACGAAATACATCAACCGCTCCATTATCCTGAGATTGGCCCCAAGGAGTCGTATGTGATTTATCACGAAGAACTTGAATCGTTGGTGAAGAACTTTCCAACCATCAAACGCGCCCGTTTCTGGATGACTTTCGGGCAGGAATACCTGACGCACCTTCGTGTGATCCAGAACATCGGTATGGCAAGTATTGAACCGATCATATACCAGGGAATGGAAATCGTTCCAATACAGTTCCTCAAAGCCGTGCTTCCTAATCCGGGCGACCTTGGTGAAAATTACAAGGGATGGACATCTATTGGCTGTCGTATCCGTGGGTTGAAAAATGGAAAGGAACAAACTTATTATGTCTACAATAATTGTAGCCACGAGGTTGCTTACAAGGAAACCGGAACGCAGGCAGTGAGTTATACCACGGGTGTGCCGGCTATGATCGGCGCCATGATGTATATGAAGGGCTTGTGGAAGAAGCCAGGTGTGTATAATGTCGAAGAATTTGATCCCGATCCGTTCATGGAGCAACTGGATATCCATGGCCTGCCTTGGAAGGAACAATTCAATATTGATCTGGAATTGTAGCCTCCTAAATTCCCCTAAGGGGGACTTTTTGTGCTTTGCTCTTACTGTGAAAAGCACAATGGCTGCCTCTCTTTGGGGAATTAGGAGAGTGAAAAGTTATTGGAATTAAAAAGTTTAAAATCAAAGATGGGAAATCTTCCCTATTACCGTCAGGTTTATGAATCATTGCGCAAGCAAATCCTCGATGAGGTATTTGCGGAGGGTGATCTGTTGCCTTCGGAAAATGAATTGTGTGCCCAGTACGGAGTGACGCGACCGACTATCCGGCATGCGCTTGATGCCTTAGTGAATGATGGCCTCATCATGAAACATAAAGGAAAAGGAAGCATTGTACGTCGTAATCCTAATGTGGTGGGGATTTTATCTATTTCCGGTATTACGTCGGCGCTGGGAAAGCATAACCTGCAAACTGAAATTATCGCTAAGCCGCATACAATTGACTGGCCCAAATCTTTTCCGTTCCATCTCTCGGATAAGGAGTTGAAAGCCGGGTGCATCTGTATGGAACGGGTACGCAGAGTCACGGATAAAGCTATCTTCTATGAAAGAACTTATTTGCCTGCATCATATTTTCCGCGTTTTACGCAACGCAATATGGAAAACCGGTCACTGTTTGAGGTGTTGCGCAGAGGTTATCATGTAGAAATAAAAGGAGGCGAACAATTGATCAGATCGATACCGGCAGATGCAAGAATAAGCGAATATTTCCGTGTTTCGCAAGGGCGCCCTGTGTTATATCTTGAACGTAAATTTAACATTACTTTCCCGGATGTGTATATTTATTCGCTGCTGTATTGCAATACGGAAGAATATGCACTGTATGGAACGTTTTAAATTAACGTAGAGACGGGGCATGCCCCGTCTCTACTATTATTCAACAAATAGTTTAGGTTCAACTGTATAGTCTTCTTTTTTCCAGTAACGTAACAGGAAATCACAATCGGTCCAAACGTATTGAAACCCTCCTTCGCCGGAAAGCGGTTCGATTTCGATCATCCGGTTTTCAATCAGGTATGAAACAAACGCGGAACTATAATTTTCATTTAATAGAAGTTCTTCAATATCAGTTTCGGTATCCGGATCAAAATCCGGATTATTGGATGCCGAAATACATTGCGCTATTTCAGGATAAAATTCCATTCCTGCATTCGAATTGAAAAAGACTACCACATTTTCCAGGTCGTCATCCACACCGAAAGTGACACCATGCACATCGAACAGTTTACGATCCATACATTCGTGTCCGAACCGGAAATGGTACAAATCCCACACGTCATCAATAAAAGTAAAAATCGACCTTTTGTCTTTAAAGAAAGTGAGCCGTTCATTGTTTGTTGTTTCGAGGAAGCATTCTTCCTGGCGACGGACAATGCCCAACTGGGAGGCGACAGACGCGAAAAGGCTTTTTTCTCTTGCGGATGGTTTCGCAGTTTTGGATTCATTCACCAAAAAAGCAGCTTCTATCATCCACCATTCGTTGTTCCATTCTACGAAAGCCATTTCCATTATGGTCTTATCCGGAACAAACGACGCACTGAGCTGGAGGCCTAATGTGATGTTGACGTTAAGCTGTTTCCCAGTGGCGATATGTTCCATTTGCATGTGGATCGAATTGCTGCCTTTGTACAAATAGATTCCTCTTTTCAATTTCGACAGGGACATCAGGTTTTCATATTGCGGATGCGATTCGCCAACCCAACAAGCCAATACTTCGTTGGAGCGTTGTGCCAATAGTGGGCTGAATGCATTGAATAACAGATTAATACGTTTGTCATACTCCAGTACTTCCAAATCCTGCTTACGAAAGCCTTTTTGATTTTTAATGTTGAGGATTGCTTCTTCCAGGAGTGTGTTCGTATAGTAATGATTAAGGTATGAACCGAAAAAGAAAAAGTCCATCAGTTCTTTCACCTGATATATATCGGCGTTGGACGCCAACGTCAATTTTTTCTTTAAATCTTCGTTCCTCGGGGCTTGTCCGGCTTGTTCGTTCAACAGGCTGGATACAATTCGCGCCATTTCTTCATTTTCCAATGAATACGGGTCGACCAGGTGATTCTGTGCAGCGATATTTGAGCAGAAATGCCAGATAATAAACCGGATGTCTGCCAGATTGATTTCGCCATATTCATATTCGGCGGTGTCGTAAAACGGAAGATATTTACCGTAGAGCTTGTGGGTTTCGTTGATAAATGTAGTCCAAATCCCTGTTTGGCTGACAATATCCTCGAAATAGCAGACCAACATGCACGACAGGTATTTGTAATCGACACTGACTAAGTTGCCGTTGATGTCGATGTGGAATATTTCGTGTTGGATATCATTGCTCAATCCGATATAATAATGATCAGACGAAACTTCCTTGTCATACGGATGATATTTCAACCATTCTTCAAGGGTAATTCGTGATAGGCGCGGGAAAATATTTTTCATTGTAATTCCGGATGAAACAATTGAATGCAAAAATAATCAAATCTGAATAAAATGTCACTTTTGTATAAAAAGCCTATCTTTGCAAACAAAATTTGGCAGGTGAATTTTCGGGTAACGGATTTCGATAAGGACAGTTCAGCGCGGTGTGGCGTCGTCTCAACCGATCACGGTGAGATTGAAACTCCTATTTTTATGCCTGTGGGGACACAAGGAACGGTGAAGGGGATCAACCAGCGCGACCTGGCTGACGATGCCCGTGCACAGATCATACTCGGCAATACTTACCACTTGTTTCTCCGGCCGGGATTGGATATTTTGCGTGGAGCAGGCGGACTGCACCGGTTTATCGGGTGGCAACGCCCGATACTGACGGATAGTGGCGGATTCCAGGTTTTTTCGTTGTCGGATATCCGTAAACTGAAAGAAGAAGGTACAGAGTTCTGTTCGCACATCAACGGCTCCAAACATTTTTTTACACCCGAAAATGTGGTGGATACGCAGCGGGTTATTGGTTCGGATATCATGATGGCTTTTGATGAATGTACGCCTTACCCAGCAGATTTTGCTTACGCGAAATTGTCGATGGAACGGACGCTTCGTTGGTTGAAACGAGGGCTGAAACGTTTCGGTGAAACAGAACCCGTGTATGACTATTCGCAGGTTTTTTTCCCGATTGTGCAAGGCAGCGTGTATCCCGAATTGCGCCGGCAGTCGGCCGAAGAAACCGTAGCTGCCGATTGTCCGGGTAATGCCATCGGCGGGTTGGCTGTGGGCGAACCGGTAGACCAGATGTATGAGATGATCCATCTGGTGAACGGTATTCTTCCCCAAGGCAAACCGCGTTACCTGATGGGCGTGGGTACGCCGGTCAATATATTGGAAGCGATCGCCCTGGGTGTGGATATGTTCGATTGTGTGATGCCGACGCGTAACGGGCGCAATGGTTCGATTTTTACTCGCAACGGCCCGATCAATATCAAGAATGAAAAATGGAAGAATGATTATTCGCCGATTGAGGAAGGAGGAGCTTCGTTTGTCGATGAGATGTTTTCGAAAGCTTACCTGCGGCATTTGATCATTTCGAAAGAAATATTGGGCGCACAGATTTCGAGCCTCCATAATATTGCTTTTTATATCTGGTTAATGCAAGAGGCACGAGCGAAAATTAAAGAAGGTACGTTTTTGAGCTGGAAGAAGGAAATGGTCGAAAAATTATCGAATAAACAATGAAGGGATTACGAACATTCAAATTAGGCATTCTCGATTGGTACATCATCAAGAAGTTCCTTGGGACGTTCTTCTTTGCGATGCTGCTGATCATTGTCATCACTGTTGTTTTCGATATTTCGGAAAAGATCGACGATTTTATCGAGAAGAAGGCTCCGCTCAATGCAATTATTTTCGATTATTATGTCAACTTTGTCCCTTATTTTGTTGCTCTGTTCAGTTCGCTTTTCATTTTCATCGCCGTTATTTTCTTTACATCGAAAATGGCCTACCAGAGCGAGATCATTGCCATACTGAGCAGTGGAATCAGCTTCCGACGATTTTTGTATCCATATTTTATCGGCGCGTGTATCTTGGCGGCTTTTTCCTTTTTAGTGAATGATGTTATTATTCCCCCGGCCAACAAACATCGGTCGATATTCGAAGAAACCTATATAAAAAGTCCTGTGAGATATATGGAAACAAATGTCCACACACAAATAGAACCGGGCGTGTTTGTATACTTCGAATCATTTATCAATAGTTCCGAAATGGCTATTCGTTTTTCGATGGAACGATACAAAGATGAGCGCTTGGTTTCGAAGCTGGTCTCGGCAAGCGCTACGTGGAACAAGGAGAAAGAAAAGTGGACTATTAAGGATTATTACATCCGGGATATCGATTCGTTAGGAAACGAGACATTGATTGCGGGAGCCCCGGGAGCCACTATTGACACGACCATCAATTTGCATCCCAGTGTGTTCAAACGGCGTGATAATTTCGTTGAAACCATGAGTATCGCCGAGTTGAGGGATTATATTGAGGAATTGAAGATGCAGGGTGCCGATAATATCAATATGTATGTGATTGAGATGAACAAGCGCATTGCTGCCCCGTTTTCGACCTTTATCCTGACGCTTATCGGGGTAAGCCTGTCGACCCGGAAGGTGCGCGGCGGCATCGGGATACATGTCGCCATTGGCATCACTATTAGTTTCCTCTATATCCTGTTCATGCAGTTTTCGTCCGAGTTTGCTACCAAAGGGAACCTCAGTCCAGTTTTGGCTGCCTGGGTGCCTAATATTATTTTCGGTGTTGTAGGTGCGTTTTTATATCGCTTAGCACCGAAATAGCGCAGGTATTATTGCTGCTTTCCAATTAATTTCGTCCTCAGTTCGTTTTCTACATTCCTTAGCTCTGTTTCGGCAGCAATTCGTTTGGTACGGCCTTCTTCCTGTATGTGTAATACTTCGTCGATGGTGGCGAACAGGTCGGTATTGATCTTCCGTAGAGTTTCCAGATCCACAATACCGCGTTCGCTCTCCCGTGCTATCTGTGCGCTCGATGTGCGGAGCATTTCGCTGTTGCGTTGCAACATCTGGTTGGTAGCATCGTTCACTGCTTTTTGCGCCTCTAATGCCTGCTGCGAATGTACAAGACCTAATGCCAACACCATTTGGTTACGCCAGAGCGGCAAGGTATTCACGATGCTCGAATGAATTTTATCCATTAGGGTAATACTGTTGTTTTGTACCAGCCGGATCTGCGGCGCCAGTTGAAGCGAAATCATCCGGCTGAGTTTCAAATCATATATTTTCTTCTCGAATTGGTTCATCTGCTGTTCCATGTCCCTGACTTTCTGGAACAGTTGTGGATCGTTGCCCGATGCAGCCTTTGCTTTAAGATCGGGTAGGGCAATGTCGCGTACTTCTTTCAATTTTTCTTCGCCTGCATAAATGTATAGGGACAAATCCCTGAAATACTGCTCATTTTGTTCAAATAGCCTGTCGAAAATATTGATGTCTTTCAGCAAGGTTTGGTAATGTTTTTCCAATTGAAGTTCCACTTGCACCACGTTTTTTTCGATGCGCGAATATTCGGCAATGATGTGTGTCACTTTCCGTTTCAGACTCCGGAACCAGCCCAGTATGCCTGTCTGTTTGATCGACTTGTCGAATGTTTTCAGGTCGGCCACCAATCCTGCCAGTGTATCACCCACAGCTCCCAAATCCTTGGTACGTACCTGCCGCAACACATTTTCCGAAAATGACACCATTTGGCTTTGCGCTGCCGCACCATATTGAATGATGTTGCTTTTGCTGCTTAAATCAATCCTCGATTTATAGGTAGCTACTTTTTCCTGTTCGGCAGGCGTTAACTCGATGGTTTCAACGGTTTCTCCCGTCAGGACGGTGTCGGTCAATTGATGTTCAGGATTCATGATCAGTCGTTTGATTTGCTTTGTTTGAATCGTCAAAAATACGATATTTTATAAAATATGATCGAATGTCGTTTATTTTAGGATTTCCGCAGCATACGCATCTGTTTACAATGGCATGACACAAACATAAATACACTTTGGTAAGACTATTATCTTTTTTCCTCTTCAAAGAACAAGTCAACTTTTAGCAACTTAATCCTGTTCATGGAAAAGGTTGCGAACTCATACTTATTTAATTCCTGTTCTGTCCATTTCTTAGTGGCCCAATTGGGGTCTATTTTTTCAAGATAACGGGTGTACCAGTCGAACGCTGATCTTTTGTTGAGAGACATATCGTAACATACGGCCACTTCGTAAAAATTCCGAAGGTTCTGGGGAAAAACTTTGGTAGCAGTAATGTAAATATCGATGGCTTCGTCGTAACGTTTCAATAAACGGAGCAGGTACCCGCGCTGTATGTTGGCTCTCATGCCTATTGAATCGAAACTATAGCGATTATTATAGAAAAACCCTCAAATCGGCCTCTTGCTGTAAATGGTGGCTGAAAAAATAAAAACAAGGTCCTTTGGAAAGTATCTGGCATAAACTGACGTGGATCAGATGATGATGCAACCCGGGAACCTCAACCTTCTATTTTATTCCTCCCCCAAGCGCCCTATATAAATTCACCGTTGCCTGCAACTGCTCCAACTGATCGTTTACCTGGCTAAGTTGTGCTTGTAACAGATTCTGTTCGGCAGTAAGCACTTCCGTATAATTGGCCTCGCCTGCTATAAGCAGTTCTTGTGTATACTCCACAGCTGTTTTTAATGACTGTACTTGCCGCATACGGGTATCGTTCTTCCGTAACGACGACTGGTAGGTATACAGGATATTCGACACCTCTATACTTGCCGTTAATACAGTTTGTTCGAAAGTGACTAATACTGCTTCCTGCTGGGCCTTTGCTACTTTCAGGTTCCGGGTCAGTTGCCGTTGAGAAAAGATTGGTTGTGCGATATTTCCCACAATATTGGCAAGAATATTCTCGGGTTTGAAAAAATCGGTAATCGTGGTGGAGGTGTAACCAATCATGGTTGCAGCCGACGACGACCCCAGTGAAATACTCGGATAGAAAGACGCACGCGCCGCATTGGTCAGTTCGAAAGCATTACGGAAATTCAGTTCGGCTTGCCGCACATCAGGACGGCGTGCCAGCATCTGTGCCGGAATCCCGTGTTTGAGTTCCGCAGGTAGCGTTTGTAAGGATATGGATGTCCGGGCAACACTATCGGGTCTGCGGCTAATCATTAGGCAAAGGGAATTCTCCAGTTGGCGTACTTGGCTTTCCAGATCGGGGATAGTGGTTTGTGTGCCATACATTAATGCTTTGCTTTGTTCAACAGCGGCAGCATTCAGCATCCCGGCTTCTTTCAAGGCTTCCATGGTGGTGGCGCTTTCTTTGAGCAAGCCCACGGTTTCGCGGGTAATGCGCAACTGTTCGTCCATTGCCAGCAATGTGTAATACGTGGTAGCGATATTGGCTATCAGCGAGGTTTGAACCATGTTCCGGTAAACATAACTGTTCAGGAAACTGGCATACTGCGCCCGTTTCAGGCTGCCGACCCGCCCCCAGATATCTATCTCCCATGATACCACAGCCGATAATGTAAACTGATCGCGTGGGTAACCCAATACCTTTGTACCATTGTCACCTGTACTGGTACGGGCTTCGGCTACCTGTCCCGCTAATGATATGCCGGGAAAGAAAGCCGCACGCGCCACGCTGAGGTCTGCTTCGGCTTGCCGGATACTCGTTACAGCGATACGAAGATCGTAATTATTCCGCAGACCACTGTCAATCAACGCTACGAGCATAGGATCAGTAAAATAATTCCTCCATGGAATGTCGGCAATAGTAGTGGTATCGGTCGGGTTCTCACCGCGGAACAATCCTTGTGTGTTGTATTCGGGAGTATGGTATTTGTGGAAAATTCCGCACGATGAGAGGAGGAAGAGAATAAATACCCACCGAAACGACCTATTAGGTCTCAAAGACCTGATAGGTCTTAAAATCGCAAATAATGAGGAAACATATTTCGTAAACATATCCATAAAGATGGTTTTGGTATAGACCTATCGGTTTTTGAAATTTAGCGCAAACGATCTCACCGATGGTAAACCTGACTGATCATCAAATCATCAATTTTCAATTTTCAATTTCTTCGGTTTGCTCACCATATCCTGCAACGACTGGAAAATCATGTACAACGTGGGTATCACTATAATCCCAAACAGTGTGCCGATAAGCATCCCTCCCACAGCACTGATCCCAATAGATCGATTGCCTACCGCACCTGCACCTGTGGCCAGTGCCAAAGGCAACAACCCGAAGATAAATGCGAACGAAGTCATCAGGATAGGACGCAAACGCGCGGCCGCACCATTGATAGCCGCATCAATAATACTCATCCCTTCTCGCCGTCGCTGGAGCGCATACTCCACAATCAGGATCGCATTCTTGGACAATAGCCCGATCAGCATGATCATCGCAATCTGCACATAAATATTATTGACAATGCCGCTACCGTTCATCAACGATATAAAGATAAAGATGAAAACGCCCGACAGTCCTACAGGCAACGAAAGTATTACCGCAAGAGGTATGATATAACTCTCGTAGAGCGCAGACAACAGCAAGTACACAAATACCAGGCAAATGGTGAAGATGATCACGGTTTGCCCACCGCTCTTCACTTCCTCGCGGCTCATTCCCGAATAATCGTAAGTATAGCCTTCGGGAAGCACCTCAGTACCTATTTCCTTCACTACATTGATGACATCACCCGTGCTATACCCTTTCGTAAAATTGGGTATGATGGTCACATCCATCGAAGTATACATATTGAACCGGCTCAGCGATTGCGGTCCCGTAGTATCGGTAATCTTTAGGAATTCAGTTATAGGAGCCATTTCGCCGCTTGTCGTCTGTACAAACATCCCTTTCAGGTCGTCAAGCGACGAACGGTAGCCGGGTGCGGCCTGCACCATCACCCTGAACTGCTTGCCATACAGGTTGAAGTTCGACACATATAAACTGCCGATGTATGACTGCAAAGCGCCCATCACCTCCGAAAGGCTCAACCCTGCGTCTTTTATCTTCGCCACGTCCGCTTCCACTAGTTTTTGTGGGAAATTGGGATTGAAAGTGGTCATGGCCGTCATCACTTCGGGCCGGGCATTCAATCGGGCAAGGAACTGGTTTGTGATACGGAAAAAAGCCTGGATATCGCCGCCCGTGCGGTCCTGCATCTGCATCGTCACGCCGTTGCTGATACCAAAGCCTTGCAACGTAGGGTTACCCATGAAAAGGAACGTAGCATTATGGATCGTATCGGTAGCCTGTTTCATATATGCCGCCAGATCATTCGTGGTTATCTTGCGTTCTTTCCAAGGGTCCATCTTCATCATTACGGTGGCGAATGAACTACCAAGGCCACTCATAAAGTTAACACCCGTAATATTTAGCGCATGTTCCACATGTGGCGCCTTTTCAGCTATCCGTATCACCTTCTGCACCAACGAATCAGTACGTTCGAGCGACGCTCCAGGAGGAAGTGTTACCATGCCCATCACGCCGCCGCTGTCCTCCTGCGGCACAAAACCTGCCGGTATTGTCCGCAACAGCAAAATCATAATAGTAGCTGCAACACCAATAATACCCAATGCAATCCACCGGTGTGTCTTCTTCCCGAGAAACGCCAGCGTCGACCTGTATTTCATCACCATAGCATTGAAGCCGATATTGAAATAATCGTAAAACCGTTTTAAGAAACTCTTTTTTTCGGCATGCGGTTTCAGGAAGATGGCACACAACGCAGGGCTCAATGTCAACGCATTGACAGCCGAAATGATGATGGCAATAGCCAGCGTGAGCCCGAATTGTTTGAAAAATACGCCACTGGTACCCCCGATGAAACTCACAGGGATAAACACAGCTGACATCACCAGTGTGATAGAAACAATTGCCGGGGCGATCTCCTGTATAGCCGTGTATGTGGCGTTTTTCGGATCGGGTTCGCCCGCATCGAGCTTGGCATGCACCGCCTCCACCACCACAATGGCGTCGTCCACCACAATCCCGATGGCCAACACTAACGCAAAAAGTGTCAGCAGATTGATGGAAAAGCCGAACAGCAGGAGGAAGAAGAACGTCCCCACAATGGCCACAGGAACAGCGATGGCCGGGATGATCGTCGAACGGATATCCTGCAAAAAGATGAACACCACGATAAACACAAGGATAAACGCTTCTACTAATGTATGGATCACCTTGCGGATGGACTCAGAAAGGAACTCATTGGCATCGCTCACATAGGTAACTTTCAATCCCGGCGGAAAATCCACAGACGCTGTAGCCAATTCCGCTTTGATATCGTCAATCACTTGTTGTGCATTCGATCCTGCGGTTTGGCTTACGCCGACGGCGACCGCCTGCATGCCGTCCATCTGTGTGAACACGCTATAGTTGAGCGAACCCAGTTCCACATCGGCAACATCCTTCACCCGCAACACCTGCCCGGTTTGCGAGCGGATAATGATGTTGCCGAACTCCGTAGCGGTTTTCAGCCGCCCCGTATACTTTAGTGTATATTGAAATGTCTGGTTACTGTTCTGCCCCAACTGTCCGGGAGCCGCATCGATATTCTGGTCATTCAAGGCTGCCACCAATTCGTCCGGCGTAATCTTGTACGAAGCCATCACATCGGGTTTGAGCCAGATACGCATCGAATAGTCGCGCGCACCGTACACATTGGCATATCCGACGCCTTTCACACGCTGTATTTGCGGTATGATATTGATATTAGCGTAGTTTTGTATAAAACCTCCGTCGTAATCGGGGTTATCCGATGACAACACGATCATTAGGATCGTGCTGCTCTGTTGCTTTTTCACGGTCACGCCCGTCTGTACTACCTCGGGTGGAAGCAGCGGTGTAGCCGTTGCTGCAAGGTTTTGCACGTTCACTGCTGCAATATCGGGATTAACTCCCTGTGCAAAAAAAACGGTAATCCGAGCCGATCCGTCATTCGACGAAGTGGACGTCATATAAGTCATGCCTTCCACACCGTTGATTTGCTGTTCGAGTGGAACAATCACATTATTCATGATTACATCGGCATTAGCGCCTGGATATGTAGCTGATACTACCACCGTAGGCGGAGCAATGTCAGGGTATTGTTCTACAGGAAGTGTTCCAAGACCGATAATCCCCAACACTACGAAAATGATGGAAATGACAGTGGATAATACCGGACGATCAATAAAGATTTTTAACATCTAAAAAATATATAAAACAGGATTTTTCATTGTTCTGATTTAACATGAATTTATAACAATTGTGATATATGAAAAGTTTCAAGGCTTTATTTCATTTTTATTAGTCGCTGAAAGTATATATTATTCATATTATTTAGCGACTAATAAAATTTATTATACGCTTTATATGTCATAATTTCATATAATATAGCGATAAATATGATATTATAATTCGCTTAATCTATATTTTTTATATATTTGTAGCGAGTAATATTTGTATTTATCACATGCAAATCGTAGGAAGAAATAAAGAGCAAGAGGCTATAAAAGAATATGTTAATTCTGAAAACCCTGAATTCGTGGCTGTATATGGCCGGCGAAGAGTTGGGAAAACATTTCTTATCAAAGAATTTTTCAAAAATAATTTTACATTTTATCTCACGGGGTTGGCTAACACCCGGATGCAAATGCAATTACGGAATTTCAATGCAGCCATGCAAAAATATGGTGGAATGCCATATCCGACGGTTGACACATGGTTCGATGCTTTTGGGCAACTGGTGCATTTACTGGAACATTCGCGCAAAAGGGGTAAAAAAGTTATCTTTTTCGACGAACTTCCGTGGATTGATACCCATCGTTCAGGTTTTACTGCAGCGTTAGAACATTTTTGGAATAACTGGGCTTCAACGCGTTCCGATATTCTGCTAATAGTTTGTGGTTCAGCAACTTCATGGATGATCAATAAACTGATAAAAAACCGTGGAGGATTGCATAACCGGGTGACCCGCCGCATGCTGGTCGAACCGTTTACCTTAGCCGAATGTGAGGAGTTTTACAAGAAAAATCATATTGTTATGAGCCGTTACCAGATGGTGGAAAGTTATATGATACTGGGCGGTATCCCCTACTATCTAAGCCTGATGGACAAAAGCCGGAGCTTGGCGCAAAATATCGATGCACTATGCTTTACTAAGAACGGAGCATTGAAAGACGAATTCGCAAGCCTTTATGCCTCATTATTCAAACATTCGGAAAATCATGTAAAGATTGTGAAAACATTGGCCAAAAAGGTCAAAGGTATGACCCGTGACGAGATCATAACCAATACCCGCCTGCCTGATGGAGGCGGACTGACCAAAACGCTCGAAGAATTGGAGCAGTGCGGTTTTATACGTAAATTCAATGCCTACGACAAGAAGAGCAAATGCCAGTTATACCAGTTAATTGATTTTTACACGCTATTTTATTTGAATTTTATCAGCCATAATAAATACGGGGACGATCATTTTTGGACAAATTTTATTGAAAATGCCCGGCACCGCGCATGGAGCGGTTATGCATTCGAGCAGGTTTGTCTGGCTCATATTAGTCAGATAAAAGGAAAACTCGGAATTTCCGGTGTCCTCACGCATGTTGCTTCGTGGCGAAGCCAACAATCGAACCCCGGGGCACAGATTGATCTGCTGATAGACCGAAACGACCATGTGATCAATCTTTGTGAAATGAAATATGCCCAAACAACATTTACCATCGACAAGAAATATGACGAAAATCTGCGCAACAAAAGGGAAGTATTCATTAAAGAGACAAAGACCCGAAAAACGGTGCATCTAACTATGGTTACCACTTATGATGTGAAGAAAAACGAGTATTCAGGAATCATACAATCCGAAATAAAAATGGATGATTTGTTCCGGCAATATTAAAATTCATTTATCCATAATTATATGTAAGGTAAATATTTAATAATCAGTATTTTTACATTTTATTACTCGCTAAAAGTGTAAAAATTTTATAGATTTAGCGAGTAATAAATAATGATTCAGTGTTATTTTACTCAAAAAAGTGTATTAGATATTATTATGTATATCTGGCTTCACATGCTTAATCAATAAGTATTTCTACCAAAAGTAAAATTTTCCAATGGGAAGTATCGCTAAATAATCTTAATTTTTTTCTTTTCTCTTTGGGAAGTGGTATCTTTGTCACTCCGATACAGATACATATATGTCTGTATAAGATATTTGATTATATTGTTGTATTCATAAAAATAGAACCAGATATATCTTCACAGATTAAGTCTGTTCTTATCAAAATCATCACTATGACTTTTCGTTTTAAACCTTTGTGGATAGCATGTAGCTTATTCCTCGCTTTATCGATAGCTCATGCACAGAATTTTGAATTGCAAACTCCGCTTCCGGTTGATTCCGCAATAAAAGTCGGCCATTTGGACAATGGGTTGACTTATTATCTCAGGCATAATGTTAAACCTGAAAAACGGATTGAACTTCGTCTGGCAGTGAAAGCAGGGTCAATATGCGAAACCGATTTACAGTTGGGTCTTGCACATTTTGTGGAACACATGTGTTTCAATGGAACCAAAAACTTTAAGGAGAATGAGTTGGTTAATATCCTTGAAGAAATGGGTGTCAAGTTTGGCGCCGACCTGAACGCATATACCAGTTTTGACGAAACGGTATATCAGTTGCAGGTGCCGTCCGACCGGACAGATTTGGTGGAGAAAGCATTCCAGATACTTGAGGATTGGGCGCACCAGGTGACTTTTGCCGATAAGGATATCGACGACGAAAGGGGTGTGATCGTCGAGGAATGGAGACTGGGGCTTGGTGCCGGCGACCGCATGCGGAAAAAATATTTACCCGTGATGCTTAAAGGATCGCATTATGCCGAACGGTTGCCGATCGGTGATATGAATATCATTAAAAATGCTCCTTACAGTGAGTTGCGCAAGTTTTACACAGACTGGTACCGTCCCGACCTGATGGCCGTGGTGGTGGTTGGCGATATTCCCGTGGAGGAAATGGAAAATAAAGTGAAGCAGCACTTCTCTGTTCTCAAAAATCCTGAAAATGCTCCTAAAAGGGTCGAATACAATATACCGGATAACACCGACCCGTTGATTGCTGTTGTTACCGATAAGGAGGCTACCAATAACATTGTGCAGATGTACATCAAGCATCCCAAAGTAATTGAAAAAACAGTCGGCGATTACCGCGATGTATTGATACAACAACTTTACAACGGGATGATCAATAAACGTTTTAACGAATTGCGGCAGGATCCCGATGCCCCCTTTATGTATGCAGGTTCTGGTTACTCCGGGTTTATTGGCCCTATCGACACTTATTCGTCCTACGCTGTCGCGAAGGAAAACGAGATTGGAAAAGCATTGGAAACCATCCTCACGGAAAATGAACGTGTGAAAAAGTTTGGTTTCACCCAAACCGAACTGAATCGTGAAAAGCAGGCTGTGCTAACAAATTACGACCAGATGGCGAAAGAAGCCGATAAAAACAATTCCGATCGGCTGGCCGACGAGTTTGTCCGCAACTTCCTGGAAAAGGAACCAATTCCAGGTATCATCAATGAAAATGCCTATGCACAGCATTTTGTACCCGATGTCACTTTGGAAGAAGTGAATGCCCTTGCTAAAAAGTGGATCACAGACGAGAATGTTTGCATCATTGTTATGGCTCCTGAAAAAGAAGGCGTTGTAGTACCTACGGAGAATGATATATTGCAAATTTTGAGAGCAAGCAAACAGGCCAACCTGAAAGCATACGTCGACCAAGTGGTTGATGAGCCGCTACTGGCCGAAAAACCTAAAGGAACCCGTGTATTCCGCCGCAAGGACAATCCCGATTTCGGATATACGGAACTACTGTTCCTGAACGGGGTACAGGTGATCCTGAAATCGACCGACTTCAAAAATGACCAGATTCTCTTTTCCGGATTCAGTCCGGGAGGTACTTCACTTTACTTGGATGAAGATTATATGTCGGCAATGATGGCGACAAGCATTGTTACGGCGAGCGGATTGGGAAATTTCGACCAGATTGCACTGGGTAAGAAATTGACCGGGAACACGGCAAAACTGTCGCCCTATATCGGCGAAATATATGAAGGTGTGAATGGCTCGGCGACTCCGAAAGACCTTGAAACCATGTTGCAACTCAACTATATGTATTTCACGGCCGTGCGGCGCGACGAAAAGGCATTTAATACATTGATATCGCAAATCAGCAATCAAGTAGCCAACATGAAGGCCAACCCGATGTATGCATATATGGATACCTTGCAAAAGGTGGTGACCAGCAACAATTCGCGCACAATTACTATTCCGACCGAACAACAGATCAACCGGATTAAACTCGATAACGCCCTGTATATTTTTAATGACCGGTTTGCGGATGCAAGTGATTTCAAATTTGTGATGGTAGGCAATTTCAAGGTTAATGAAGTAATCCCCATGCTCGAAACTTATTTGGGTGGTCTACCATCGAAAAAGCGTGTCGAACGGTGGCGGGATGTGACGCCTGAATTTCCTTCGGGTATTACCAAGTTGGAATTCGACCGTAATTCGGAAGAGCAAAGCCGTGTGAATGTTTATATGAAAGGCGATTTCAAATGGGATCTCAAGGAACGCTTGTATTTTGCTATGATGACGGATATCCTGAATATTAAGCTGCGTGAGTCGATGCGCGAAGAACAAGGTGGTGTATATGGAGTCAGGCTGTCGGGCAACGTCAGCAGGTTTCCTAGAGCACGGTATTCGCTGGAGTTTGTTTGGGGATGTTCGCCCGACAATGTCGATAAGTTGGTAGCTACCGTGTTTGACGAAATGAATAAACTCAAAACCAACGGGCCAACCGAAATCGACCTGAATAAAGTGAAAGAAACCATGATCCGCGAACGCGAAACTGCCATGAAGGAAAATTCGTATTGGCAACAAGTGTTGCTAAATACCTACCGGCAAGGCGATAAGCTCTTTACCCTCGAAGACTACGAAAAGATGATACGTTCGGTAAAAGAACGTGATATCCGAATGATGGCGCGTAAGTATTTCGATGAGACGAATTACGTATTGGGTGAATTGATGCCGGTCAAGAAAGAAAATAATTAATTTTCAACTCAAAAGGTATAGAAAGGTAAAAACTTTATATTTACCTATTGTTTGTATCACCAATTTGGTTACCTTTGCCCCGCAAAACGGTGAGGTGGGTGAGTGGCTGAAACCAACAGTTTGCTAAACTGTCGTACGGGTAACTGTACCGCGAGTTCGAATCTCGCCCTCACCGCAGAAAGGTTAAAGCAAGAAAAGCCGGAACAAATCAAACCCCATAAATTTATAAATTCATGGGGTTTTTGCTTCCATACTGTTGGGAACATGATCATAGAAACAGCAAAAATCATTAACTTTGCGCCTCTTTATTCGGAAAATATGCGAGAATGCTTGAAGCATCCTGTTTTTAAAATCATCGCCGACGTAGTAGCCGAAGATGGTTTGCAGGCTTATGTGATTGGCGGTTATGTGCGCGACCTGCTCATCGGGCGTCCATCCAAAGATATTGATATTGTTGTGCTGGGAAATGGTATCGACTTGGCACGGAAGGTGGCTTCCCGGATTGACAGGAAGTTGCCTGTAAGCGTTTTCAAGAACTTCGGCACAGCCATGTTCCGTTATGGGAATGACGATATCGAATTTGTAGGAGCCCGGCGCGAATCATACAGTCGTAACTCACGCAAACCGGTTGTTGAAGACGGCACTTTACAGGACGATCAGCAACGCCGCGATTTCACCATCAATGCGTTGGCCATTTCATTAAATAAAGAAACTTACGGGCAATTGGTCGATCCTTTTGATGGGTTAAAAGATATGGAACACCTTATCATCCGTACACCGCTTGATCCCGATATCACCTTCAGCGATGACCCATTGCGTATGATGCGTGCCATCCGTTTTGCCACACAACTCGGTTATACGATAGATGATGATACTTTTGCCGCCATTGCACGCAACAAGGAGCGTATCGGGATTATTTCCAAGGAACGTATTGCCGACGAATTGCATAAAATCATCCTATCGCCCAAACCATCGGTAGGGTTCCTGTTGCTAGACAAATCAGGTTTGCTCGGACTTATTTTCCCGGAACTTGCTGCCCTGAAAGGCGTTGAAAAGCGTGGAAAATATGCGCATAAGGACAATTTTTTACACAGTATTCAGGTGTTGGATAATATTTGTCCACGTACTGGTAATTTATGGTTGCGATGGGCTGCGTTGGTGCATGACATCGGTAAACCCGTTACCAAACGTTTCCAACCCAGCGAGGGTTGGACATTTCACGGACATGAATTTGTAGGTTCCAAGATGATTCCAGAGCTGTTCCGTGGCATGAAATTACCCATGAACGAATCGATGAAATACGTACAGAAATTAGTACTGCTCCATTTGCGGCCAATTGTGCTGGCCGAGGATGTGGTTACCGATTCGGCTGTGCGTCGTTTGTTGTTCGAGGCCGGTGACGATATCGACGACCTGATGCTATTATGTGATGCCGATATTACCTCGAAAAATGCCGACAAAGTGGCACGATACCAACAAAATTTCGAACTGGTACGCCATAAATTGCAGGAAATAGAAGAAAAGGATGCTATACGAAATTTCCAACCGCCCGTATCGGGCAATGAGATTATCGAAACTTTCGGGATTGCACCCGGAAGGGAAATCGGAATGATCAAAAATGCCATTAAGGACGCCATCCTGGACGGGATCATCCCTAATGAATATAATGCAGCTCACGAGTTTATGATCCAAAAAGCCACAGAACTGGGTTTAAAACCAGTTGCCGGAGCTTTGTAAAATCGGCTGCAAATTTTATTACCTTTGTAGCGGCTTAGGAATGAAGACAAAATAATTTACTCATTTGACAGGATTAACATGATTTACAAGATTACCTACATCTTGTAAATCATGTTAATCCTGTCTGAAAAAGATGAGGATGTTATTTTATCAATGTCACTTAGTGATTAAAACAAAAAGCCGTACAAAGTATTTTAGTACAACATTTTGATACTTTGTAGTATACCTTTACAATATGGTAAATGTACATTGAATGGAATATTTTGAGATACATCAGATATTGAAAGAAAAAGTCAATTACAGCAACTTTGATGTGATTGATGATGAGACACATTTGTATAACTTCAATTTCGAGTCGCATTCTTGTCCCATACTACCATCGGAAGGGCAATACCGGTGCGAACAACACGAATTTGCCTGCGATTTGCCATACGACTTCGAAAATAGCATTTCCAATCGTAGCCGGACTTTGAATATGGCTGATGCTCATATTATTGAAAATCACAAATTTCGTTATCATGTTTTCCAACCGGCTCGGTTTAAAAAATCAAATCGGGCAATATTGATGTTCCACGGGTTTAATGAGAAGCATTGGGCGAAATATTTCCCGTGGGCCAAGCGTTTGAGCGAAATCACAGGAAAAACCATTGTCCTTTTCCCCATCGCTTTCCACATGAATCGTGCCCCGCAGGATTGGAGCGACCGGCGTGAGATGTACCCTATCAGCGAACAACGCCGCAAAACATTTCCACAGATCGTTAATTCTACTTTATCCAATGTGGCCATCAGTTCACGCCTTCATGCCCACCCGCAACGATTTTTCTGGTCAGGCTTGCAGACATATTACGATATTATCCAGTTGGTAGAAGAAATCCGGGCAGGACGACATCCCCTGATCGAACCGGACGCGACCTTCGATTTTTTCGCTTATTCCATTGGTTGCTTGTTGTCCGAAATATTGATCATGACCAATCAAAACGGATATTTTAATCAATCGAAGATGTTCATGTTCTGCGGTGGTCCGGTATTCAACCGGTTATCTCCCGTATCGAAATTTATCCTCGACAGCGAGGCCAATGTTGCCCTCTATTCCTTCGTGGTGGAACATCTCGAAAGTCACTTGAAGAAAGACGCTCATTTGCGGCATTATTTGGGCGAAGACCATCCGGAAGGCATTAATTTCCGGAGCATGTTAAACTACGGGAATATGCGGAAACACCGTGAGGATATTTTCAGGCACATCAGCAGTCAGGTAATGGCTTTAACGCTTGCCAACGATACGGTGGTACCACCGTATGAAGTAGTAAATACCCTGCAAGGCGCCTTACGTGATATCCCTATCCGTGTTGATATCCTTGATTTTCCCTACGAATACAAACATGAGGATCCTTTCCCGACACTGACATCTATTGCAAGCGAAGTAACCAAGCAATTTAACCGGGTTTTTGAAAGTGCAGGTGAATTTTTGAAATAAGACACAAAAATATTTTCAAAAATATGTTGTACAACATAAATATGTCGTATATTTGCACTGTTGTTCCAAGTTAAAATTTAGGTCATGAATTGTCATATTATCCTCAGCCTTAATGGTCTCGCTCTAATTCTCATTAGTAAGCGATAGAGGATGGTGTGCAAGTATTAAAAAATTAAAAAATCAGAAAAGCCATTCTCAGTTCCGGGAATGGCTTTTTTGGTTACATATCATATGTAAATCGATTAAAAATCATAATTTTGTCCACTAATAAAAGTAACCATGAGTGATAAATTGTATATTTTCGACACTACGCTCCGTGACGGCGAGCAAGTACCCGGTTGCCAGTTGAATACACTGGAAAAAATCGAAGTTGCCAAAGCACTCGATGAGTTGGGTGTTGATATTATTGAGGCCGGGTTCCCGATTTCGAGTCCCGGCGATTTCAACTCGATTGTTGAAATTTCAAAAGTGATTACACGTCCTACGATTTGCGCACTTACCCGCGCCGTGGAAAAAGATATTGACGTAGCTGCCGATGCGCTGCATTTTGCCAAAAACAAGCGGATACATACCGGTATCGGAACATCGTGGTATCATATCACCCACAAGTTTAACTCCACGCAGGACGACATCCTGCAACGCGCTGCCGCTTGCGTAAAATATGCCAAGAAATACGTGGAGGATGTTGAATTTTATGCCGAAGATGCCGGCCGTACCGAAAACGAATATCTCGCACGGGTAATCGAAGCGGTAATTGCGGCAGGCGCCACCGTTGTGAACATCCCCGACACCACCGGTTACTGCACACCCGACGAATACGGCGGTAAAATCCGTTTCCTGATGGAAAACGTGAAAAATATCCACAAAGCCATCATCTCCACCCATTGTCACAACGACTTGGGAATGGCTACGGCCAATACCATGTCAGGTATCCTCAATGGAGCAAGGCAAGCCGAAGTAACCATCAATGGTATCGGTGAACGCGCCGGTAACACCGCCCTCGAGGAAGTGGTGATGGCTATCAAAAGTCGTAAAGATATGCCGGTACACACTGACATCAATACTCAGAGGATTTACCGGACTTCGCGGCTCGTCTCTACATTGATGCGTATGCCAGTGCAGCCTAACAAAGCCGTGGTAGGCCGTAATGCTTTTGCGCACTCGTCGGGCATCCATCAGGATGGCGTTTTGAAGAACCGCGAAAGCTACGAGATTATGGATCCGGCCGATGTGGGTATCAATGAATCATCCATTGTGCTTACCGCCCGTAGTGGACGCCATGCATTGAGCCACCATCTTGAACGCCTTGGTTACAAGCTCAATGCCGAAGAGTTGGAAGATGCCTACAACAAATTCCTGAAATTGGCCGACCGTAAGAAGGATATCTCCGACGAAGATCTCCGTGTGATTGTAGGTGTTGGCCAAACCGAAATGCAACGCCGCGTGAAACTCAAATACCTTCAGGTGGTATGCGGCAGATCGAGCATTCCAATGGCTACCGTGCAGCTTAATATCGACGGCGAAATATGTACCGCCACCTCGTCGGGTAGCGGCCCCGTGGATGCATCCTTTAACGCCATCCGTCAACTAATTCACCGCAAGGTGACGCTCGAGGAATATCTCGTGCAGGTGGTTACCCGCGGTAGCGACGATATTGGCAAGGTACACGTGCAGGTGGAAAATCAAGGCAATACCTACTATGGTTTCTCAGCCAACACCGACGTGGTAACAGCATCAGCAGAAGCGTTTATCGATGCTATTTCAAAGATTGTATAAAAAGAATATCAGACTTTAGAAACCAATATAAATGAAGAAAACCGTATTTGATAAGATTTGGGACAGCCATGTGGTGAAGCATATCGACGACGGCCCCGACGTGTTGTACATCGACCGCCATCTGGTGCACGAAGTCACTAGTCCGCAGGCATTTGCAGGCTTAGATCGCCGTGGTATCAAGGTAGCGCGGCCACAGCAGACTTTTGCCACCTGCGACCACAATGTACCCACCCTCAACCAACACTTGCCAATTGTCGAGGAACTGTCGCGCATACAGGTGGAAACACTGGTCCGTAATGCAAAAAACCATAATATCACTTATTTTGGTTTGGGAAATCCGAAACAGGGTGTGGTACACGTGGTTGGCCCCGAATTAGGTATTACCCTTCCGGGGATGACCATCGTGTGCGGCGATAGCCACACCTCCACACATGGCGCTTATGGAAGCATTGCTTTCGGTATCGGTACCAGCGAAGTGGAGATGGTAATGGCATCGCAATGTGTCATGCAACCCAAGCCCAAACGCATGTTGATTGAAGTGAATGGCGAGTTGGGGAAAGGTGTCACAGCAAAAGATATTGTGTTGTATATCGTTTCGAAACTTACAGCAGGCGGTGGTACCGGTTATTTCGTTGAATTTGCAGGCTCGGCTATTCGTGCGTTGAGTATGGAAGGCCGCATGACCGTGTGTAACATGAGTATCGAAATGGGTGCACGTGGTGGATTGATTGCCCCCGACGAAAAGACTTTCGAGTATTTCAAAGGCCGAGAATATGCTCCTAAAGGCGAAGAATGGGATAAGGCCGTCGCTTACTGGAAAGCGCTGAAAACCGACGAAGGCGCCGAGTTTGACAAAACCTATACGTTTGATGCTGCCGACATCGAACCGATGATTACCTACGGTACCAATCCCGGTATGGGTATGAAAATAACCGGCAATGTACCCGAAGGCAAAGAGTTAACAGGCAACGACAAGATTACCTTTGACAAAGCATTGCAATACATGGGCTTTGCTCCCGGACAAAAACTGGTCGGACAACCAGTGCAATATGTTTTTCTGGGGAGTTGTACCAACGGCCGTATTGAGGATTTCCGTGCATTTGCCAACTTTGTAAAAGGCCGTAGGAAAAATCCGGATGTGGTAGTATGGCTTGTACCGGGTTCGGGAACTGTTGAACGGCAAGTTCGCGCCGAAGGTTTGGACAAAATACTGGAAGAAGCAGGATTCGAACTGCGCCAACCGGGATGTTCGGCTTGTTTGGCGATGAACGAGGACAAAGTTCCTGCCGGGATGTATGCCGTATCGACTTCCAACCGTAATTTCGAAGGGCGGCAAGGGCCCGGTTCAAGGACGTTGCTAGCAGGCCCGTTAGTTGCTGCCGCGGTTGCCATAACAGGAAAAATCACCGACCCAAGGAGTTTATAGAACGCTGATGACGCGGATTAAACGGATTAGAACGGATTTTTAATCAGTGTAAATCCGCCAAGCCCGTGTTATCAGCGTTCCATTAATCAGAAAAGTCATGGAAAATATTGATTGGAAAAATCTCCCTTTCGGTTATTTCAAAACCGATTATAATGTAAGGAGTTATTACAAGGACGGCCAATGGAGCAAACCGCAGGAAACCACTTCTGAAACGTTGGATATCCACATGGCTGCCACCTGCCTGCATTACGGGCAGGAAGCCTTCGAAGGGTTGAAAGCTTTCAGGGGAAAGGATGATAAAATCCGGATTTTCAGGGTCAGGGAAAATGCCCTGCGCATGCAGTCATCGTGTCGTGGAATTGCCATGGCTGAACTGCCTGTTGAAATCTTCGAAGAAGCAGTGCTTAAAGTGGTAAAGCTGAATGAAAAGTATGTACCACCTTACGAAAGCGGTGCATCGCTATACATCCGTCCGCTATTGATCGGGATAAGCGCCCAGATAGGTGTAAAGCCCGCCCGCGAATACATGTTTGTTGTGTTTGTTGTGCCGGTTGGTCCATACTTCAAAACAGGATTTACCCCGACGGCATTGGCTATTTTCCGTCAATTCGACCGTGCAGCGCCCCAAGGAACAGGTTGCTACAAGATTGGTGGTAACTATGCTGCCGGACTGGTAGCCGGTGAAAAAGCCCATGATATGGGTTATTCGGCAGTGTTGTATCTCGACCCGAAGGAGAAAAAGTACATCGACGAAGGTGGACCGGCCAATTTTTTTGCCATCAAGAACGATACTTATGTCACACCGTTTTCGCCATCGATATTGCCATCAATCACCAACGACAGCCTTATCTGGTTGGCTACAGACATGGGTATAACTGTGGAACGACGGCAAATCCCCATAGACGAACTGGGCACATTTGAAGAAGCCGGCATCTGTGGTACGGCCGCGGTAATCAGCCCAGTAGAAAGAATCGACGATATCGACGAGAACAAATCGTTTATTTTCAGTAAGGACAAGAAAGCCGGACCAGTTTCCACCCATTTGTATCAAAAACTTAAAGCTATCCAATATGGCGACGAACCCGACCCGTACGGTTGGGTAACATTACTGGAATAGAACGCGAAATGGAACGCGGATGACACTGATTAAACGGATTTACACTGATTTTTTCTGCGATCATCTGCGCCATCTGCGGGAAATATTATCAAAAATTAAAAATGTAAAAAATGGCTGAAAAATTCATCACTTTAGAAACCACCATTGTCCCATTACCTGTTGAGAATGTGGACACCGACCAAATTATCCCTGCCCGCTTTCTGAAAGCAACGACCCGCGACGGATTCGGCGAAAACCTGTTCCGCGATTGGCGGTACGACAAAAGTAACCAACCTATTCCATCGTTTGTGCTTAACAACCCAACCTATTCGGGTAAGGTACTTGTTGGTGGTAAAAATTTCGGTAGCGGTTCGAGCCGTGAACATGCCGCTTGGGCGATTTTCGACTATGGATTCCGTGCCGTTGTATCCAGTTTTTTCGCAGATATCTTTAAAAACAATGCCCTGAACAACGGTTTGCTTCCCGTACAGGTAAGCCCCGACTTTTTGACAAAGATTTTCGCTGCCGTTGAAAAAGACCCAAAAACAAAAATCCGCATTGATCTCGAAAGGCAGGAAATCACCTTGCTTGCAACCGGCGAAAAGGAATCGTTCGATATCAATCCATACAAGAAAACCTGTCTGCTCAATGGATATGATGATATAGATTATTTGTTGAGCATCAAGGATGAGATTGAGGCGTATGAAGTAAACCGACAGCACTTATCAACACTTTAGGTTGGTGTATTAATTGTTGTTCCAGACCAATTAAATCTCAATACCATGTTTCCAACTAAACCGGTTTTTACATTCTTTCTTTTGCTTCTGTTTCTGCTTCCTTCGAAAGCAGAAACAAGCAACAGCTTGTCTTCGGGTCAAGACGAAATGTTCGAGCTCTTGAAGGGTTGGTGTGATGCGTTGCTCGACCACCAATTGGAACACAAAGACAAGGCCTTGGATGGGGGAATAGTTTGCCCGGGTTGCGCTTTGATGCATGGTCGTGCGCCGGATGCAATTTATCCGTTCTTATACATGGCCGAACGAACCAAAGACCAACGTTATGTTGAAGCAGCAAAGAAACTGTTTTCTTGGGGTGAAGCCAATGTGCGTTTTGCTGATGGCACATGGAATAATGAGGTAAGCATTTACACATGGAGGGGAGTGACCGTTTTCGGTTTAATCACTTTGCTTGAATCGCTGAATGACTTCGGATATTTGATTGATGAAGAAACCAAGTCCCAGTGGATAAGTGCCATTAAAGAACAGGCCCGGTTTATAGCATCCGAATTAAAGCCCGGGTATGGAAACATCAATTACCCGGCTTCGGCATGTTATGCACTTGCATTAACCGGTAAGGTTCTGGGAGAGAAAAAGTATACCGAACAGGCGGCCAGATTGGTCCGTGAAATTATTCCTTTTTTTACTGAAAATGATCATTTCTTTTATGGTGAAGGCCAATACCGTGTAAAATCATCTAAAGGTCTACTGCCGGTGGATTTAGGATATAATGTTGAAGAAACCTTACCTAACTTGTCCATGTATGCAGATTTGGTAAACGATATCCCTTTGAAACAAAAAATAAAACAGTCGATGGACAGTCAAATCGAGTTTATGTTGGCTGATGGGGCTTGGGATAATAGTTGGGGGACAAGAAATTACAAGTGGTCGTATTGGGGAAGCCGGACATGCGACGGGGTACTCGTATTAAGCAGCATATTATCGGCACTTGATCCTGTTTATGCCGAAGTAGGTTATCGTAATTTCGAATTGTTGAAAAAATGTACTTCAGGCGGGTTGTTATACGGAGGGATGCATTACCTATCAGCCGGATATTCGGCTTGTATCCATCATACGTTCGAGCATGCAAAAGGTCTGGCCATAGCATTACATAAGGGGTTCAAAAAGCCTGATAAAAGAATGGCATTGCCAAGGGAAAAGGAATATGGGTCGAAACATTTTAAAGACCTTGATGTGTGGACCGTGGCCACAGGAGACTGGCGCGGAACGATTACAGGATATGATGTTGCCTACAATTCGCCGGGCGGTAATGCACATGGCGGCGCACTATCGCTCCTTTGGAATAAAAATATTGGTCCGTTGCTGGCCGCTGCAATGACTGAGTACTCGATGGTTGAACCCAGTAACATGCAGGTAAGCAAAAGACTGATGAACTATCCGTCTACTTTACGTGTCGAATATCATGAAAATGGCAGGAAATATACCAACATTTGTTCCAAGAAAGCCGATATAAGCCATCTTCGAGGGTCAAACGGGGAAAAATTCGTTGTCAATACCGAATTAGTCGCTAAAGATTTGAAATCTCCGGACTCAGGCCGGATACCAGTTGAAATTACCTATCTTTTTTCTAAAGATGAAGTAGCTATTAAAGTGGTTGCTCCGGATAACACCAAAGAGTTAACACTTGCCATTCCTGTTATTTCCAAGGGTAATGAAACATATCTCCCGGAAGGGAATGGCTTTTATATTGACAAATCAACAGCCAGACTATATATCCTGTCCGAATCTGCCCAGATAAAAACGATGCCGACAGAAGTCAATCAACGAGCCTTTAACCTTGTCCCGGGATTTGAATTTATACCGTTTTATGTCAATTTCACCAGTGAAGTGAGCGTGAAACTATCACTAAAATAGAGAAATATATCGAATTATGAATAGTTATTGTATAAAAATCGAAACCATGGACACTGCCTTATGTAACGGGGAACAGGCATGATATAGATCTGTTAAGTATCAAATAAACACACATAAATTATTATGGCTCTGAAAATCACCCGAATAAAGTTGAAAATGGCAAATATGCTATATTTAGTGGTCAAACTGTTTTACAAAACCGACAAACAGATTGTCCGGCGTCATGGAATCAATTTTGAACTTTATCTGAATGAAGGTATTGATCTACATACTTTTGTTTTTGGAGGATTTCAAGAGCACGTTTACCGTAATAAATTAATCAGCATTTCTCCTGAAGATATCATTTTCGATGTGGGAGGAAATATTGGGATTATGTCGTTGTTTTTTGCCCGACAGGCGTCAAGAGGACAGATTCATACATTTGAACCGACCTATTATGCAATAGGTAAATTCAGACGTAATATGGAATTGAACCCGGATTTAGCCCAACGTATCGTATTGAATCAATGTTTTGTTTCATCCGAAAGTGCTCAACAAACTGATTTGGTGGCATATAGTAGTTGGCCAGTGGTTCGTACCAGCGAAAATAAGCATTCAATACATTGTGGTGTTATCAAGGATACCAAAAATATTCCTTCTATTAGTCTCGATGATTATGCAACCCGCGAAGGAATCGATAAAATAGATTTGATAAAAATAGATACGGACGGCCATGAACTGGGCGTATTAAGAGGAGCCACACAAATACTGGAAAAATTCAAACCAAAAATTATCTTTGAAATAGGCATCTATATTATGGAAGAACGGAATGTATCTTTTAAGGATTATTCTGAACTTTTCAATAAATATCACTATACGCTCTATACGACCAAAGGAAAAATGGTTTCTGAAAAGAATTATCGCCGTTATATTCCGAAATTTGGCACTATCGACATCATAGCGTTACCACAATAATTTGTAAGATTATGCACAACCGGATCATCGAAATCATGGATACTACCCTGCGCGATGGGGAACAGACATCAGGCGTGGCTTACACGGCAGCCGAAAAACTGCATATATCGCGTTTGTTGCTCGAAGAAGTAAAGGTCGACCGTATCGAAGTAGCTTCGGCACGGGTATCAGCAGGTGAGTTGGAAGCTGTGAAGCGTATCACCGAATGGGCAGCAAAAAACGACCGTCTGGAGCAGGTAGAAGTGCTGGCTTTCATTGATGGAACACAATCCATCGACTGGATACGCAATGCAGGTGCCAAAGTAGTAAACTTGCTCAGCAAAGGTTCATTGAAACACCTCAAAGGACAACTACGCAAAACACCCGAAACACATGTTGCCGATATTCGCAAAGCGATTGGAACAGTATCACAATCGGGTATGAAGGCCAACCTTTATTTGGAAGACTGGAGCAATGGTATGCGACATTCCAAAGATTATGTATTATACTTAGTGGACAACCTCAAGGACACGCCCCTGCAACGCATTATGCTACCCGATACGTTGGGAATACTGGCACCCGATGAAGTATTCCGTTTCTGTGAAGAAATGTGTAAACGCTATCCTGATATTCATTTCGATTTCCATGCGCATAACGATTACGACCTGGCAGTGGCTAATTCGCTAGCAGCTATCAAAGCAGGGATACGCGGTATACACACTACTGTCAATGGTCTGGGCGAACGTGCCGGAAACACCCCGCTGGCAAGTATCGTAGCCGTACTGAAAGACCATACTGATACAGAACTCCGCATCAACGAAGAAAAGCTGACATTGCTCAGCAAGATGGTGGAAACGTTTTCGGGCATCCGCATCCCAGCCAACAAACCAGTAGTGGGCGAAAATGTATTTACACAGGCCTGTGGCGTACATGCCGACGGTGACAACAAAGACAAGCTGTATTACAACGACTTGCTTCCCGAGCGGTTTGGACGTGTCCGCAAATACGCATTGGGCAAAACAGCCGGAAAATCGAATGTCGTCAAGAATCTCGAAGAACTTGGCATACAACTCGATCCAGAAGCCATGCAACGTATCACCAGTCGCGTAATCGAACTGGGCGACCGCAAGGAAAACGTCACTGCAGAGGACCTGCCTTATATCATTTCGGATGTGTTGCAGAGTGAGGGCATCGGGCAACATATTAAAGTGCGCAATTATTCGTTGAATGTGGCCGAAGGTTTGAAATCATCCGCTACACTTAGTCTTGAGGTCGATGATAAATGTTACGAAGAAACGGCTGCCGGCGACGGCCAGTACGATGCTTTCATGAATGCCCTGCAGAAAATTTATGAGCCACTCAACAAGAATCTACCCAAACTGGTGGATTACGTGGTAACTATACCACCAGGCGGTCGTACCGATGCCCTTGTGGAAACGGTAATCACTTGGCAAACCGCCGAAGGCCGCGAATTCAAAACCCGCGGGTTGGAACCCGACCAAACGGTTTCGGCCATCAAAGCAACAGTGAAGATGCTGAATATGATTTAAGTATGTGATTGTTAAAGTCCAAAACTATTCAACATACCCGGTATCTTCGAGTAATTGTATGTTTTGGGCAGCAGCTACGGCAAGACGGTCGCAACGTTCGTTCTCCTTATTGCCTGCATGACCTTTTACCCATTTGAAATTGACTGTATGACAACGATATACGTTTAAGAAACGTTGCCAAAGGTCGGCATTCTTCTTACCTTCGAAATTCTTTTTCTCCCAACCGAACACCCATTTTTTCTCAACGGAATTAACGACGTATTGTGAGTCTGTGTATATGATGACTGTACTTTGGGGTATTTTCAATGCTTCGAGGCCAACGATGACAGCCATCAGCTCCATCCGGTTGTTGGTGGTGAGCCGGTAACCCTGCGATAGTTCCTTGCGATGAGCCCCGGCCATTAATACGACTCCATAGCCACCCGGTCCGGGATTGCCCATCGACGAACCGTCGGTATACATGGTGATGTGCATGATTCTATTTAGTTTGTATAAAAAAGAATACGTCCAAAATGATTCGGGACGTATTCTCTATTCTCACTGTTTACCCTTACCGGGAACAACATTAAGCCTTATTTTTCTTCTTTTCTTTTTTCTCCAACCGCTTTTCTTTTAATGACTTAGTTGGTTCTTTTTTGGTTTCTTTCTTTGCATCTCTTTCTTTTCCCATGACCTCAGGTTTTAAAATTAAAGATTACAGAATTTTAACACAACAAAGATAACATATTTTGTGTTACGCGTATTTCGTATCTGATTATATTTTTTACAACTGGTAAAGAACTATAAAACCATCATGAAAAGTCCCGGAAAAGTTGTATTTTTGTATGTATGAAATCAGTATCCCTGTGATAAGAACGTGAAAAAAGCTATTCTTTTAGTTAACGTCGGGACACCCGACAGCCTCGACATTCGTGACATCAGGAAATATCTTTCCCTTTTCCTGAATGATCCGCATGTCATGAACATTCCATGGTTGTGGCGTAAGATATTGGTAAATGGCATTATTGTCCCGTTCAGGGCTTCAGGATCAGCAGCCAAATACCGGCAGTTGTGGACTGAGAATGGTTCGCCGCTCCGGTTGCACTTGGAAAATATACGTGATAAGCTACAGGAACGGTTAGGCGATCAGGCTGATATATGGATAGCCATGAATTATAGCGAACCATATCTCCCGCATGTAATGCAACGAATGCAGGAACAGGGATACCGGGAAATTGTCGTTATTCCACTTTTCCCACAATATGCAGTATCGACAACGGGTAGTGTCGAGGATAATATTATGAAATACATTACCCAATGGCCTGTTCAACCAAAACTCACCATTGTCAGGCAATTTTATGATCATCCTGTGTTCCTCGATGCGTGGACAGATAGGATTGCAGCATATTGCCCCGAACAATATGAACATGTAGTTTTTAGCTTTCATGGATTGCCGCTCAGCCATCTGCCGTTACCATGCCGGAAGGAGCAAATTCCTTGCGGATGCTCCCAGTTACCGGAAGCTATGGATGTTTATGCCAAACCCAACCGCTGTTACAGGTGGGCATGTTACGATATGGCTTGCAAATTAGCCGGACGGCTTGGATTGAAAGACGATCAATATACGGTTGCTTTCCAGTCGCGTATTTCCAGTCATTGGATGCGTCCATTCACCGATCATGTGTTAAAAAAGCTTGCATCCAAAAGTGCAAAAGTACTGGTGGTGGCACCCTCTTTTGTTGCCGATTGTCTGGAAACAAGTGTAGAACTAGATATCGAATACAAAGAATTATTCCTTGAACGAGGCGGATCCGCATATACCTTGGTAGATAGTCTCAATGATGAACCAAAATGGATAGAAACACTGGTAATGCTATCCGAAAAAAATATTAAAACAAACTGAGACTAATTTCGTATTTTTGTCAATTATATATCCGGATTCGGGTATAGAGTTTTATAACTTATTGTTGAATGAGTGAACGGATATTAAAAGCATTGATGCGGTTGTTTGCGATTATTTCGCGTCCGGAAAGTGATAAATCCGAACGGCGTAAGGTAATCGAAGGCTTTTTGCGGAAACAATTGAATCAAGAACTTGCACAGGAATATATCCAAATTTTCGACAATTATTACAACCAATATCAGGAGAAGTATAAAGACAAACAAAAACATCAAAAACACACCTCGTCCAGTTCTGTTAAACTACTGGTGATTTGTGCACAAATCAATAATGAGCTGACACAGAGTCAGAAGTTTGCCTTAATGGTGCTGTTGCTCAGCTTCATCAAATCAGGACACGGCTCGCACAGTACAATCTCCGAATTCGAACAGGAATTCGTGGAAACTGTTGCCCAGGCATTTAATTTTGATCCTGTTGAATTTCAAGGGATTTTGCATTTTGTAATACTCCCGATTGATTTTATACCGGAATCGCCCAACCTGCTCCTCATCAATGATGAAGAGGGAAACAAGTTGGAATGCAAACATTTATACCGGGAAGGATTGGGTAATCGCATTGCTGTATTCCATGTACAGAGTGTCAATATGTACATCTGTTGTTACGAGGGGAACGAGGAATTGTACCTCAACAGCCAGGCGATGAGTAACGAGAATGTATATGTGCTCAATTACGGGTGTAGTATCCGTAATCCGCACATCAAGCCGGTATATTACAGCGATATTGTCAATTGTTTTTACCTCGGTGTACAATCTGACCCTATGCTCTTCGAAGCCCGGAATGTGGAATACAAATTTGACAATGGTCATACAGGGCTACATCCTACTAATTTTGAGATTTTTTCGGGAAACATTGTTGGGATCATGGGTGGAAGCGGAGCCGGGAAATCCACACTACTGGGTGTCCTGACAGGCCTATATCAACCGACCAAGGGACAAGTGCTGCTCAACAATACCGACATCCATACGCAGAGCAGTGCCACGGAAGGCCTCGTCGGATATGTCACGCAAGATGATTTGCTGGTGGAAGAATTGACTGTATTCCAGAATCTGTATTTTAATGCTAAACTGTGTTTCGGCGAGTATACAGATGACGAGATCCGGAAGAAAACCGAAGATGTGTTGCGCGACTTGGGATTGTACGAAATACGGGACATGAAGGTGGGAACGCCGCTTAACAAGAAGATCAGTGGCGGACAGCGCAAACGCCTTAACATTGCGTTGGAAATGATCCGCCAACCGGCAGTATTGTTCCTTGACGAACCAACTTCGGGACTTTCGTCGAGTGATTCGGATAATATCATGATATTGCTCAAGGAATTATCGCTGAAAGGGAAACTGGTATTCGTGGTGATCCACCAACCTTCGTCGGATATCTTCAAGATGTTTGACCGCCTGATGGTGCTCGATCAGGGAGGATACCTGATCTACAATGGCAACCCGGTGGATGCTATCCTGTATTTCAAGTCACAAACCGGACAGGCCAATCGTAATACAAGCGAATGCCCCGAATGCGGGAATGTCAATCCCGAACAGATATTCAATATTGTGGAGGCCCGTGTCCTCGATGAACATGGCCAAGCAACGAATGTACGACGTATATCGCCGGGTGAATGGTACAATGCTTTTTCGCAAATATCCAAGACACCTGTTCCGGAAAATGAACGGCCAAAGGAACTTCCGCCATCCATTGCTATCAAGCGTCCGTCGCGGCTGAAACAGTTTGCGGTGTATGCTACACGTAATGTCCTCACCAAAGTAAGCGACCTGCAATACATTATTGTTTGCCTGTTCGAAGCGCCGCTACTGGCTTTGTTGCTGTCGTATGTCATCCGTTATTATAATGTTTCCGATGGTGCATACACATTCGAATTGAATGAAAATGTCCCGATATACATTTTCGTGGCTGTCATCATTGCCATTTTTATCGGCCTGTCAGTAAGCGCTGAGGAAATCATCAAAGACCGGAAGATACTCAAACGCGAGGCCTTCCTCAACCTGAGCCGTGGGAGCTACCTCTTTTCGAAGACTTTGGTGCTTTTTGTCATTTCTGCTATCCAGGCTATCCTGTTCGTTTTGGTCGGAAACGGGGTTACCGGAATCCTGCACATGACTTTCGCCTATTGGACAGTGCTGTTTTCCGCATGGACTTGTGCCAACCTGATGGGACTGATCATTTCCGACACATTTAAATCGGTAGTAACGATCTATATTCTCATTCCATTCATCGTCATTCCACAATTGATGTTAAGCGGTGTGCTGCTGCGTTTTGAAAAACTCAATCCCGATATATCTACACCGGCTTCCGTTCCCTGGTATGGCGAGATCATCACGGCACGATGGGCTTTCGAAGCCTTGGCTGTAGAACAGTTCATGAACAACGAGTATGAGAAGATCATGTACCCATACGAAAAAACCATGAGCATAGCCGAGTTTCAGAAAAATTATTGGTTGGTGGAGATGCGAAATAAACTGAATGAAGTGAAACTTGCTGTTAACAGGGAAAAGAAACCCGACAATAACATTGTGGAATTACTCTGCAACGAGATTGCGCTCGAAAACCAAAGGCAACAGGTTGTACAATCTTCATTTTGTACGGAATTCTCAAAAAATGGTATCTCCCAAAATCTGGTGGATGAAACGTTCCAATATTTCGATCAATTAGCAAGATATTACAGTACCTTATACAATAAGGCGGCAGAACGAAAGGATCAACTGACGGCGGACATCACGGCTGGGAACCCGGACAGCCTTTATACCCTGAAATCACACTATTATAACCAAAGCCTTGGGAATATGGTAAAGAACAGTAATGAAACCTACCGGCTAGTGGAATACAAAAACCGTTTGTTGCAAAATTATCAGCCTGTATACAAAGATCCCGAACAACCATTTATTAAGGCACAGTTTTACGCGCCTGTCAAACAATTTTTCGGCAAATATTATCCGACGCTGTGGGTAAATATCCTGGTGATTTGGTGTTTCAATATCTTCTTCTTTGCAGCGCTTTATTTCCGTTGGCTACCCAGATTGTTAAACCTGTTCCAACGACATAAATAATAAGTCGGCCCTACTATACTGCTGAAATTGGGGTCCGGATTTTTCGCTTTCATGTAAACATAAAGAAATCGGACAGCCAGGCGGTCGCAATTGCAGAGCCAACCTACTTTTCTAAAATAACACCCGATCATTAGCATAAACTATGTTTCCCTCAATAAGACAGCACATTTGGTCCGTTTTTCAAAATCATTAAACATACTCCATTCGAAGTAATTTAGCAATGAATTATAGCAATTGAATTTATTATGTACTATACCCATCTTCCGCGAACCAACCTAAAATGTCAGATACGGTAATGCTACTCAACGCACCCGCGATCTTCTCTTCCAAAGCTTTCCGAGTTCTTGCTTTAACCTTTCGCAGAA
>JAVBSH010000028.1:0-10600 GCA_031547085.1 Bacteroidales bacterium
GGAGATTGTGTGGCTTCCCCCTTTCAATGAGGACGCGTCATGTTGACTGTTTCGACCGAAGTGGAGAGAAATTTGAAGCATGCGAAATAGAGACATCTTTAGGATATTATCCTCTTCCGGAATGATACTTAACAATTATGCACATGTCGCCTATAACAAAAAACACTGCCTAAACGTTTAAGCAGTGTTTTTTGTTTAATTAATGTTTTAAGTCTTAATATATAAAATGTGATTATTTTTCCAGATAGTGTTATAAAATATTATATGAATATCGGTTTTGATGCCTAAAGATGTCTCCGCGCGTAAACTCGTACCTCGTTTACTTGGTCGACATGACGTGTCGTACGTGGGTAAAATGGGAAAGGAAGGTTGTTGGGAGGGTTTTCCGCCCAACAACCGTACGTTTACATACAAATATATGGAAGGTAAAGGAAGGTTGTGGGGAGGAAAAGCCTCCCAACAACCTTCCTTTCCCAATTTACCCACGTACGACACGTCATGTCGACCAAGTAAACGAGGTACGAGTTTACGCGCGGAGACATCTTTAAGCATCAAAACCGATATGCATTTAAAATCATTCTACTATCCGTGCGTTTTTCAGCGCTTCCAGCAGTTGCTTTTTCGTTAGTTTATTCGCTTTGATGTAATGGCGATTGCTTGCCGGAACAATAATTTTGTTGCCGGCGCTGGAAGAAATTGTTTCCTCTTGTCCCAATTTTTCATACAAGGTAATGTCCGATTGCTTCAAAGGCAATTCCAGTTTCTTATTACTTGAAATGTGCCAGTAGACAACATAAGGGGTATTTTGTCTTTGGAATATAAACGCCCTTATTTCTTTACTTCCGTTAGCAATATCGGTAACATGGTTGTAGGGAACCAATTCAAACTGATTCTGCTCATTCAATAATAAATGATGTTCCTGATTTATGTTTTGCAACATCTTTTTTTGTTTTTCAGTAAGCCAATGTTTTGCCCTGACTTCTTCCCATCTTCGTATCACTTCAAAGTTATCACCGGTACGGGGGTGGGCGTCGAACGAATGAATGTTTGTATGCATCGAAATAGGACAGTCCCAGGCTGCTGCTACGCTCGTAACATATTCCAACATATCGGGTTGGGTTCCTATCGTGTGTTCACCGGGAGCCCAATAACCCAGCCAACCGAAGTTGAGCCGCGTAAAATCCTGCCTCATCCGGGGCGCTTCTTCTGCCGGCCACTTCCGGGTTTTTTCCTTCAGGACTTCAGGCCCAAAAACATCAAATGCGTTTCCACCGCTCAGCATGTGCCAACTGAAATGCGATTTTGCAGCTCCTTCGGCAAACAGCGGAGCCGGTTTTAAACGCTTGAAAACTCTATATTGTGCTAACGCCACATTGTTGCCAAAAGGTGGGTTTACGCCTTCCGAACCGTCAAAATATATAAATTGGAACCCGGCATCGTAAATATTTGCTATTTTTTCGGCAATTTCATCCTGTAGGCTCGTCCGCTGATCAATATAGACGCTGGTGGCACCAAATTCACTGACATCCAGTATTCCTATGCTTGATCCTTTAGGCTGGCTATTGACGGTAGTATTGTCGATCCCCCTGACACAGCCTGTAAACTTATACGGCCGGGTAGTTGTGTAATTTTTGTAGGAAATAAGCTCCGTACCAACTTTCAAAACCCTGCATCCGTCGGCCATGGTACTTTCATCAGGATTTTGTTCCACAAATACTACTGTATCATTACGTCCTAAATTTTCTGACAGGTTGAAGGTTTTTACAAGGTTTAACCTGTAGTCCGGGACAGGGGTTACGTATTGGCTTCTCCGCCCGATGTGGGAATGAAGAAAATGAACGCCCGGGGTTATGCCCGCGGCTTTAATCTTGTCCAGCATCTTTTTTAAATCTTCTTTTCCATTCGGGAAGAGGTTCTTATCAATCTCATAACTTCCAATCAGGTCGTATCCGCCAAACCCTTCAAAAGCAGGGTAGTAGATACTCATTGTCCTGAATCCGCCCATCCTGGCATATTTGATATGCTGATCCACATTACTGGGATTGATATTGGCTGTCCAGTAATAAGAAGCATTAATCATGTTACTTCGACGACTTTGTACACCTTTTGGCAAATTAAAGTCTTCTTCTATCTGGGCGATGTTATCCAAAAGCTTATCCGGTTTACAAACAATCAGTGCAGCGCCTGTACCTTCAAATTTAATATCTTTGATGGCGCTTGCCGTTAAAAGACGATAACCGTTACGTTTCTCAAAATCAATATAAGCATGTACATCCGTGCCCAATACATTGACGGCAACATTGTTGTCCCAACTGACATTGAGCCACTCACCGAAGTATTCCCTGTTGCGTACCGGCAATTGCATCAGGCATAATTCAGTTGCAGGCGGTGGAGTTATTTTAAGATACGACGGATAATCATCGGGATCTATCTTGAAACCGTCGAGGCTGAAACCCACATAAGCCGGCGTTTCCTTCACCTTAATAATTGCTTCATAGGGGATCAGCTCAAAACCAACAATTAGTTTGTCCCCATCCCGATAAATAGTATCTGCCTGGAAAGTTGTTTTTTTGTTAGGATGTCCTAATTTTATCTCGTTATGATACGGGCGTTCCTGCGTAACCGAGAAAATAGCGATATTTTCTCCTGGCATCAAACATTCTTCCTTGGTTGACTTAAGAATCAAGCTTTTGGCAATCGCATTACTTCCAATAACCAATTTGAATTGTTCATTTTCAATAATAATATCGTTCTTGCTGTTTTGAACACTGTTGCTCGAACATGTTGAAAAAACGATATTTGTTAATACACATAATAAAATTACAAAATTCTTCATAACTGTTTTTATTTAAATTTATTCGTTCTCAAATACAATTAAGGAATACCCCTGGCTTTTGGGTATGGTTACTTCTGCATAACTATTTACATATTTAAAGGATAATTCTATTCTTTCAGGAGCCAGATAAACCTTTCTGATGGTTTTCATTTCGTCCCGAAGCATGATCTTCACATTACTAAGTTCAATCCCTTCTTCTATGATTGGCGTTTTACCGCGCATTTCGGGGAGATAGGATAATAAATGCACCATCCGCCTGTTGGGTTGTCCGGTAACAAAGACTCTGGCAAATGCCGGCAAATTTTCTGTTTTCAAAACCGGCTCCCGGTGAAACGCATTCAAAACATTTGAAAATAACCTTCTCAATTCGACCGAAGCTTTATCGGAATATCCCGAAAATAAACAATGGCTGAAATGAGCAATATTGCCATTGAGGGTCAATCCGGGTTTATCGGTAACTTCCTGCGGGGGATTGTACAGAATGGCATAATCACCGTCCCATGCCCTGTTCTGGTATGGTTTTATCAAATAAGCTTCCACTTTTGCACCTGCCAATGGCCGGACATCTATCCCTGATGAATAAAGCGAAAGCGGCATTCCGGGTAATCCCGCGCTGAACCTCTTTCCTACAGTAATATAGGCGGGATTAAAATCATTTTCACCCAAATATTTTACTCCCCATTCCGTTTCAAGTTCAAATCCGGTTTTTTGAATATTCAAGCCGGAAATCCCGGTTGAAATGACCGGCTTGCCTGCATCAATATGAGTTTTTACACGTTTTGCTATTTCATCGGTAAATAGCACACTGTCGGGGAAAATAAGTACCTGGTATTTTGACCAGTCCGACGACAATGTTACTACATCAAACTGCTGTTTTAATTCGCAAAGCATCCGCACAGCGCTTCGCAATTCCGTATCATGACGCAATTGATGAATGGTTTTAGGGTAAACGATACCTATATCCGCTACCGGTTTTGCATTGTTATGCCATTCTTCTTTGGCTTGCAGGTCGGTATAAATTTTTTCAATCCGATCTAAAACAGCAGTTTCCAAATCGCCACGCGGATGGAAATGTCCGCCTATATTGGGTCGCATTCCGTTTGCCAACCCGTATAGTAATTCGGATTTGATCGACTCTTCGGGAAGCAGCCCGCCAAAATCGCCCCAATCGTAAAACCGTCCGGTCATATTGATCACAGGCATATCGCCCAAGGTGCGGACGTAATGAGCCATTACGGGCATAAACTCGTAACCGTCGGAAGCCGGCAAGCAAACCACATCATAATAATTATTGATGCCTTTCAATTTTTCGTAGGGCGGATAATTATTGGAAATGAGCAAACCGGGATTTATTTCCCTTGCCTCTTCGGCAATATCACGTGCTAAGCGTATGGTAGAAGTTTCGGAAAAAAGGGTTACTGAATCCAGATCCGACCAATCGATGCCATTTTCTTTCATTTCCTTCACGCAAACCGGACAAACGCACGGATAACTGATCAGGCAGTCGATCATCAGCCCGGCAACGGCATAATTACTTACAACTTCCTTCACCATGGCAATCAAATGGTCGCGGTAACCCGAATTATAGCACATGGTGCGGACATGCGGCGTTAATCGCGGCTCGCGTAACGACCTACCGTCAAAATACAAGGTTGTCCAATCGCGGTGCTGTAATCCTTCTTCGCTACTGATACCTGCATTAAAATAAGCCGCCAAAGCGACATCTTTTTTAGTACAGGCATCAGATAATCGTCCGAAGAGATCATATTTGAGCGACGGGTGCTTCGTTCCGATGTTGGTATCATAATACGCCAGCCCTTGGTTACAGCGGGTATGGAATATCAGGTAATCTACCCCGCAACGTTTCACCCTATCGACAAAGGCATCCGCATCAAAATTTTTCCCGACATCAGGGATCGCCTTCATGGTGTGGTTGTCGTAAAACAAACAATATTTGGGTTGATGCATTCCGACAGACCTTCCAGATGTTGGTTCCAAAATGATGTCCCTGGTGAATTTCACGATTTTGATGGTTGTGTTTGGCTAATTCGCGATGATCTCAAATTTGTCGAAAAACATTTCCTGATCAGGACCAACACTTCCAACCACTCCCAGTGAAACAGTTGATGGCGATTCCAATGTAAACCCGCATGTCACAACATCATTGTCATTCACAAAAACCGAACTGATATTAACAAAAGAAAGCGCTTCGGTTTCGACATTGCCGATATCCGGTAATGAATACCTATTGTTCACTACAAGATAGACTTTGTTATCCTGGGATGACATTTTGAAAACTGTTGCCCGGAATGAGTATGTTCCGGCAGGCAGTGAAAGTATCTGGTATATTTTCCCGTTTACAATGCTTGGCGCCGGGGTATAACCTGCCCAACCCCACAAAACGATCCGTTTACCCCAATTGTTATCAACACTCCCCTGTGCATCGATCACCTCGTTAACAATCCAACCCGAAACAGTTCCGGCCCTGTTTTTCATCCACAATCCTTTGTCCGTTACTTCGAACGGAGCTTGTGCATTGATCAATTCGGATGGAAAGTTGATCTTTACTTCTTCTGCCGAAGCGTAAAAAGTATCAATTGCTGTTGGTTTAGGCAAGTACAACGTGCGGTAAGTAAGAGGATAATCGGCATTAAAATCGGCAATAATGGTAGATGTGATTGTATCTGGTACAAAAATAGTTTTTGAATTCCCTGAAATATCCTTGTACTTCAACTCTATCGCCAATTCAGTATCATCTGCATTATACCATTGAAGACTTAATCCGTTTTCGTCCAATTTTTTACTCTTTAACGATCTGTTTAATAGTGATTTCTGATAGTTTTCGCCATAAACAAACTCTTCTGCTTCCACAATCAACGAAGAATGTCCCAGGTCATCATACGAAACCACTTTAAAATAACAGGTGGTTTCTGCCAAATTGTTTATGATGATCCGGATGGTGTCATTGGTATAATCATTATGCTTATCAATAGGGACTGTAATGGTGTCCTGTACGCCTTCCCGGGTATAAGAAACTTTACAGGAAGTTACTTTCGGATCGACAATGATCCATTCGAGCTGAACCCTGCTCATTCCCGGATACACTTTCAATGAATCGGGTTTTTGCGGATAGATTTTATCTTCGTCTATGTACTTTTTATAATCGTCCCATTTACTACATGCTGATATAATGATCAAACAAACGATGATCATGGTTGAATACCATTGTGTTTTATTTTTCATATACATTATATTTATTCGATTTTTCTTATCAGTAATATCATTCTTGCCTATTCTTTAACATCAGTTCCATAAAAAGCAACTTCCACCACGTAAAAACATTTTATTTTTGCCCATGTTTCGGTCACTTTCATCCGGATGTAACGCACATCTTGCGGGATGTCGAGGGGAAATTGAAACTCATCGCCATCGGCAATCGCCTGCAAATCTTCATCAGTGAACTGTCCGGCAGGTAATCCCGATGGTTTTACCGATTCTCCTGTGAGCAAGAGTTTCCAGGACTCATCAAATGCACCGTTAGGGTTAGGATTTGCACTACCCCACAATTCAAACTTTTTTATATTCCGGTCATTATAGCGATACATGGCACCGTCCCTTTGCCAAAATTTGAAACGGCTCAGTTTAACACCACCTTCTACTCCCAAGTCAAAAGTGAAATGTTGCGGCCAAACACCATCAACATCCGTATGGAATCCCGGTTCAGACGTTTTGCCATCCCAGAGATTGGGCAGTACCCAACCCCATGCATCCCTGACATCGCCGGGTAACCGTATTTCCCTGAATTTAGTTCGATCCAGTAGCTTTTCATACATCGGAACCAGGTTTTTAACAATTGTATCGGTCATATTACTCCACCGGTCATGGAGATATACGCCAAATGTGGTTTCTTCAGGATCAAATCCCCGTATGGAAAAAGAACCTTGCTTTCTTTTGGTATAGGTGGTTACTCCGGAATTCCAGTACCCGGTACTGTCAATATAAATAATGGAGATCGCCAGATCGGTTTCTGTCGGATTATGATATACTACACTTGCACCACCCCAGTCCCTTTCTAATGAAATATGTTCGAATACTGTCTGGAAAGGGGGCTTCAGCGGTACTACCTCTATACTTACGGGATTTGATGATACTTCGCTTCTGCTTACGGAATAAAGGTTAACGGTATAAACAGAACTATCGGCAAAACCGGCAATGGTCAGGTTGTTTTTGAAGGTGGATGCCTTAACTTCGCGCATAACGCCGTTTATCATACATTCTGCTTTGATGTAGGACAGATTCTGGTCGTCCGGCATGGCATAAGTCAGTTTAACCGCTCCCGGCAACGGTTCCGCCCTGATATTTGATACAACTCCGGGCGCTGTCGAATCGGATATAATTGGATTCCGCTCATTTTCTTCGCTGCACGAAACCACAAGAAAAACGCTTGTGAATAAAAACAGGATAAAATGTTTCATTATTTTCATATTGGTTATTATTTTAATAATTAATGGATTACCATCCCGGGTTTTGTTCCAGGTTCGGATTCACCGATAAGTTGTATTCCTTGATAGGCCACAAATAATTTTTCATGGTGAATGAAGTGGTAAAAACATTCCGTACACGATAATAGGTGGCAGTTTCTTCCTGATTGATATCCCACCCTTGTATTGGTTTATTGTTCCACATTTCCGTTGCCTTTTTCCATCTCCGGATTTCCCAGTAACGATGTCCTTCATTAGCCAATTCAATTAAACGTTCCTGCCGGACAATCTCCCTCAATCCGTCCTGTGTGGTGTGTTTTTGTTTTTTCGAATCCTTTGCATACTTTGGCCAGGCGACTTCCACGTTTTCCAATCCTGCCCGGGTTCTTACCTTATTGATAAAATCATAAACTTCGCCGGATGGACCCGATGCTTCATTCAACGCTTCGGCGTAAAGCAGGTATAAATCGGCCAACCGGATTACCGGCCAGGGGTAATCGACTACACTATATGCGCCACCGGAGCCGGACTGGATCACATTTTGATAATGAGCTAATTTTTTACAATAATAACCGGTGGTTGAAAAGAATGTCGGAAGCCTTTTTCCTGCTGCTTGGCTCATCTTTCCTTGAACATCCCACTGATCATCAATATCGAATTTGCCGATTCCATACCACAATCCACCATCGAAGCCCAGGTTGGCGTAAAAGCGGATTTCCCTGTCAAAGTTAAGGATCGCCGTTTCAGCGCCTTCTTTGATATGATACTTGTCGGTTTCGGTTGCTATTTTGGTATTATACCTTTCCGCATATTTCCTGGTACTTTCCCATTCGGCATCCTCATCAATCGGAACGCCGTTTTTTGAGTAAAACATTTCTGCAATCCTGAGGGGCGGAGCCAGTAACGATTTTGTACCTTCGTTCGCCGTGTTGGCCGGGTCCAGAAAAGTAGTAGTCCATCTTTGCAGCATATCTGAGGTGCTGTTGGGATTCATCCATACTACTTCCTTGTTATAGTTATAATTATAGTCCGTAACGCTATTCCGGATGCTCATTTGGGTAACAATTTCGGGAATCATTTTTTCCCCGACATTCGGCCTGTATTCATACAAATGGAAACCGGCCAGATGACAGGTATCAATCGCATTCTTACAGGCAATGGCGGCTTTTTCCCATTTTTTTTGATCAAATGCCTGGTTAAAGTACAAGACGCCATCTGCATTCCTTACAAAGGAAGCGTAGTCGGTATTCCCATTAAACAAGGGGCTGGCTGCTTCAACCAATATTTTTGCTTTTACCGATAAGGCAATAGGTTGTGTCGCCCGTCCGGATTCGGTTGATTCATTTTGCAATTTAAAAGGTAGATTGGGAATTGCTTCATTTAATAAACGGACGATATAATTAAAACAGCTATCAACCGGTTCCCTTTTTACCTGAACTTCTTCAATGCTTGCAGATATCGGGATATTTGTGTGGATTAACGGAATAGGACCATACATCCTGAGAAGCCAATAGTGGTAATAAGCTTTCAGGAATGTCACTTCGGCGATCCACCTGTCTTTTTCGAACGGGTACATACCTGGTACATCGCCAATTCTTTCAAGAAAGAGGTTACAATCCCGTAATGCTGTGAACATACTTTTATTGCCATCCCAATAATTCAGAACAGGATCGGAAACATTCTGGTTTCCCCTGGCAATGTACTCAAATACTGTACTGGAAATAGAAAACTGCGGATAAGGCATCCAAAACTCATCGCCTGCTACAAACACTTGCGATTCAACATCTGCATGGCTGGGCATGTAAGAATAACAGGTAAACAGGAATTTTTCGGCCATTGCCCTGCTGGTAAAAGCATTGTCGATAGTGGCAATGTTGTCGGGAACAACATCTAAATAATCGGCACATGCGGTATAGATAACTACTGGAAAGAATAATAGTAACCTGGCAAATAATTTTATGTTTTTCATAATCGATTTTATTAAAAGGATAAAACAACTCCAACATTGTATGATTTTTGAATAGGGTAGCCCAATCCGGAGCCGCCCATTTCGATATCCCAAAGTTTAAATCCGCTGAAACAAAGAAGATTGGTGGCATTCACATAAAACCGGGCATTGGATAAATGGATTTTTTCCATCCAACTGACAGGAAGTGTATAACCGATTTCCAATGATTTCAACCGGAGAAAAGCGCCATTACGCATAAACCAGGTGTTATTGGGCAAGGTATTATTACCGATCTGTGTTGTGCTTAAACGTGGCCACAAAGCATACATGTCCTGGTTGTCTTCCGACCAATGGTTGTCGGCATAGGCTTTAAGCAGCTGGGTTTCATTATTGAACGGCGATGTCAAACCGGCATCGATCCAAAAACTGGAGCGTGCAGATCCCTGGAAAAAGCATGAGAAGTCAAGATTCTTATATCCGGCGGAAATACCAAATCCATAAATAATCTCTGGGCTTGTTGGATATCCGATCGGTACGGCATCAGCATCTGTAATTTTGCCGTCACCGTTTACATCATGGTATTTGATATCCCCCGCCATATAGCTACTGTAAGTTTGTACAGGGGAATTCGCTACATCCGATTCATCAATAAATAGCCGTTCGGCAATCAATCCTGTCCGTTGGGAAAGTGATAATCCTACATGCTGCCGGTACGATTCCTTATATTTAGGCTCTTCATATACAATGAATTCGCTGGTGGCATAAGTGAAGTTTACCCGGGCTTTCAGCCAGGAAGATAACCCGATATTGGTCGAGAAATCAAGCGATCCGTCAATTCCATAAGATTTTGCCTCACCCACGTTAGCCCTTTCAGTGGTAGTTAATCCCATAGTGGTTGGGATTGACGCCCTGTCCATCAGTATTTTGCTGCGGTGTTCCCTGAAATAATCAACTTCCATGGTGAGTTTATTCCATAAGCCCAATTCAAAACCAATATTGATTTTCTTAGCAATCTCCCATGAAATATCTTCATTGGAATTCCTGGTGACCAAAACGCCGTTAAGCGGGTAATAACTGCCGGGGATTCCGAACCGGGCGCTACGGCTCGCACTATTCATATCCACATTGGACAGGTAAAAAAAACGGTCGTAATCACTGCCAATCGCATCGTTTCCAACCAACCCGTAAGTGGCCCTTATAGCAATTGAATTTATTATGTACTATACCCATCTTCCGCGAACCAACCTAAAATGTCAGATACGGTAATGCTACTCAACGCACCCGCGATCTTCTCTTCCAAAGCTTTCCGAGTTCTTGCTTTAACCTTTCGCAGAA